>CAJMPT010000006.1 GCA_905215465.1 uncultured bacterium | reverse complement strand
GAGCTAAACGCCCGAAGCTTGGTGACTCGCTGCTGGGGTTGCAGCAAGGGATAGATTACAGGACTCCCCAAGCCTGTGCAAGGACTTTTTTGGAATAATCTTCGCTGCCGCTTAATCCTCGCGCAACGCTACTTCCACTTCCTAAATATGAGCTTCGTAATCGTGAACGCCACGACCAGAAATGCGAACTCACCCCATCTCATATCTTCCTCCAAACCATCTAGAATCCCGTCCCTGACCAGCAGCGTTACTTGTGCCGCTTCTTAATCGCGGCCGTGATGGCGTCGGCAATGAGAATGCCAACGGCTATGGCGCCTATCTCTGCAATGGTCTTCACCACTTGCTCTCCCTTCGACTTAGAAGGTGAACTCGATGCCGCAACGGCGATCACCTTTCCGCCGTTCTTGGGCTTGTGGCCAAAGGTCATCGCCGGCAGCTCGCGACCGCTCTCAAGGCTGTCGTCTACCACGCAGCCAAGCCAGTCAGCCGCGCTCTCAATGGCATCGGCGAGGTCCTCGCCAAAGGTGCCCGCGCCCATGTCGTTGCACGGAATGGCGCAGACGTAGTTCATACTTCATCCCTTCGGCAGTACAACACCTGCCCTTCTCTCATAGATGCTTTGCGAGGGACGTTAGACCAGCGACCGGACATTAATTCAGGGCATATTGCGCCGCGCGTGAGTCCTGGCCGCAACCACAAAAGCCGACCTGGGTGTCCATTGGCAGATACCCAGGTCGGCTTTCTTGGTCTCTAGGCGAGAAAAACCGACTTGAGTGTCCACGCGCGAATACCCAGGTCGGCATTAGCGGCGCAGCCAGCGGCGGCGCCGCCCTCTACGCCCGCGCGTGGTCGAGGTACCCGCGGACGCTGTAGTGGTCGGCGCCGTCGGAGGCGGGGTTGCCCGAGCCGCCAACGACGCCCAGGTAGCCCTCGGGAATCTGCTGGCCCTTCTCGCCGACGACCACGGCGTACCAGTGGCCCCACTCGTGCGCGGGCTTGCGAAGCTGACAGGCAAGGGTGAGCTTGGTCTCGCCCTCCACGCGGAAGAACGCGCCGCCGTCGCGCAGAGCCGCCAGGCGCTCGCCGTCAATCCAGAAGCACATGAACGGCGCCTCAAACGAGTCGGTCAGCGCGCTGGCCTCGCTGTTGTAGACGTAGCAGAACAGCGCGCGGTCGCGGCCGCGGGCAAGCAGGTCCACCTCGCTTGCCTTGAGCTTGAAGTAGACCGTGGTGATGGCGCCGGGCTTCTCGCCGTCCTCGCAGACGTCGGTGACGGCGGTCTTCACCTGGAAGAAGAAGGTCTCGGGCGCCACCTCGGGGTTCTTCAGGCGGGCCTTGAGGTTGAGCGAGACCACGTCGATGCCCATGTCGGCGGGCGGGCGCAGCGCGCCCAGCCCGTTGCGGTACAGAGAGCTCATGAGCTGGTACTCGCCGGTGTATCCGTTGTAGAGAAGGTCAAAGAAGTTCTGGGCCGTGGGTCCTCCCACAAGAGTTCGATGAGTGCAGATACGATACCGCAGGCACGCGGCCCTGCCCCTTACGCGACGTCTGCGGCATGGGCGGCCTTCCAGTTTTGCTCGTAGGAGACGTTGGGGCCAAGGCAGCGTCCGCCCAGCTCGCACCGCACGCACTCCATGAGGTTGCCCCACCGGTCGACGCAGAAGCAGCCCAGATCGTCCTCGGCGTCCGGCTCGTCCCACTCGATGACCGCGCCCGACGCCGCAAGATCCTCAAGCGCAAGGCACTGCTCGTAGGCCGGGTGGCCCTCGAGCACGTAGGCCGGCTCGCACGTGCCGCGATGTCCGCGCTCGAAGTACCACCAGCTGCCGGGCGTCGTCTCAAGCAGGGTCGATGGCGTGCGGTTTGCCCGCAGCGAGAAGTACCTGACCGTGGCCTCGTCCTGGAAGCCAAGGACAAGCTGACGGTCGCAGTTGCCGATGATCGAGTTGGCCTCGGCCTCGCCATAGCGCGCCACGAGCTGGCTCACCGTCTGGCAGATGACGGTGCAGCTCACCTCGCGGCTGCGCACCACGGAGAGCACGTGGTCAAAGCCAGGCAGCGTGAGGTTGGCAAAGTCGTCCAGCATGAAGCGCACGGGCACCGGAAGGCGGCCGCCCTCGCACTCCGTGTCGGCATAGTCGCACAGGGCCGAGAAGGCTTGGCGCACAAAGAGGCTCGTGAGCGGGACCAGGCTGTCGTCGAGGTCATCCATGGTCACGAAGACGGCGCGCTTCTCGATGCCGAGCGTGTAAAAGTCCAGTTGGTGGAGGTTGCGGAAGGACGTAAGCGCACCGTCGAACGCAAGCGGCAGGAGGTTGGCTGCGAGGATTCCCATGATGCTGGCGTGCATCTTCTCGGCGCGCGCCGTGGCCCTGGCGCGGCGGTAGAGCGCCACGGCGTAGGAGTCCGGGTCCTCGCGGGCCAGGTCCGCAAAGAGCTCGTCGGCGTCGCCCGAGCAGGCCTGCTCGAAGACGCTCACCACCGAGGCCATGTTCTGCTCGTCGTCGGGCCGGGCCTCGAACACGTAGGCGATGTAGCTCGCCAGGTAGTTGGCCGCGGCAAGGCCCCAGAAGGGGTCGCTGCCCATGTCCTGCTTGGGGCAGATGGCGCTCGCGATGGCAATGACGTCCTGCGAGAGCGGCCGGCCGCCGCGCCAGCGCACGTTGTTGAGGGGGTCGTAGCCAATGGTGCCCGCCATCGTGGTGAAGTCGATGACTTCGACCTGGTAGCCCTGGCTGCGCAGGTAGGGGCCCATCTCGCAGGCGTGGCGGCCCTTGGAGTCAAGCACGACGTAGGACTCGCACGCCTGGAGGAGGTTGGGCTTGAGGTGGTTGCGGGTCTTGCCACCGCCCGGACGACGTGCAAGGGCAATTTGCCCTCCCCCGGGATTTGCCCGATTTGAGACAATGGACCGCAAAGCCAGCCGACCCACAGAGGAGAAGAGTCATGACGGAGTTCCGTCCCCTGCGCAGGAAGAACCGCGCCATCACCGATGACGAGGCCCGCGAGCTGCTGATCAGCGAGAGGCGCGGCGTCCTTGCCGTGAACGGAGACGACGGCTACCCCTTTGCCCTGCCCCTCAACTTTGTCTATGACGCAGGCGAGAACCGCATCTACTTCCATGGCGCCAAGCAGGGCCACAAGGTCGACTCCCTGGCCAAGAGCGACAAGGTCTGCTTCACCGTCTACGGCGGCGAGTTCCACAAGCCCGGCGAGTGGGCGCCCTACGTGCGCAGCACGGTTGTCTACGGCCGCTGCCACCTGGTGAGCGACCCTGAGCTCACAGTCCAGAAGATCCGCGAGCTTGCACTCAAGTACTACCCCTCCGCCGAGGAGGTCGAGGTGGAGGTCTCAAAGAACATCAAGGCCGCCCAGCTCTACGTCATCGAGGTGGAGCACCTCACGGGCAAGCAGATCCAGGAGCGGTAGCGGAGAAGGGCGCGGCGGCTTGTTTGCGGCGGGTGCGGTCAGAAAGAGTCTTTACCACTTCAGACTAGAGGCATCCACGCAATCCCTTTGGCTCTCGGCTGTTCCCGCAAGGAGGCTCTCAGTCATCCCAGGAATGCCCGCTAGGTACAGGGTCTCCCTCATGGCGGCCCAGTCATCCTCGCCGACGAGAACGGCGCTTTCGCCGCTCGGGCCGGCAATCATGAGCGGAATGACGACGGGCGCCAGCAGAATGGTAATGCAGACCTTCAGGAAACCGTTCATGTTGACTCCCCTCCCCGCCTATCGGTCTTCGCCGATGCGGAACAGCTTGCCCTCGATTGGCCAGAACTCGCTGTACGTGAACTGGTAGATGCCGTCCTGGGTTACCACCATCTCGCTCAGCTGCTCGCCCTCGCCCACAGTCTCCCACGAGGTGACCGTCACGCGGTCCAGTTGCGGACGGCCCACCTTCCACTCGAGGAGTTTCTCGAAAGCGACCTCAGCCTCCTCCTTAAAGCACATGGCCTTATCCTCATAGAACAGGTCATCCGCGCTGACACAGAAGCGCATCAGCCCGTCTCCGCTGTTGGCCGCGTCATCCTCCAGTATCTCGCTCAGTCTGCAAAGGTCATCCTCGTCCACACTGCCCTTTGCAACTAGCCCATCGAAGAAACGGCTGAACTCCTCTTGCTTCTCCTGCTCGGTCTTCTTGCCCATGAAGGCCTCCTCCCTGCATGGGACACGCCACACGCTAAAGATGCGACAATTAACGCACAGCCACCGGACAATAATTCAGCCCGCCCCTTCCGCATCGGCGAGCGCGCGGCGGCGCAAAAACGCCCGGGCGCGACAACCTGCCGCACCCGGGCGCCCAACGTCAACGGCTGGCGAGAAGCCCGCCTATGCTACCGGCGGATGAAGGTCCCAGTCGGGAAAGCAGCTCGCAAAGCCCGTGAGGTTCTGGCTCAAGACGTTGGCCTCGGACTGCCTGATCTTCTCGTCATCCTCGGCAAACAGGTCGCTGAGCTCGGCCAGGGCGTCGTTGCCGCCCAGCGAGGAGCCGGTCTCCATCGTGCTCTTGTCATCAGACATGTCTTGCTCCGTTTCTCGCCGCAGTGCGGCGTCTGGTTCCTTCGTCTTGCCTATGCGACCTTGTCGAGCTTGAGGATGGCGCAGCGCCTGTCCGCCTCGGCCTTGGCGTCCTTCCACTGCGCAAGAGCCAGGTCAATCTCCCTGTTTCCGTTCTTTACCTGCTCCGCGTACTTCTCGGCAATCTCCTTGCCGCCCTTCTCGCGGGCAACGTCCTTGTCCTTCGAGGACTTGTAGAAGAGAAGCGCGGCCAGCACCAGGACGACACCCGCCGCCGGGCCAATTGCGAAGAAGGAAACGACGCCGGCGGCCACGCAGCCAATGGCCGCGTACACATAGTCCTTGGAGACGGTCTTCTTCTCGAGGTCCGCAAGCTCGGCGGCCTTCTTGGTCTCCAAGAAGGCGGCGTAATCGGCCTTGGCAGACGTACCGTCCTCGCCCATCGTCACATGGCCGGTCCAACCATCGAGCTCGAGCGTGACCTTCTCGGGAAACTCTGGCGTCCCGTTGTCGCGGTACTTGCCAAAGCCGTTGTTGATGTAGCCTCCGAGGAAACGAAGCGCGGTCTTCTTCCTGCTTGCGTCCGCGTTGGAGCTCTCGTCCCGCACGATGCGCGTCATCTGCTCCACGATGTCCATGGTCTTCTCGCGCTTCTCGCGCTTCTGCTGGTCAACCAGGCTGCGTGCCTTGGCCACGTCTCCCTCGCATGCCTTGACCGCCAAGAGGTACTCCTCCTGCTCGCGCAGCTGGCGCTCCTTGGGGTCGTCCGAGTTGACGAGCTCCATCAGGCGGCTGTCCACCTGCTCGGCAAGCGTGCGAGCGTCGACCTCCGCCCCGCGGATGCCCTCGAAGCTCTCGGAGATCTTCTCCATGGCACCAATCTTGCCCAGGTACTTGTCGATGTAGCCAAACTCCTTGACCACGGCCTTCAGCGCGGGGTACTTGGACCCGCCGGACTGCTCGTAGCCCTTGAAGTACTCCGCCCAGGACTGGGACTGTCTCTCCTCAAACTGCGGGGTCTGGCTCTGAATCTGGGTGATCCAGCGGCTCATGTAGTCATCGCAGAGGTGCTTCTCATCAGGTCCAAAGATGCCGTTGATGTAGGCGTCGATGTAGACCATGGAGTCCGCGTCGATCCTGGCGGCGTTCTGCGTGGAGAAGTACCTGGAGAGCCACTCGTAGCAGGTGCTGGTGCGGTGGTTTCTCCTGCAGATGAGGGCCATGGCCAGGGAGGTGTGCTCGTTGTCGCGGCGCACGGCCTCGGCAATGGCGCGCTCGGCCAGGTCACGGTTATTGTTGATCCACGCGGCCAGGGCCACCAGGACCGGCGCCAGCCAATAGTCGGGCGTGGAGATCATGAGCTCCTCGGAGACCGTGGAGATGGTCGCCTTCCTGACGAGCGCGGCATCGGTTGCCTGCAGGATGCCCACCATGGTGTTTCTCACCACGCTGTAGTTGCCAAACTTCTTATCCATCTCCTGCCTGACGCTGACAAGCTCGGTGGCGGCCTGCTCCAGGGCCGAGGCGCGGCGCTGCTCATCCATCATGAGCTGAAAGTCCTGACGCAGCTCGGCAAGCTCGCTCCTCACGCGGGAGACTTCGGACTCGACGCCGGACACGTGCGCATCCACGCTGACCACGTGGGAGTCAAGGACGTCGACCCTATGGCCAAGGTTGCGGATCGCGCTCTCGACGCCAGAGAGGTTGATGACATCGGTAGTTGACATTCTTACCATCCCTTCAGGGTCTTGGACCCGTTCTTGGAGTCAGAGAGAAAAGTACAGGCAGTCTAGGAGGCCTGCTCCATGAGCTGGAGGTACTGCTCGTGCTCCCGCTCGTACGCCTGCTGGAACTTGGGCTTGAACTGGCTGGACTTCATTGCCGCGACGACCCTTCCCACGGGCTCCACGTAGTGCTCGAGGAAGTAGGCGGCCCTGACCCTCATGCCAAAGGAGCCCGCCTGGTAAGGCGAGCTGGGCAGCTCGCGGATTCCCTTGAGAAGCGCCAGGCAGGTCTTGGGAATGTCGCAGTTGTCCGCTAGGTCGCGGTAAAAGTCCTCGCGCTCGGGCGTCATGAAGTCCTCGGACGCATAGCGCAGGATGCAGTAGGGACACACGAGGTCGATGAACTCGTTGAGACGGGCGCGGTCGTCCGGGCTCTGCAGGTTCTTGACCACCAGCGTCACCATCTGGACCTCAAAGTCACGCAGGTTGGGAAGCTTGTCCCCAAACAGGGCGATAAGGTCCTTGACCTCGTCAGACTCAAGCGGCATGGGCTCGGTCTTGCGGAAGAACCCGTCCATGGCGCCAGCCTGACCCTCAACGAACTCGTTGCAGTACGCAACGATGAAGAGGGCCGCCGCGTTGTCCTGCATGACGTTCAGGACGTCCACGGCAAACTCGCGCGCGCCAGACAGGTTGCCGTCCCTAAAGAACTTGATGGCGTTGTCTTTGGCGATGACGATCTTGCCAGTGGCGCCAAGCTGGGCCCTAGAGTAGTACTCCACCTTGCCGCACTGGTTGCAGGTGACCTTTCTGGTCTCCGTGTTGAAGTCAACGTCGGTGCTTCCGCAGCCGGCGCACGTAAGCCCGAATACCTCCACCACAAACCTCCGTTTCTCACAGCGGGACGCCAGGCGAGGCGCCCTAGGAAACCTATTTGATAGAAGTCAGAGCGGCGTTGCGCTTGCGCCACGTGGCCCTTGCCTGTGAGACAAGGTCCAAGGTCTGCTTGGCCTGCGCACCGGACTGGATGGAGGCCTCAACGCTTGCGAGCTGGGCCGCGAACGTATCCTCAAGGTCCCGCACGGGCGGCTGGGAGACGTTGGAGCTCATGGAGACCTCCTCCTTGAGGGCGAGAAGCGCGGAGCTGACCTCAGGGTCCTGCGCCTGGGCCAGAAGCGCTCCCAGAAGGCTCGAGAAGTTTGCGCAGGTCCTGGTCTTGGCCGCCGCAGTGGCAACGTTGGCCTGGGCCGTCCTTGCGTGGGAGTCAAGCCCCATGCGCACGAGCACCATGATCGCCAGGATGACCACGTTCACGATGACGACCGGAGTGGTTGAGATCCAGGCAAAGGAGGCCAGGCAGAACACCGTGTTGGCAACGAGCAGCACGGCAAAGAGCCCCACGGAGGCCACCACGGGAAGCCCATAGCTGGTCTCGGCCATGGCGCTGGAGCCTCCCTGGCGGTCCGCCAGGGCCATGGAGACGGTCGACACGATGAAGGCAAGAACCCCGAACAGCAGCGACGAGAAGAAGACGGTCGGCCTCATGAGGATGTTGTGGCAGGCAAACATGACGATGAGCCAGGCGACAAGGACCACGGCCTCACCAATGACGACGCGCTTGGTGGTATTGCTCATGACACGTCCTCCTTACTGGATCTTTCTTCCGCAGTTGGGGCAGAACTTGGTCCCCTCGGGCAGGTCGGTGCCGCAGTCAGGGCAGGTGGGAACGCCCAGTCTGGCGCCGCACTCCAGGCAGAACTTTGCCTCGGGAGGGTTGAGGTGGCCGCAGCTGGGGCAGACCTTGCCCTGCTCGAGCTTAGTGCCGCACTCCAGGCAGAACTTGGCGCCCGCGGGGTTGGCGTGGCCGCAGTTGGGGCACGCCGCACCCTTGGCGGCAGCAGTCGCCGCTGGCTGCGCTGCCGACGCAGACGGGGCCGCAGCGCCGGCGATGGACTCCACGGTCTGGTTTGCCAGGTTGGCAAAGCCCGCACCAAAGGCACCACCCACGCCGACGCCCATGCCCAGGCCCATGCCGGCACCCATGAGGCCCGAGGAGCCGCCGCCCTCGTTGGAGGCAGCGCTCTGCATGACGTCCATGCCACGCTCCTGCTGATAGGTGTAGCCCTCGCGCGCACGCTTGCGGGCAAGCGCCTCGGACTCGAGGTCCATCTTGGCGGCGTTGCCCTGAGCCTCCAGGATGCTGGTCTGGCGCCTGATCTTGGCCTGGTTGAGGACGGCGAGGTCATCCTCGAAGGGCTTGATGCTGTTGAACGAGAAGTTGTCCAGCGTGAGGCCAAAGGTCTCAAAGTGGTCCGTGAGCTTCTCCTGGAGCTGGGACGAGAACTCGCTCAGATGGGCCGAGATCTTGAGGACCGAGACGCCCTGGTCAATGATGGACTTGGCCAGAAGGTCAGGCACGTATTCCAAGATCTTGGCGCGCATGAAGGAGGTGAGCTCCTCGCGCGTGTACTGGCTGCGCGTTCCCACGACCTTGGTCAGGAACTTACGCGCCTGGATGGGGGCAAGGCCCGGGTCGTTCTGCTCGACGTGGACGCCAAAGAGGCCGTAGGCGCGCACGTGGACGTTGACCTGCTCCTCGGGGTCCTGGACGATGATCGGGTCAGTGGTGCCCCACTTGAGCTCGTTCATGTAGTTGGTGTTGATGAAGTAGACCACCGAGTGGAAGGCAGAGGAGCCTCCGGTGAGGGCGTGCGTCACATTGCGGAAAGGCGCAAAGCGGCTGTCGCCAGTGTCCAGCTTGATCTTGCACGGGCCGACAAAGACGCTGACCTGCGAGTCTCCGTCACCGGTGGACTCAAGGGAGCCGCCCGCCTCCATGTTGTTGGTGAAGACCGCCACCTGGGACTGGGCCACGTGGAGGTAGGACCCGTTGGGGAAGTCCTCGTACGGGTAGCGGAAGGCCACGAGGGACGCACCCGCCTCGTCACCAGGTTCCCACTTGATGTTGTCGACCGAGAAGGCGCCAAGGATGCCCGAGTGCTGCTCTTCCTTGGGGTTATCGCTGTGGAACAGGGACATGGCTGCATTCCTCCCGCAAGACGTAGTCAGAAAGTCAGAAAGACAGTTCGAGACGCCTAACCATGGTACGCCGCGCATTCACGCAAATGGTTTGAATGCTTGCTTAGCGGAAGCCATTGCGTGGTGGGCGGGGCCATTTCTTTGTACGAAACCACGGCCACCGGACATTAATTGGGAGGGTATTCAGTTACCAGCTGAAATCTTCCGGGCAGCCGCTCTTCTCGCCGCCGTTTTGCAGGTGACAGTGGACGCCGCGGACGCCCTCGCCGGCCACAAATACCTGCAAGCGTCGACGAGAAGGGCGGCCACGTCAACGCGGCAACAAAAAAGGAGGCCGCCGAGGCGACCTCCTTGCAGAAGCACTGATTTTGCGCACGTACTAGCTGCGGGCGATCTTGCCGGACTTCAGGCAGCGGGTGCAGACGTTGGCCTTCTTCTTGTGGCCGTCGACAACGACGGTGACACGCTGAATGTTGGGCTTGAACGTACGGGCGACGGTGCGGTGGGAGTGGCTGATGGAACGACCAGCAACCGCGTGCTTACCGCAGAACTCACAAACCTTCGACATGACTAGACCTCCTCAGGGGCGCGGCGCAAATCGCGCCCGCAATTTCCAAAAGCTGTATGAGTATATCACAGCAGACGGCCGTTGCAACCAAAACGCCGCCCTCACGTGTGGCTTTTTTGTGCCGTGGGCAGGCCATTGCCGCTAGTCCCCCAGCAGGAAGGCGGCGACGGCACCGGAGCGGCAGGTCACGCAGGCGTCGGCGTCAACGACCACGTTGGAGATGCCCAGGTCGTCGAGAAGCCCCATGGGCTTGTCCGCGAGCTCCCACTTGAGGCCCTTCTCGTCAATGCGGGTGTTGGGGGCAACGGCGACGGCGCTGAAGGTTTGCCCGCAGGCGTCAGGGCCCAGGCGCCACTCGGCCTGCCCGACAGGCGCAAGGACGCGCAGCTCGGAGGCGTCCTCCACCAGGCGTGCGCACGCGGCCCCCTCTTGGGCGAGCCCCGCCAGGAGGCCCACCACGGCCAGGGCGTGGTCGGGCCTGCCGCCGCTCGCGCAGGTAAGCGTCAGCGACAGCGCGCGACCCTGGCGCGCGGCCTCGTGGCGGGCGCAGTCAAGCGCCAGCGAGAGGTCCGTGGCGTACTTCTCGGTGGGAAAGCGAATGTCGGTCTTGGCCGCGGCACGCGCCCAGGCGCTGTCCTGCTCGCTTGCGGAGTCGGCGTCGCCGCAGAACACGTGGGGCGCGACGCCGGCGGCGCGGCACGCGGCGGCCCCGCCATCGGCGCAGACCACGTAGTCCGCCTCGGCGGCAAGGCGGGCCACCGTCTCCGGCGAGCTGGGCTCGGGCGAGCCATCGACCACCAGGACCCGCAGGGGCTTCTCGCCAGCCGGGGAGCCGGGGGCGGAGGCGCCCGCGGACCTTGCGTAGTCGTTCAGCAGCGCGAGGGAGAGCTCGGCGTATCCGTGCGCGTAGACGTCGCAGTAGGGACGTACGTCCTCCTCGCGGCGGCCGTCGTGGTCGTTCATTAGGCCCACCACGTGAAAGCCCGCCCTGTGGGAGGTCTGCACGCCAAAGGGGGCGTCCTCGAAGACCCACGTGGACTCCTTGGGCGTGCCCAGGCGGCGCAGGGCCTCCTCGTAGACGTCGGGGAACTCCTTGTCGCGCCCGCCCACGTCCTCGGTGGAGACCACGTCCTTGAAGAAGCCGGCGAGGCCGTGGGTCTCAAGGCAGCTCCTGAGCTCGCGCACGGGCGTTGAGGAGGCCAGCACCATGGGGATGCCGGCGTCGGCCAGCTCCTGCAAAAAGTCGCGCACGCCTGGCATGGTCGGCACGTGGGCGTAGGCCTCTCGGACGTCCGCGCAGAGCTCCTCGTAGAGGGAGTCGACGTCCGTGCCCACGCCGTACTCCTCGAAGGCAAGCTTGCAGCCGTCCTGCAGCGACACGGCCTCCGTGCGGCCGAAGAACTCCGGCGGCACGGGCATGCCGCGCTTGACCAGCAGCCCCTCCACGACGTGTTGCCACATGCCCATGGAGTCCACGAGGGTTCCGTCGCAGTCAAAGATGGCAGCGGTGATGGGCATGCGCGCCCCTTTCTCTCTGGCCTTGCGGCCCGGTCTGTTTGGCAAAGTCCATGTTAACGCGGCGAGGCGGGTGCATGGGGGCCGTCATTTGGGTAAGGTATCCCCTGTTTGAACGATTGCGGCGCCCCGGCGCCCTAAAACGCTTTTGCACGGAGGATACAAATGGCTCGTTATGACTACAAGTGCACGTCCTGCGGCACCACCTTTGAGGTCGAGCACCCCATGGGCTCCCACCCCGAGGTGACCTGCCCCAGCTGCGGGGCCGAGGCCGCGCAGGTCTTTGGCGCCTCCGGCATCGTCTTCAAGGGCTCCGGCTTCTACAACACCGACCAGCGCGGCGGCGGCTCCTGCACCGAGGCCACCAGCGGTGGCTGCTGCGAGGGCTGCCCCAACGCATAGGGGCGCGGCGAGAAGGGCTTCTCGACGCGGGCCCGCCTGCCCCGCCTGCTCGCCACAAAAACCGACCTGGGTGTCCATCCGCGGATACCCAGGTCGTTTTTTATGGCCAAACGGCGAGAAATACCGACTTGGGTATGCGGAGGTGGATACCCAAGTCGGTATTTGTGGCGAGCAGGCAGCCCCTACGCAAACTGCGAGCGGTAGAGCTCGGCGTAGGCGCCGTTGGCGGCGAGAAGCTCGGCGTGGGTGCCCTGCTCGATGATGGTACCGTGGTCCATGACCAGGATGAGGTCGGCGTCCACGATGGTGGAGAGGCGGTGGGCGATGACGAAGCTCGTGCGGTTCTCCATGATGGCCTCCATGGCGCGCACGATGGCCTGCTCGGTGCGGGTGTCCACGCTTGAGGTGGCCTCGTCTAGGATAAGGATGGCCGGGTCGCAGAGCATGGCGCGGGCGATGGTCAGGAGCTGGCGCTGGCCCTGGCTGATGTTCTCGCCGTCGTTTGAGATCTGCGTGTCGTAACCCTGGGGCAGGGTGCGCACGAAGAAGTCCACGCGGGCGGCGCGGGCCGCGGCCTCCACCTCCTCGCGCGTGGCGCCCGGGTGCCCATAGGCAATGTTCTGGGCAATGCTGCCCTCGAAGAGCCAGGCGTCCTGCAGCACCATGCCAAACTGGCGGCGCAGGTCGGCGCGGGTCATCTGGCGGGTGTCCACGCCGTCCAGCGTGATGCGGCCGCCATCCACCTCGTAGAAGCGCATGAGGAGGTTGATGAGGGTGGTCTTGCCCGCTCCCGTGGCGCCCACGATGGCCACTTTCTGGCCGGGCTCGGCGACGAGGCTCACGTCATGCATGAGCGGACGCGCCGGGTCGTAGCCAAAGCGCACGTGCTCGAAGGCCACCTGTCCGCGCACGGGCTCGACGGGACGCAGGGGCTCGGCCGGGTCGGGCTTGACCTCGGGCTCGTCGAGCAGGCGGAAGACGCGCTCGGCGGCGGCCAGGGCGCCCTGCAGCTGGTTCACCGTGAGCGAGAGCTGCGTCAGGGGCTCGGTGGCCTGGGTCACGTACTGGAAGAACGCCTGGAAGACGCCGACGGTGAGCTGCCCCGCAACCAGCATGCCGCCCGCGAGCAGGCCGATGCCCACCTGCGCCAGGCGCGTGAGGAAGCGGATGGCCGGGCTGATGGCGTTGGTCACAAAGTCCAAGCGCTCGCTCGTACGGGCAAAGGCCTCGGCTGCCTCGGCGATCTCCGCCGCGCTGGCGTCGTCGCGCCCGAAGGACTTGATGACGGCGCGGCCCGAGTAGGCCTCCTCCACCTTGCCGGTGAGCCTGCCCAGCGAGGCCTGGCGCTCAGAGGCGTAGACCAGCGTGCGGGCCGAGACCACCTTGGTCAGCACGAAGGACGCCACGGCAAACACCAGGAAGACGCCCGTGAGCGCAAGGTTGTAGCGGGCCATCATGATGGTTGCGCCCACGAGGGTGACCACCGAGATGAGCAGCTGCAGAAGGCCGCGCTGCAGCACCTCGGAGACCTTGTCCAGGTCGTTGGTCGCACGGCTGATGGTGTCTCCGGGCTGGTGGGCGTCGTAGTAGGAAAGCGGCAGGCGCCCGACCTTGGCAGAGATCTGACGGCGCAGGCCCAGGTTCAGGCGCTCGGCAAAGCTCGCCATGACCAGGGACTGCACGGTGTAGAAGACCCACGCGGCCGTCCAGATGCCCAGAAAGGTCAGGATCTGCGTGCCGCCGTTGTCCAGCGTGACCACAAAGCCCGTGCCCGCGGCAAAGGCCTCCTGGATGTTTGCCCACAGCAGGTCCACCAGCCCCGCGCTGTAGGCGGGGGCGGCCAGGCTGAAGCAGACGTAGGCCACCGCGCAGACGGTGGCCACTACCACGCGCCAGCGCTGGCCGGCCGCGGCCTCCCAGAGGCGGCGGGCGGTGGCGGCGGCGTCGGTGGGGACCTCGGACTCCTCGTCGGGGGCCGGGCCCGCGTGGGCGGCGTCGGCGGCCAGGGCACCGTCGGCCATGTCCTTCTCGGCGAGAAGCGCATCCCTCTCGCGCGTCTCTTCTCTCTTGCTAGTCATCGTTTTGCTCCCCTCCCCTTGCCTGGGAGTCGGCGATCTCCTTGTACGTGGGGCACGTGCGCATGAGCTCGTCGTGGGTGCCCAGGCCCACGACGCGGCCTTCGGAGAGGACCACGATCTGGTCCGCGTCGCGGATGGTGCTCACGCGCTGCGCGATGACGAGCGTGGCCGCGTGGGCGAGCTCGGGCGCCAGCGCGCGGCGCAGGGCCGCATCGGTGCGGAAGTCCAGCGCCGAGAAGGAGTCGTCGAAGACGTAGAGGTCAGCGTGACGCACGAGGGCGCGGGCGATGGCCAGGCGCTGGCGCTGGCCGCCGCTGAAGTTCGAGCCGCCCTGGGCCACGCGCGAGCCCAACCCGTCGGGAAGTCCGCGGACAAAGTCGGCCTGGGCAACGTCAAGCGCGTGCCAGAGCTCCTCGTTGGTGGCGTCGGCGCGCCCGTGCCGCAGGTTCTGGGCAATGGTCCCCGAGAAGAGCCAGGCCGCCTGGGGCACGTAGGCAATCTGGGCGCGAAGAGCGTCCTGGGTCTGGTCGCGTACGTCGGTGCCGCCCACCCAGACGCCGCCCGAGGTGACGTCATGGAAGCGCAGCAGGAGCTTGGCGATGGTCGACTTGCCCGAGCCGGTGTTGCCTATGATGGCCGTGGTCTGGCCGCGGCGCAGAACAAAGTCCAGGTTGCGCAGGGTGTCCTCGTCGGCGTCCTCAAAGCGGAAGCTCACGTGGTCAAAGCGGGCGACCTCGTTGGCGTCGGCGGCCGCGGGCTGCGCGGACTTCTCGCCGTCAGCGCGGCCGGTGATGGCAGCCGCGGTGTCGGCAGTTGGGTCCTTGATTGCGGAATCTATATCCAGGACCTCGTTGGCGCGAGAGAGGCACGCCCAGGCGCGCGGAATCTGCAGGACGCAGAACTGGGCCATCATCATGAAGAACATGATGAGCATGGCGTACTCCACCAGGGCGGATATGGAGCCGATCTGCATGGCGTGAGCGCCCACGCGGTCAGCGCCCACCCAGAAGATGGCGGACTCCACGGCGTTCATGAAGAAGAACGTCAACGAGTCCACGGTCGCAAAGACCAGGTTCACGCGGATGGCGCGGCCGGCGTAGTCCTCAAAGGTCTGGTCGAGCTTCTGGCGCTCGTGGGGCTCCCTGCCAAAGGCGCGGATGACGCGCACGCCGGTGATGGACTCGCGCAGGCGGGTGTTCATGCGGTCGATGAAGCCCTGCAGCACGGTGAAGACCGGCGCGGACTTCCACACGGCAAAGGCCATGGCGCCCAGGGTGAGCACGATGACGGCAAGCAGCAGCCAGCCCATGACCGGGTCTATGCCAAAGGCCATGATGGTGGCGATGACGCAGGTCACAGGCACCGGGCTGATCATGACGAAGGACATGATGATGGTCTGCTGGACCACGTTGGCGTCAGAGAGGGTGCGCGTGATCATGGAGCCGGCGCCCAGCTGGCCAAACTCGTAGCCGGAGAGCTCTAGGGACTTGCGGTAGACCTCGCAGCGCAGGTCGCGACCCACGTTTGCCGCCAGGCGCGCGGCCAGGCGGTACGAGATCACGTTTCCGCCGGAGCCCACGAGCGCGGCCACGAGCATGATGATGCCGTGGCGGGCCACCTCGGCCATGTCGCGCGTGGTGATGGCGGTGTTGAGAAGGGCGCTGAGCTGCGTCGGGATGACCAACATGCCCGTGATGTCGCACATGAGCGTGACCACGAGGCCCGCGATGAGCGCCTTGTACGGAGACATCAGCCTCAGCAGCAGGGCGAGCTCGCCGGTCTTCCTCGCCTTGGCTTGCCTTGTCTGGGTCTGCATCACTTCTCCCCCTCCTTCAGGGCCTCGAGCTCGCGACGAATGGCGCGGGCGTACCTGGAGACAAGGGCCACCAGCCGCTCGCGCTCCTCGGGCTCGAGCGAGCCAAAGGCGCGCGACTCGGCCTCGATGGCCGGGACGATGCGCTCGCGCGAGAACGCGCGGCCCGCCTCGGTGAACGAGGCTACCTTGTTCTTGCGGCTCCCCTCCTCAAAGGCGAGCTCGATGAGGCCCTTGGCCTCCAGCGACTTGACGGCCGAGCTCAGCGTCTGCTTGCTGAGCGAGAACACCTCGGCCATGCCCCGCAGGGAGGCAGAGCCCGAGGAGACCTCGATCTCGTACATGACCCAGTACGCGCACTCGGAGAGCCCGCAGCTGCGGGCAAAGCCGTTGTAGAGGCGGTCGGTCTCGTTGTAGAGGCAGTCCATCTGGCGCGACTGCTCGCGCAGGGAGTCCTGCGTGTTTCTCGCCATGTTTGACCTCGCTAACTTAATCCGATTTCGGACAAAGCACGGGACAGTTTAGTCCGACTTCGTATTATTTGCAAGACAGGGAGTGCCTGCAGTTTGCATGCGAATGTGGTCGGTGGGCGACATGGCAGTGACCAGGTTCACATGCAAAGCGCGGGACGGCAGGGGCAGAGGTGGCGCCTAGCGGCGTCGGAAGGTGGCGCAGAAGTGGCGGTCGGCGCCGGGGATGGCGGTGCGATGCGTGCCCACGAGCTCGTAGCGGGCGCCCGACGGGCTAGAGAGGAAGGCCTCCACCAGGCGCTCGTTCTCCTCGGCGAGGATGGAGCAGGTGGAGTAGACCAGCCGCCCGCCGCGGCGCGCGTGGGCGGACGCCGCCGTCAGCATCTCGAGCTGCAGGCGAGAAAGGCCCGCCACTGAGGACTCGGCCAGCGACCACGCAATCTCGGGGTGGCGCGAGAGCGTGCCCGTGCCCGTGCAGGGTGCGTCAACAAAGACCAGGTCAAAGAGGTCATCGCCAAGGGCATCGAGGGCGCGCCCGTCGTCGGTCACGCACCTCACGTGCTCGGCCAGGCCGGCCTTCTCCATGCGCCTTGCGGCGGCAGCGGACTTCGCGGCGTCCACCTCCACGGCCGTGACCTCGCACGGCCCGCCGGCGGCGCAGGCGGCCGACTCCAGCAGCACCGTCTTGGTGCCCCGGCCCTGCCCGACCTCCAGCACGCTCGACCCCGGACGAGGCCCGGCGAGAAGCGCCACCTCCTGGGCGGCGTAGTCGCACGGCAGCACGTCCACGGCGTCCACCAGGCCAGACGTGGCCAAAGGCGCCATACGGCCCAGAAGGAAGCTGCCCGGAAGCGACCCCTCGGCAGGCTCGCAGCCCGCCTTTCTCAGCAGCTCGGCTGCCTCGGCCGCATCGTGCCGGCAGCGGTTTGCCGCCACGGTGGGCAAGGCCGGCTCCAGCGCGCCCAGCGCGTAGTCCGCCGCCCCCTCTCGGCCGAGCGTCCCCAGTGCGGCCTCGCAGAGCCAGATGGGAAGGCCGCCAACGTGAGCCATGTCGTATACCGAGAAGCGCCCGCAGGCCAGGGCCTCGCGGCTGGCGGCAAGGCGAGCAACGTCCTCGCCGGCCACGCGGCGCAGGACGGCGTTTGCCAGGCCTGTCGCGCGCGGGGCCACCGAGCGGACGAGCTCGACGCCCTGGCTCACGGCCACGGAGTCGGGCGTGTCCAGGTAGAGCACCTCAAAGGCGACTAGGCGCAGAGCGTCCCTCACGCGGGGCTCCAGCTTGGCACCCCGTCGCAGGTGGGAGTCTATGACACGGTCGAGCTCGCCCTCGGCGGCAACGCTTCCCAGCACCAGGCGGCTCGCCAGGGCGCGGTCGCGCTCGTCGAGGGCGCCCATGGCCGCGTAGGAGCGCAGCAGCTCACGGGTGCGCGCCTCGCGACGGCGCCTCTCGGACGCCACGCCCAAGGCCACCCTGCGCGCCGGTGCCAGCCCAGAGACCCCAGCCACTAGATGCGCTCCCAGGAAAGCTCGCCGCGAAGGCCGGCGGCCCAGGCGCAGGCATCCATCTCGCGCTTGCCGTCGGGCTTCACGCGCAGCAGCTCGAGCGTGCCGTCGGAGCAGCCCAGGCCCACGCGACCGTGCTCCACCACGACGGAGCCCTGTGCGGCCGCAAGGTCATCCGCCACGCGGGCGGCCATGACGCGCACGCCGCGGCCGGCGACGCCAGTGCGGGCCGGAGCGGTGTCGCCTGCGGCCTGGACGCGGCGGGCGTTGGCGCCCACGGGGTCTGCCGGGTCAAGGCGCATCTCGGCCTTCTTGATCTTTGCGGCAAAAGTGACCTGGGACTCGTCCTGCTCGTGCCAGGCCTCCTCGTGCGCGGCCAGCTCCGACAGGGCGTCCACCAGCTCCTCGGCACCCAGCTGCGCGAGCTCGGCCGTGAGCGTGGCCGCGTCCTTCTCGCCAATCTGGACGCTGGCCTGGCGGCACCAGGCGCCGGCGTCAAGCTCGTGGGCCACGCGCATGATGGAGACGCCCGTGCGCTCGTCCCCCTCCAGGATGGAGCGCTGGATGGGGGCGGCGCCGCGCCAGCGCGGCAGCAGCGAGGCGTGGACGTTGACGGCGCCCAGCGGGGCCACCTCGAGCACCTCGTCGGGCAGGATGCAGCCAAAGGCCACCACGCAGATGACGTCGGGGGCCGCCTGGCGCACGGCCTCGATGGCCTCCGGCGTCATGCGCTTGGTCTCGAGCACGGGAATGCCCAGCTCGAGGGCGCGGGCCTTCACCGGCGAGGGCAGAAGCTCGCTCCCGCGGCCACGGACGGCGTCCGGGCGCGTGACGACGAGCGCCACCTCGTGGACGGCGGCCACGGCAGAAAGGGACGCCACGGCAAAGTCCGGCGTGCCCATGAAAACGACGCGCATGCGCCTCTCCCCTCCCCGGGCGCGGCCCGGTTGGTCCTCAGAAGTTGGCAAAGGGGCTGTCCCCTTGTCGACCGGCTAGTCCTCCACCTCGGTCTCGCCCGGGCGGGCGCCGGCGGCCAGGGCGTCCTCGAAGTCGCGCAGGGCGCGCGTGCGCTCGCTGGGCGTGAGGTGGTCCACCATGGTCACGCCGTGCAGGTGGTCGATCTCGTGCTGCAGGCAGACGGCCATGAGGTTGCCCTCGGCCTCGTACTGCATGAGGTCGCCGTCGAGGTTCCTGGCCTGGACGATGACGTGGCTCGGGCGCGTGACGTTGACGCTGATGCCCGGGAAGGACAGGCACCCCTCCTGAGAGTCGCGCGGGTCACCGTCTGCCTTGATGACCTTGGGGTTGATGAGCACGTAGGGGTTGCGCTTGGAGTGGCCGCCGTAGTCAACGTCGATGACCACGATCTGGCGCATCTCGCCCACCTGGGGGCCGGCCAGGCCGCAGCCCTCGGCCTCGTACATGACATCGAGCATGTCCTGCGCCAGGGCGCGCACCTCGTCGTCAATCTTCTCGATGGGGGCGCACTCGGTGAAGAGGCGCTCGTCGGGGCAGAGCACGATCTTGTCCAAAAGGCCCATGGGGGTCCTCCTTCTTGTTCCGGCGCGAGGCCGCCCACGGCAGCCTCAAAAAAGATGCGAAGGGACTGTCCCTTCGTATCATTCCTACATCATGTCGTACGCGTCTACGTCTAGTGCCATGTTAATGCCCTGGAGGCGCCCAAGGGAGGCCGCACACGAGGACAACACGGCTCCCAGCGCGGCCTCGGAGGGGGCCTTGACCATCACGTGGCGGCGGACCTGGTCCTTGACGCGGGCCTTCACGCAGTCGGTGGGGCCCAAGACCTCCCAGCCCGCACGGGCCCCCACCTGCTCGCGCAGGGCGGCGGCCATGTCGTCGGCGGCCTGGCGCACGGCGCGCTCGTCGCGGCCCCACAGGGTGACGTTTCCCAGGCGCGAGAACGGCGGGTAGCCGGCGTCCTCGCGCTCCTCCAGCTCCGCGGCAAGAAACACCGAGCGGTCGTGGAGAAGGACGGCCTGCATGGCGGGGTGGGTGGCCCAGTAGGTCTGGACCACGACCTCACCAGGGCGCCCTCCCCTGCCGGCGCGGCCCGCCACCTGCTCAAGCAGGTCGTAGGTGCGCTCTGCCGCACGGAAGTCCGGCAGCTTGAGCATGGTGTCGGCGTTGATGACGCCCACCAGGGTGACCTCCGGGAAGTCCAGGCCCTTGGCGATCATCTGCGTGCCCACGAGCACCGCGCACTCCGCAGCGTCAAACTGCTCGAGGAGCCGCTGGTGGGCGCCCTTGGTGCGCGTGGTGTCCGCGTCCATGCGGATGACCTCCACGCCCTCGGGCAGAAGCGCGTGAAGCTCGTCCTCAACGCGCTGGGTGCCCACGCCGTAGGCGCCCATGTAGCGGCTGCCGCAGTTGGGGCAGCAGGTGGACGGGTCCGGGTAGGCGCGCACCGGCCAGGCGCGGCCGCAGGTGTGGCACATGAGCGAGTGGGTGCGCTCGTGGTAGGTGAGGGCGCAGCTGCAGTGCGGGCACTCCGGCACGCACCCGCACTCGCGGCACATGAGGAAGTTGGCAAACCCGCGGCGGTTAAGGAGCAGCACGGCCTTCTCGCGACGCTCGCAGACGCCCTCGAGCGCGTGGGCCAGAGGTGCCGAGAAGACCCCGCGGCCGCCGCCGCGGAACTGCTCGGCCATGTCCACGATGGTCACCTTGGGAAGGACGGCGCCCGCCGGCCGCTCCGGCATGCTCACGCGCGTCCAGGGGCGGCCCAGGAAGTGGCCGGCACGGCAGCGGGCCAGGCTCTCCAGGGAGGGCGTGGCGCTTCCCAGCACCAGGGCGCAGCCGCGCTCGGCGGCCATGCGGGCGGCCACCTCGCGGGCGTGGTAGCGCGGGGAGGAGTCCTGCTTGTAGGAGGCCTCGTGCTCCTCGTCGATGATGATGAGGCCGGGGTCTGCCAGCGGGGCGAAGAGCGCCGAGCGGGCGCCCACCACCACGTGGGCCTGGCCGCGGCGCACGAGGTCCCACTGGTCAAAGCGCTCGCCCGTGGAGAGGCGCGAGTGCAGCACGGCCACGTCCTCGCCAAAGCGGCTGCGAAAGCGCCCCACCGTCTGGGCCGTGAGGGAGATCTCGGGCACCAGGACGATGGCCCCGCGCCCGGCGGCAAGGGAGCGCTCGATGGCGTCCAGGTAGACCTCGGTCTTGCCGGAGCCCGTCACGCCGTCCACCAGCACCACGCCGCCGGCCGCCTCCTCGCGGGCCGCGTCGATGGCCGCGAGGGCCTCCACCTGGCCCGCCGTGAGGCGCTCCGGCCGCGGGGCGGCCGCGCTGGAAAGCGAGGTTGCCTCCGAGCCGCGCACGCTGCGGCGAGAGAAGACCTCCACAACGCCGCGCTTGGCCAGGGCGGTCACGGCGCTCGCGGCACCGGGGATGGTGGCGGAGAGCTCGGCCACGCGCTGCGGGCCCTCGCGCAGGGCCTCCAGGACGGCGCGCTGGCGGCTGGCGCGCTGGCCGGGGGCGTAGTCGTTGGCCGCGGGCGCAAGGCCCACCCATCGCTCGTCGACCGGGCCGGCCTTCTCGCTGACCAGCTGCCAGGGGGCGTCCGCGGAGGCGCGGGTCACGCGGACCTTCTGGCCGGGCGCCAGGAAGGGGCGGACCGCCTCGCAAAGGGGGCAGGCGTACTCGGCGGCCATCCAGCGGGCCACGCGGGCGCTGGCCTCGTCAAAGGCGGGCTCGGCCAGGACCTGCGTCACCGTCCTCACGCGGCCGGGCGCCACGCCCGCGGGGGGCTCATCGTGGACGTCCATGACGTAGCCCACGGCGTCGCGGCCCGAGAAGGGCACGAGCACCGTGGCGCCCACGGCCACCGTCGCCGCCAGCTCAGCGGGCACGAGGTAGTCGTAGGCCGCGTCTATGGCGCGGATCGGTATGTCGAGCGCGACGCTGGCGTAGCTCACGGGCCGTCGTCCCTTCTGGTTCATCTTGCTGGGGTTTGTTGCAGGAACCTCTCGCCTGCAGGGCATTGATTGTAACGCGCGCGACGGCGGCGTACCGTGGGTCTGCCGACCGCCTTCAGAGAGGACCGCCATGCCCCTCGGCCTGCCCGACCCGCACATCCTGCTGATACTATGCCCCCTGGTGTTTCTGGGAAGCTTCGTGGACGCCATCGCCGGAGGCGGGGGCCTCATCACGCTGCCGGCCTACCTGCTGTGCGGCCTGCCCGCGCACCTGGCCATAGGTACCAACAAGATGAGCTCCATGGTGGGCACGGCGTTCTCGTGCGGGCGCTTCGTGCGCAGCGGCTACGTGGACTGGGGGCTGGCGGTGCCCGCGGCCGCGTGCTCGCTTGCGGCCAGCGTGGGCGGCGCCAGGCTCTCCATGCTCCTGCCCGAGGAGCGCTTCCGCGTGGTTCTCATGGTGCTGCTGCCCGTGGTGGCAGCGCTCACGCTGCGGCGCCGGGCGCTGCTGCCGGCCACCGAGGAGATGCCCCGCGGGCGCAGGCGGGCCGTCATGTGCTGCGTGGCCCTGGCCTGCGGTGTCTACGACGGCTTCTATGGGCCGGGCACCGGCACCTTCCTCATCCTTGGGCTCTCCGCCTTCGCCCGCCTGGGCGTAACGGACTGCGTCGGGCAGACCAAGGTCATCAACCTCGCAAGTAACGTCTCTGGCTTTGCCACGCTAGCGCTGGCCGGTCAGAGCTGGATCGCGCTGGGCGCAGTGGCCTCGGCCTTCTCTGTGGCCGGGCACCTGCTGGGCGCTGGCATGGTCATGCGGGGCGGCTCGCGCGTGGTCAGGCCCATCATCCTGCTGGTGCTTGCCATCCTTTTTGCCAAGACCGCCCTGGAGATGGCCGGCCTGGCGTGACGCCCTTCTCGCCGCACGTGCCCAGCCGAGAAGTGCGATACTCACCAGCAGAAAGAAAGGAAGTTAGACATGTATGACAACCTGCCCGTCCCTGGCCGCAACGACGCCTGCTGGTGCGGAAGCGGCAAGAAGTACAAGAAGTGCCACGCCCTTCTGGACCAGCGCCTGGACCACCTCTACAACGAGGGCTTCGAGGTGCCCGTCCGCAGCCTCCTCAAGACACCTGCCGACATCGAGGGCATCAAGCGCTCGGCGGCCATCAACATCGGCGTCCTTGACTACGTGGCCGCCCACATCGGCCCCGGCGTGACCACCGCCGAGGTGGACCAGTGGATCTACGACTACACCGTCGAGCACGGCGGCGTTCCCGCAGACCTCAACTACGAGGGCTTCCCCAACAGCGTCTGCACCTCCATCAACAGCGTGGTCTGCCACGGCATCCCCAGCGAGAAGGACGTCCTCCAGGAGGGCGACATCGTCAACGTGGACTGCTCCACCATCCTGGACGGGTACTTCTCGGACTCCAGCCGCATGTTCTGCATCGGCGAGGTGAGCCCCGAGCGCCAGCGCCTGGTGGACGTCACGCGCCAGAGCGTCCAAGAGGGCCTTGCCGCCGTCAAGCCCTGGGCCACGCTGGGTGACATGTCCCACGCCGTCCAGAGCTGCGTGGAGGCGGCCGCCTTCAACGTGGTGCGCGAGTTCGGCGGGCACGGCATTGGCAAGGAGTTCCACGAGGACCCCTTCGTGGGCTTTGTGGGTGAGCCGGGCGAGGGGCCCGTGCTCGTGCCGGGCATGTGCTTCACCATCGAGCCCATGGTCAACGCCGGCGGCGCCGACATCGACATGAGCGACCCCAACGGCTGGACCGTCCGCACCGCCGACGGCTCCGACTCCGCCCAGTGGGAGGTCCAGCTCGTCGTCACCGAGGACGGCTACGAGCTCCTCAGCTGGTAGCCGCCAGACAGTGGGGACGTTGTTAGTTGCCAGGTAAAAGGGAGACCCTTGCCTTTGGGCGTTCCGAGGTGGCGGGGGCGACAGCTCCCTGCCACCCTTTTTGAGCCACGAGGAGAGGAACCACCGTGACGCAGACCGACCCCTTCGAGCGCGCCAAGGGAAGGCTCGGCTTTGGCTGCATGAGGCTGCCGCGCCTTGAGGACGGCGAGATAGACATCCCGCAGTTCAGCCAGATGGTCGACGCCTTCCTGGACGCCGGCTTCAACTACTTTGACACCGCCCATGTCTACCTGGAGGGCAAGAGCGAGCCGGCCATCCGCGCAGCGCTCACCAGCCGCCACGCCCGCGAGGAGTTCTTCCTGGTGGACAAGCTCACCAACGGCAACTTCGACACCACCGAGAGGATCGTCCCGCTGCTGGAGGAGGAGCTTTCCGCCTGCGGCGTGGAGTACTTCGACCTGCTGCTCATGCACGCCCAAAGCCGCGACAGCTATGCCAAGTACCAGCGCCTGGGCGCCTACGAGGAGGCCTACAAGCTGGTGCGGGACGGCCGCGTGCGCCACTTTGGCATCAGCTTCCACGACACCGCCGAGGTCCTGGACCAGATCCTGACCGAGCACCCCGAGGTGGAGTGCGTGCAGCTGCAGCTCAACTACCTTGACTGGGACGACGTCTCAATCCAGAGCCGCGCCTGCTATGAGGTCTGTCGCGCCCACGGCAAGCCGGTCATGGTCATGGAGCCCATCAAGGGCGGCACCCTGGCCGCGCTGCCGCCGGCAGCCGCCGAGGCGCTGGCCCAGACCTGCCCGGACTCCCCCGCCAGCTACGCGCTGCGCTTTGCCGCCGACCACGAGGGCGTGGCCATGGTCCTTTCCGGCATGGGCACCACCGAGCAGATGGAGCAGAACGTCCAGACCTTCTCGCCGGCGCTTCCGCTCACCGAGGAGGAGCGGGCCGGGCTTGCGCGCGTGGTGGACGTCATGCACGAGCAGGACGTCGTTGCCTGCACCGCGTGCCGCTACTGCACGGAGGGCTGCCCCAGGCGCATCGACATCTCGTCGCTCTTTGCCTGCCTCAACGCCAAGCGCGCCTACGGCGACCGCGGGCAGGCCTTCTACTACAACAACGTCCACACCAAGGGCCGTGGCCGCGCGAGCGACTGCATCCGCTGCGGCAAGTGCGAGCGCGCCTGCCCCCAGCACCTACCCATCCGCGAGCTTCTGCAGGAGGTCGTGGCGGAGTTCGAGGCCCCGGCGGAGTAGGCGGCGAGAAGGGTCTTTCTCGTTGACCTGGAGCTGGGTCCAGGTGGTACAAACCAGGCAAGGAGAGCGTACTTCTCCCCATCCGCACGTCATGAAAGGAGCGCGCCATGCGCATCGCGGAGGTTTCCAAGCGGCTTGGCATCAGCGCGGACACGCTGCGCTACTACGAACGCATCGGCCTTCTTCGGCCCGTGCGCCGCAACGAGAGCGGCGTGCGCGACTACGGCGAGCAGGACCTCGCACGCATCCGCTTCGTCAAGTGCATGCGCGGCGCCAACGTCTCCATCGAGGCGCTCATCGAGTACATGGAGCTCTTCGAGGGCGGCGACGCCACGCTCGAGGCGCGCAAGGCCATCCTGGAGGAGGAGCGCGACAAGGTCCGCGAGCGCATGACCGAGATGCAGGCCGGCCTCGATCGCCTTGACTACAAGATCGCCCACTACGAGGACCTCATCATAGAGTCCAAGAAGAAGATGGCCAAGTAGGCAGTCCCGCAGCCGCAGTGCCGTCTAGCTCGCGTTTGTCACTGCTTGCACCAACTTGTCACGTTCAGACACGCCCTCGCAAAAGCGGGGGCGTTTTTCTGTCCAAAGGGCACCGCCCACAGGAGACTGCGCCGCCGCCCGCCGAGTCGCCCGACGGCTCCACGCCCCGCGAGCTGCGGTGTAAGCCAGCTGTCCGCTTATGGAAAGAGAAGTGCAAGTGCCTTCGCTGATACGCTCCCTGCCACCCCAATGGTCGGAGGAAAGGAGCACGAGATGGCACTGTATTGGCCCGAGGCGAGGTTTGCCCTCGACCTCATGGAAGGCGAGACCGAGCGGCCCGCGAAGAGGGAGTTCCCACCTGACGTCTTGGTCCTGAGCGTGAGGGAGGACCAGGTGGACGACCCGGACTTCCTCGAGGAGGTACGCGACCTCATCATCCGGCGCACGGAGCGCTTTGGACAGGCACGACCCGCAGAGGCACGCGCCGGCGCTGGTGAGAAGACCACGGATGGCCCCGGCACCAAAACGGAACACGGCATTCCCTCGATCAGCGAGCTCTTCGAGGGGCTCGTCTCGCAGGAGGAGGTCTTTGGCGATAAGGACGAGGAGGACTTCGACGAGTGCCTCGGACGCGCCCTGGAGATTGGCTACGGCCTTGCCGCGGGCAACGCGCCGCAGGTCCAGCTGGTCATCAACGGCTGCAGGGACGTCATCGTGAGGCCCGGCCAGGTGGCGTAGCGGGCGGGCGCACTCCCCCGGGCGGCCCGCGGCGCCTTGACTCGGCCACCGCGGGCCGCCCTTCTCGGCTGCATTTGGTTGTGACCGATTTTGTACCTGGATAGAACTTAATAGGTCATGAAGTGATACCATATTGGAGACACAATGTATGAGGACTACCTGTTTGAGTGGGACCCTCAGAAGGCAGAGGCCAACCTAAAGAAGCACGGCCTCTCCTTCGAGCGGGCACGGACCATCTGGGATGACGAGAGGAGGGTTCGCTACCGTCTCTGCGAGCAGCCAGAGAACCGTTGGCTCGTGGTCGCACGGCTTGGGCCACGCGTCTACATGTCAGCCGTCGTGACCTTCCGGAAAGACAGCATCAGGATCATCTCGGCAAGGTACTCAAGCAAGAGGGAAATGGAGAGGCACCACCATGACTAGGAAGAGCAAGCCAAGTATGGAAGAGCTAGAGCGCATGTTTGACGAGGGAGTGGACGTTGCCCAGTACGCGGACTACAGCGACCGCCCGGGGCTAAAGCAGCGGCGCGTGGGCGTGGACATGCCGCTCGCCATGATCGACCGGCTTGACGCGCGCGCCTCAACCAGCGGGGTTCCCCGCCAGGCGCTCATCAAGTCCTGGCTGGCAGAGCGCCTTGACCTCGAGGACCGCCTGGACGCCCTCGCCAACCTGCGTATGCCGCGACCGGCGCCCCAGAGCGGGGCAGGCGCGCAGAAGCCTGAGCCGCCCGCGGACGATGGGGCCCCCAGCTGCCGGGCCGAGGGCTAGCCGCCCCTACGGCCTCGCGTCAGCCGAGAAGTACCCGCGCCTGGGAAAGACGCGCGCGGCCGAGGGAAAGAGCGCCTCGCAGGTGGCCATGAAGTAGTCGTCGGTCATCGACGAGATGAAGTCCACCACGGTCTGGTCGGGGTCGTCCTCCCAATCGTAGGTGCGGCCGTAGTAGGAGAGCCTGCGCTCGGTGGGAAGCACATGCTGGGCCATGATGGCGCTCTTCTCGTCGCCGGACCTGAGGGCCGCGAGCTCGTGGTCGTAGAGGGCGTCAAAGAGCTCGGCGACCTCACGGCCAAAGTCCCCGTCCACCTCGGAGGAGCCGTAGATCTTCTGGTAGTTCTCGCGCTTGGCGCGCCGCAGCTCGGCAAAGCCCGCGGGGCTCATCTCGATGTGGTCCTTGCCCGCGCTGTTCTCCACGACGTCCGCCACAAAGGCAGTGAGGGCCCATGCGTTGTAGGCGCCGCCCAGGCCGTCCTCGAAGGCGTCCTCGGGCAGCAGCCCCGCCCGGACGGCGTCCTGGCGGTCCTTGCCCACGTAGGCAATGATGTCGCTCACACGCACCACGCAGCCCTCGAGCGTCATGGGCCGCAGCTGGGCTATGGCCTCGGCGCCACCACGCCAGCAGGACTCCACCACGCGGTCGAAGGTGTCAAACTCCGCCAGGCCGCTGGTCTCAAAGACCTGCTGCTCGAACTCGCCGTTGTGGCAGAGGGTGCCGTCAAGCACCTGGAGTGACACGTTTCGCCCGCCCAGCACGTCCATCACGCGCACGCTCTGGACGTTGTGGAAGAACCACCGGCCGCACCGGCGGTTGAAGGACTCGTTGAGGAAGCGCTCGCCCGCGTGGCCAAACGGCGTGTGGCCGAGGTCATGCCCCAAGGCAATGGCCTCGATGAGGTCGAGGTTGAGGCCGAGCGCGCGACCGATGTCACGGGCCACCCGGGCCACGAGCTGCACGTGCAGGCCGCGCCGGCAGAGGTCGTCATCGGCGCGGAAGGAGAAGACCTGGGTCTTTCCGCCCAGGCGGTTGTACGCGGGGAGGTGGACGATCTTCTCGGCGTCGCGGACGAAGGCCGGGCGCATGGCGGTGTCTCGGTCACGCTCGGCGGTGCTGCGGCGGATGGCGGCCACGTCGCAGCACGCGTAGGCAGACAGGCCACCCGTTGCGACCTGCTTCCGCACGAGCCGCTCGACCTCGGCAGAGAGCTTTCCGGTGAGCTGCGGGGCTAGCGGGTTAACAAGCTCTGGCATGGGCGCATCCGTCCTTTCCGCGTGCGCCCTCCGGGCGCCCTGACGCCTGCCCTTGTCCAAACGGGTGGCAGGCCATGCACGGTATAGCACAAGCGGCGGACATCGGATACGCAAGGCGACCTATCAGGATATGAACCACATGCCGTTGGCGGGCGCGCACGAGAAGCCGACCTTCTCCATGAGGGCGCGAGAGGCCTCGTTCTCCGACCAGACCTCGGCCCAGGGCGTGAGCCCCTCGTCGAGCTGCTGGGCCACCTTGGCGGAGAGAAGCGCCTGGCCCCAGCCGCGCCGGCGGCTGCCCTCGAAGACCTCCAGAAGGCCGATGGAGCCCTCGGCGTGCTCCCCCACAAAGCCGCAGAGGCGCCCCTCCTCAAAACCGCCGAGCACCCGTCCTTGCTCCAGGGCGCTCGCAAGCTCGCCGGGCTCGAGGTACTCCGGGTGCGCGTAGTGCTCCAGGATCTGCCCCTCGTAGGCGGCCGTGAGCACGCGGATGTCGCGCGAGGCCTCCACCAGAGGCGCCGAGGAGCCCCTGTACGAGAACGACAGGCACGGCTCCAAGCCCTGCGCCCCCAGCTCGCGGGCAACGTCGGCGGCCACCGTGCGGCTGCCCAGAAGGCAGGTCACGCGCGCGGCCCCCAGGCAGCGCACGGCCTGGCGGGCGAGCTTGCGGTTGGTGACCCAGAGCATCCTCATGCCGTCCGTGGCGCGCAAAAGCACGCAGCCCTTCTGTGCCAGGAGCACCTCGCCCACGCCGCGACGCAGGGTCTCCACCAGGGGCAGGCCCTTCTCGCCGGAGCGGGACAGCAGGCCCAGGGCACGCTCGCGGCGGCGCGGCTCGTCCTCGGTACGGGCCAAGACGACAAACCCCAGGCGCTCGGCGAGCATCGCCTGGCCCGCGGGGCCGGGGTGGTCGGAGTCGTCCGCCAGAAGGCATGCGAGGTCTCCCCCGTCGAGCAGGGTCGAGCCGTCCACCACGCGCATGTTGGCGTGGCGCGCGGCGCAGCGGCGGATGATGGCGTCAATCTCGGAGAAGCAGCTGCGCGGATGGTTGGGGTAGGCGACCTCGGTGTAGGGCAGCGTCGTCATGACCCAGACGGGAACCTCGGGCCAAGCGGCGGCAACCTCGTAGAGGTAGGTGCGCACCTCCTGCTCCACGCGGCCGGCCTGGCAGGGCTCGAAGCGGTAGTTGGCGCCAAACTCCACCACCACGTGCTCCGGACGGGTGGCCGCGGCCATGCCCACCAAGGTGCCCGGCTGGAAGACCTGGCCGCCCACGCCCTGGTTGATGAGCTCGAGGCCCAGCTGAGAGGCAAGACGGGCAGGCCAGGAGAGGCCCGGGTCGCAGGTCACGTAGCCCTGGGCTATGGAGTCTCCCAGCACCAGGAGCTGGCCACGGCCGCCCGCCGGCTCTATGAAGGTGCCGTCGCCCATGACGGAGCGCACCTCGCAGCCGCCCAGGCAGGGAAGCCAGATGGTCACGCGGTGCGTGCTGGCGCCACCCATGCCGGGCAGGCGCTGGACGCCGGGCTCGGGGGCCTCGGCCACGTCGATGCAGAAGCTCAGGAGGCCGTCCTCGTCCGGCAGCGCCAGCGGCAGGTGGACGTCGTCCACGTCTGCCGAAAAGCCGTCGTAGGGAGGCTGGACGCCCGCGCCGTAGCGCTCGACGTCCGCGATGACCGCGGCGGAACCGCGCGGCAGGGGGTCCTGGGCCACCTCCACCCAAACGTTGGAGGAGTCCGTCTCAAACTGCAGGGAGACGCCGGCCGTGGTGGCCGCGAGCTGGCGATACAGGCCCGGGTGCCACGCACGGCAGCTTCCCAGGGCCTTGAGCTGGCCCGCCGTGAAGCGCTGCGGCCTGGTCCAGCCGTTCTCGTCAGTGTCTGAGCCTACGACGCCGCGAAGGAGCCCCTCGGCGGCGCAGCTGATCTTTGGGCCCATGGCCCCTCCTGCGTTTGAGTCTCGTTTGTTCAGCCTGCCCATTGTGCCACAGGCCGGCAAGGTCCCGGCCGCACCCCGCCAGGCTCCACGCACTTCTCGCCGGCGGTGGCGCACTGGCTAGGCAGGCCAGAGCTCCTCGAGCACCCGAAGGACGCCCTGCTCGCGGCAGGGGGCGCAGACGAGGTCGGCCGCAGCCTTCACGGCGTCGTCAGCGTTGCCCATGGCAAAGCTCGCGCCGGCAAGCCGCAGCATGTCCACGTCGTTGCCGGCGTCGCCAAAGGCCACGACCTCCTCGGGAGAGATCCCCCAGTGTGCCATGAGGGCCGAGACGCCCGTGGCCTTGGAGACGCCTCGCTGGACCACGTCAAAGTAGCCCCAGCCGTCCTCGCAGCCGCTGTCCACCACGTCCATGGAGCCACCCAGGGCCTTTTGCATGATGGCGATGGAGCGCGCGAGGTCGGCCGCAGGCACGCGGGACCAGAACATGAGCACGTCGCGCGTGGCGCGCGGGTCTGCCAGGGACTCCACCTGCCCCATGCCGTGCGAGTACATGGTCATCTCGGCAACAAAGTCCGCATCGGCGCCGGGCTCCACCCACGCGCCGTCCGCGCAGACCGTGCAGAGAGGGATCTCCGGGTGGGCGGCGTGGGCCGCGAGTACGCGCTCCACGGCGCCGTCCGGGGCCACGCTCACGCGCAGGCGCCTGCCCTCGGCCTCCACGTAGGCCCCGTTCGAGGTCGCCAGCGCCACGTGGGGCGCAAGCGGCCCAAAGACGTCCTTGACCTGGAAGCTCTGGTTGCTCGTGGCCACGGCAAAGCGGCAACCGTCCGCCCGCATGCGCCCAAAGACCGCCGAGAAGCGCTCGCGGCTGAAGTCCTCGCCGCCCAGGTCCATGAAGGTTCCGTCCTCGTCGGTCACCACGAGCCTGACCTTGGCGCCGGTCACGGGGTTTCTGGCCATTGGGTTTCTCGCCCTCCTTTCAGCATGCCGCGTCTGGTGTGGCTAGCTTATACTCTACCGCCGGAAACCCACAGGTCGGAAAGGGCAGAGGATGACCAAGTATTTACGATTCATGCGCCACGGGCAGACCGAGCTCAACGTGCGCAACTGCTGGCAGGGACACACCGACGCGCCCCTCACGGAGCTGGGGCGTCGCCAGTCGGCCGAGTCCGGGCTCCACCTGCGCGAGTCGGGCATCCAGCTCGACCACGTCTTCTGCTCTCCTTTGGGCCGGGCGAGAGAGACGCTCGAGATTGCGCTGCCCGGCATTGCCGAGCGAGGCTACGAGCTGGTGGACGGGCTCATGGAGATGAGCTTTGGCAGCCTTGACGGCACCGTCAACTCCACGAACGTCGTCGGCCCCTACCACGACTACTTCCTGCAGTTTGGCGGAGAGTCCGAGGACCACGCCGAGAAGCGCATCTGCTCCGCGCTCGAGCGCATCATGCTGCGCGACGACGTCCAGAGCGCCCTGGTGGTCTCCCACGGCACCATGGGCCGCCTCTTCAAGAACCACTGGAAGGCCCTCTCGCAGGTGGAGGACGTGGCGCAACTCTCCAACTGCTGCGTGGTGACCTATACCTTTGACGAGAAGGGCCGCACCTTCAGCTGCGTCGACATCTACCAGCCCAGCTGCGCCACCATGCCGCAGAACGTCCTCAACCACGAGGCCGGGAGGTAGGGGCCGGGCCAACCGACGCCCACCCGGCACCGGCCGCGCCGCCAGCCATCAAGCCGAGAAGCGCGAGGGGCCGCCTGCGTCATCCGACGCGAGCGGCCCCTCGTGCTCTTCCCTGACCTTCCCTCGGCTACTCGCCAGGAAGGACAGACTCGTAGAAACAGGCCCCGTCGTCCAGGCGCAGGACAAGTACCTGGCCAAACCCGGCGCCGCCAGCGGCTCCGGCATCGATGTCCCAGCGGTCCGCCACGCCGCCCGTGGCCTCGCAGGCGCCGACCTTGACCATCTGAGCCAGGCCGTCGGCGTTTCTCGTGGGGCCGCAGGACTCCCCGAGCATGGCCGCCAGGTAGGGCGTGGGCGTGTGCCCGGCAATGACGATGGGCCCTTCTCCCTGCTCGTTGACCAGGCCGGTGGGGCTGGTCCAGAAGTCGTCGCGAATCCACAGCAGGTCATCGGGCCTCTGCCCGGCCATGAGCCGCTCGATGGCGCCGTCTTCCCACGAGGCGGGAACCTCGACGCGCCACGGATCGATGCCCGCGTGCGTGAGGATGTAGTCGCGCCCGCCCACGCGCGCCTGAGCCCAGCACGCAAGCCGCTCCGCCCAGTCAACGATCATGGCGGCATCCTCGTCGTCGAGGGCCTCCAGGGCGTCCGACGTGGTGGAGCCGCCGTTCATGGCCCAGTCCATGGCGCACATGGACATCTCGACCTCATCCTTGCCCCTCAGGGCGTGAAGCATGAGGTCCTCGTGGTTGCCCTTGAGCACGCAGACGTTGGGCAGTGCGCGGGTGACGGCAATGACGCCCAACGGGTCGGGGCCACGGTCGATCATGTCTCCCAGGCAGAAGAAGCGGTCCTCGGCAGAGGGGCAGACGCGCTCCAGCACGCGCTCGAGCGTGGCTCGGTGGCCGTGCACGTCAGAGAAGACGTAGGTTGACGTCGGAATCCCCTCCCCCAGTCTTGCAGGCTCCCACCTGCGCCGCATTGGCAAGAGCCTACCACCAGGCAGGCACCGCCGGCCGGCGTGTCGGGCAAACGGCACTTCCTTGCTACCTGGGCGTAACAACGCGCCTGCGGCGTTAGGGGCGTAGAGGCACTTCTCGCCTAGGAGGGCTCCGTAAGGCGTTCTCATCCCAAATCGACGTTTTGCCCCCTCAAAGGCCCCCAGAATGTCGATTTGGGATGAGAGCGGCGGCGCAGGCGGCGAGAAGCCCGACAGGCGAGAAGCCCGTGCGGCCCGACAGAGGCCTACGCCCTGCGCAAGCGGCGGCGCAGGCGGCTGCGGCGGACGCGCCAAGCCGGCTCGGAGCCAATCTCCACCAGGCGTCCTGAGCGCAGGCCGGCGGCGTGCAGCTCCTCCGCGCGGCGGATCTGCCGCACGAGCTCGGCCATGGTGGCGTCAAAGCAACCCTTCTTGAGGCGGCACTCCCAGATGGTGATGACCGTCCAGCCGCCGCTCACCAGAAGCGCGTTGTCGCGCGCGTCGCGGGCGCGGTTGCGGGCGAACTTGGCCTCCCAGAAGTCCACGTTTGACTTGGGCATGGAAAGGCCGCAGTGCGGGCAGCGGTGCCAGAAGCAGCCGTTGACAAAGATGGCCACGCGGCGGCCGGGATAGCAGATGTCGGGCTTGCCCGGAGCCTTCTTCCAGTGCAGGCGGTAGCCGGAAAGCCCGGCCTTGCGCAGGGCCGCGCGGACCTTGAGCTCGGGCTTTGTGTTCTTGCTCTTGTTAGCCTGCATCACGTGGCGCGTGGCCGCGGAGACGGGCCTTTCGGCGCGGGAGTCCTCCGTCAACGGGCGGCCTCGGCAGCGGCGTCGTTGCTGGCGGGAGGCACCGGGTTGCCCTCGAAGTTGAGGTCCCCCGTGAGCTGGCGCACGGTGGCAAAGCCCGCGCCGGAGATGACGATCTCGTCGATGAGCGGCAGGAGGCGGGCCTGGGCGCCCTCGAAGAGCTCCCAGAAGTCGGCCGTGGACGCCTGGCCCGTGAAGGGGTTGTCCCAGCTGGCGTGCTCGCGGTTGTCAAAGTCGCTGGTGTCCTGCCTGCGCACGCGGTGGCTCATGGCGCGGTAGAGCGAGTAGCGGTCGTGCGTGAAGAGGCGCTCGACGCCGCCCAGGGCCAGGCGCTTGCCGCCGCCCGCGGAGTAGAAGAGGCGCTGCAGGAGCCTGAACTCGTGGACCGAGACGGAGAAGGTCTGCGGGTCCACCGGCAGACCGAACACCCACAGTGCCGTATAGAAGTAGAGCTTGTCCACGCAGGAGAGCACCTCGGGAGAAGCCACCAGGACCTCGCGGTAGGGGCGCCACTCGGCCACGGTCTTGCCCGTCAGGCGGAAGAGGGCCATCTCGTCCCAGTCGCGCTCGATCTCCGCGTGGACCTTCTGCGCGTCGGCGCCGTCAAGGCCGGGAACGCCCGCGCGGGTGAGGCCGTTTTGCCAGTAGTACACAAAGGGATGCATAGTGGAGTCCAGGACCCAGTGGCTCGTGAAGCCGGCCACGTAGGCGCGGGCGATGGCGCGCTCGCGCCCCTCGAGCTGCTCGGCGGCCTCGCGCATGGCAACCAAGAGCGGCGCGGGAGAGGCGTTGTGCATGGTGTTGCCGAGCTTTGACCACTTTGCCATCAGCGGGTGCGCCACCAGGTAGAAGAGCGGGTCGGGACCCTGGTTGCCCAGGAGGTAGGCGTCCCTCTCGTCAACGGAGCGGAAGTTCATGAGGTCGGCGACGTCATCGGCGACGGCGCGGCCAAAGAGGTCATGGGTGACGATGGCTGGCATGGGAGGCCTTTCTCGCGTTTTCCTGCCCCCGATTATGAACCAACGCGAGGCCACGGGCGCGCGGCGAGAAGCCCGTCCACATGCCGACTGCGGCGTATTACACAACCCTTACCGCCGCGTTGGGAGGACGCATCCCGCCGTGCGGTAACGTGATTGCATCAATGGCTCCGAGGCAGCCGGCCGGACGTTGTTGTAATGTTGACGTGTCAATATTGCCGAGCCGCCAGACGAAGCGACAACCAGAGGAGGCCCCATGGCCAAGCAGAAGATGACCCGCGCCGAGAAGAGCTGGATCATGTACGACGTGGGCAACTCGGCCCTGGTGCTTCTCGCCACCAGCGTCATCCCCATCTACTTCAGCTCGCTGGCGCCCGACGGCGGCGTGGTGGTTGCCTGGAGCTACGCCGAGACCGTGGCCTCCCTCATCATCGCGCTGCTCATGCCCATCCTGGGCTCCATCGCCGACATGAAGGGCATGAAGAAGAAGTTCATCGTTGGCTGCGTCGGCACGGGCGTGGTGGCCACGGTGGCCCTGGGCATACCCACGAGCGCCATGGCCTTCCTCGTCATCTACGTCATCAGCTCGGTGGCGCTCAACTCGTCCATGGTGTTCTACGACGCGCTGCTGGTGGACGCCACCACAGACGACCGCATGGACGAGATCTCCAGCCAGGGCTACGCCTGGGGCTACATCGGCAGCTGCGTGCCGTTCATCGCGTGCCTGCTCGTGGTGCTCAACTACGACGCACTGGGCATAGGCCTTCAGACCGCAATGCAGATCGCCTTCGTGATCACCGCCGCCTGGTGGCTGGCCTTCACCATCCCCATGCTCAGGGACGTGCAGCAGAAGCACTTCAAGCCGCGCGAGGAGCACGCCGTGAGCCGCGCCATCAAGGGCATAGGCGGTACCCTCAAGGAGATGTGGACCAATCGAGCCATCAAGTTCTACATGATTGCCTACTTCTTCTACATCGACGGCGTCCACACCATCATCAAGCTCTCCACCAGCTACGGAACGGACCTCGGCATCAGCTCCACGCAGCTCGTGCTCGCCCTTCTGGTGACGCAGTTCGTGGCCTTCCCGTCCGCCATCATCTACGGCCGCCTGTCCAGCAAGTACGGCACCCGCAGGATGCTGCTCATCGCCATCGCCGCCTACTTTGGCATCACCCTGTTTGCTGCGCTCTTCCTGCGCACGGCCACGGAGTTCTGGATCCTGGCCATCCTGGTCGGCATGTTCCAGGGCGGCATCCAGGCGCTCTCTCGCTCGGAGTTTGGCAAGCTCTGCCCCAAGGAGCGTGCCAACGAGTACTTTGGCTTCTTCGACATCTTTGGCAAGTACGCCGCCATCCTGGGCACCTTCCTGGTGGGCACATTCACCGCCCTCACCAACAACTCCAGCCTGGGCGTCATGAGCATTGCCGTTCTGTTTGTCATCGGATTCGTCATGATGCTCAAGGTCCCCGCCCGCGATCAAGCCTCCGAGTAGCGCACACGGCGAGAAGGGCTTCTCGCCAGAAGCGCCTGAGGCAAGACAAGACAAAGGGGCGGCCCCGGATTGAACGTCCGGGGCCGCCCCTTTTGCTGCCGCCTGCGCCGCGGTGCGCCCTTGGCCCTTCTCCCCTACGCGCAGAGCTCGTCTGCCAGGGCGGCGATCTGGGCGCGGGAGGCGTCGTCCAGGGAGCCGCGGACGGTGACCACCTGCTCGGCCACGGCCAGGCCCTTCATCTGCTCCAGCTGGGCGCGCATGGCCTTTGCGGCCGCCGGCGCCCAGGTGCCGGACTCCATGAGGGCCACCGTGCGGTTCTGATAGGCGTGCTCGGCCAGGGCGTGGATGAAGGTGCTCATGAACGGGAAGACGTCACCGTTGTAGGTCACGCTGGCAAGCACCAGGCGGTCGTAGCGGAAGGCGTCCTCCACGGCCTCGGACATGTCGTCGCGGGCAAGGTCAAAGACACAGACCTTCTGGCCACGCTCCTGAAGAGCGGACGCCAGCTCGAGGGCAGCCTGCCTGGTGTGGCCGTAGACCGAGGAGAAGCACACGGTCACGCCCTTGTCCTCGGGCTCGTAGCTGGACCAGGTGTTGTAGAGGTCCAGGTAGTAGCCAAGCTCCTGGTCAAGCACCGGTCCATGCAGCGGGCAGATGCGCGCGATGTCCAGGCCCGCGGCCTTCTTGAGGACGGCCTGCACGTTGCGGCCGAACTTGCCCACGATGCCAAAGTAGTAGCGCCTGGCCTCGTGTGCCCAGCCCTCGGAGTCCTCCACGTCGAGCGCGCCGAACTTGCCAAACCCGTCAGCCGAGAAGAGCGTGCGCGTGGTGGCCTCAAAGGAGAAGAGCACCTCGGGCCAGTGCACGTTGGCGGCGCCGATGAAGGTGAGCGCGTGGCCGCCCAGGTCGAGCTTGAAGCCCTCCTTGGCAACCACGCGGCGGTCGGCGAAGTCCGTGCCAAAGTAGGCGGCCATCATCTTGAAGGCCGGCGCGGAGGCAACCACCTGCGCTGCGGGATAGCGCTCCATGAAGGCGGCGATGCCCGCGGAGTGGTCCGGCTCCATGTGGTGGACAACCAGGTAGTCGGGCGTGCGGCCGTCAAGCGCGCCGTCCAGCTTGCCCAGCCACTCGTCCACAAAGCCGCCGTCCACGGTGTCCAAGACGGCCACCTTCTGGCCCAGGACCACGTAGGAGTTGTATGACATGCCGTTCTGGCGGACGTCGTACTGACCCTCAAAGAGGTCGATGTCGTGGTCGTTCACGCCAATGTAGGCAATGCCCTCGGTGATTTGCATGTTTGATGCCCCCTGATTCTCGCTATGCACAAGCGAGGCTCATTCTAGGACACGACCCCGACGCGGCAGACAGGCGCACCGGGGTCGCAAAAAGGACAGATTGTCCGGTCCTAGTGCTTGGCGAGAAGGGCCTCCAGGCGGTCCATACCCTCGTCGACCTGCTCGTCGGTGATGCACAGCGGAGGCAGGAAGCGCAGGATGGAGTCGCCGATGTGGTTGAGCACCAGGCCGGCGGCCAGGCCCTCGTTGACCAGCTCGGTGGCCACGGGGACGTCCAGCTGAGCGCCGCGCATGAGACCGCGGCCGCGGACCTCGGTCACGTGCGGTATGGCCTCAAGGCGGTGGCGCAGGCGCTTGCCGGTGGCAATGACGTGCTCGCCCATGTCATCGGCCAGAAGCGCATCTATGGTGGCGCGGCAGGCGGCCATGGCAAGCGCGCTTCCGCCGAAGGTTGAGCCGTGGTCGCCCAGGCGCATGAGGTCGGCCACCTCGGCGCGCGCAGCGACGGCGCCCATGGGGAAGCCGTCGGCGATGCCCTTGGCCATGCTCACGACGTCCGGCTCGATGCCCGCGCGCTGGAAGCTGAACGGCGCGCCGCAGCGGAAGAAGCCGGTCTGAACCTCATCGATGATGAGCAGGATGCCCTTCTCGTGGCAGAGATCGGTGACGGCGCGCAGGTAGTCGTAGGTGGCGGGCCAGACGCCACCCTCGCCCTGGACGCACTCGAGCATGACGGCGCAGACGGGGCCGCAGGACTCGGAGGGGTTCTCCACGGCGTCGCGCAGCGCGTCGATGTCGTTCAGGGCCACGGAGGCAAAGCCCGCGGGCAGCGGCTGGAAGCTCTTGTGGAAGACGTCCTGGCCGGTGGCGGCAAGCGTTGCCAGCGTGCGGCCGTGGAAGCTCTTGCGGGCGCTCACGATGCCCGCGGCGCCGCCGAGCTTGACCTCGCCCCAGCGGCGGGCAACCTTGATGGCACCCTCGTTGGCCTCGGCGCCGGAGTTGCCAAAGAACGTGCGCCAGGTAATTCCGGTGGAGCCCTCCACGTGGCCGGACTCATCGGTCACCGCGGAGAGCAGGCCCGAGATGGCCTGCGCCGCCTCGTTGCGGTTCTCGATGTAGAAGTAGTTGCCCACCTGCCAGAGCTTCTCGGCCTGGTCGCGCACGGCGGTCACAACGGCCGGGTGGCAGTGGCCCAGGCTCGCGCAGCCGATGCCGCCCAAAAAGTCCAGGTACTCCTTGCCGGTGGAGTCGGTGAGCACGGCGCCCTTGGCGTCCACGAGCTCGACGGGCAGGCGGCCGTAGGTGTGCATGAGGTAGGTCTCGTCGGCAGAGACGACGTCGGCGGGGACGGTGGCAAAGTCGGGCATGGGGTCCTCTTTCTTGACGGAACGTGCGGTCGGGCGGGGCCGGGCGGCGCCCAGGCGAGAAGCGCCTCGGCCTGGGCTGGTCCTAGTCCTGCGTGAACATGGTGCCGCAGCCGGCGTCGGTGAAGATCTCCAGCAGCAGCGAGTGCGGATAGGTGCCGTTCAGGATAACGACCTCGGAGACGCCGGCGTCGAGCGCCTCGGCGACGGAGCGGATCTTGGGGATCATGCCGCCGTCGAGGGTGCCGGACTCCAACAGCTCGTGGGTCTCGCTGCGGCTGAGCTGGGCCACGAGGCTGTCCTCGTCCGAGAAGTCGCGGAACAGGCCGTCCACGTCGGTGAGGTAGATGAGCTTGTCTGCGCCCATGGCCTCGGCGATCTTGTCGGCGGCGACGTCGGCGTTGATGTTGTAGAAGCCGTCAGGACCACAGCCCACCGTGGCCACCACGGGGATGTAGCCGTCGTCCAGGATGGTGTTGATGAGGCTCGTGTCCACCTCGCGGATGCGTCCGACGCGGCCGAGGTCGGGGTCGACAGGCTCGGCCTTGAGGGTCTTTCCGTCGGCGCCGGAGATGCCCACCGCGTTGTGGCCGTACTCGTTCAGGGCCCACACCAGCTGCTGGTTGACGTGGCCCACCAGCACCTCCTGGACGGCCTCCATGGTCTCGTCGTCGGTCACGCGCAAGCCGTCCTTGAACCTCACGGGGACGTCCAGGCGCTTGAGCATGGCGTTGATGGCCTTGCCGCCACCGTGCACAAGAACGATGCGCACGCCCATGAGCTTGAGCATCTCTATGTCGGCCACCACCTGGCGGCAGAGCTCGGGGTCCTCCATGGCAGACCCGCCGTACTTGATGACAAAGGTCTTGCCGCTCATCTCGTTGATCCAGGGTAGGGCCTCGCAGAGCAACTCGGCCTTTCCGGCCGCGCGGTCGCGCTCCATGCGGTCACGCTTCTTCATGTGCCTCTCCTTGGCAAGAAGGGCGCGTGGCCCTTCTCAGATTGGAATCCTCTACCAGCCGCGACGGCACGGGTTACGTGCGGTAGTCTCCGTTGATGGTGACGTAGTCGTGCGTGAGGTCGCAGGTCCAGACGCGCGTGTGGGCGTCCCCGGAGTTGAGGTTGACGGTGATGTCAATCTCGGGCGCCTCAAAGCGACACAGCATGTCGTCCTCGTCCATGGCAACGGTGAGACCGGCGCGGCACACCGGCACGCCCATGAAGTCGATGTCAACAACGCGCTGGTCAAAGGGCACACCGCACTTGCCGGCGGCCGCGGCCACGCGGCCCCAGTTGGCGTCGTGGCCAAAGATGGCGGTCTTGACCAGCGGCGAGTTTGCGATGGAGCGGGCCACGGTGTCAGCGTCGACGTCGGTGGCGGCGCCCAGGACGTTCACGGTCACGAGCTTGGTGGAGCCCTCGCCGTCGGCCGCGATCTTGCGGGCGAGCTCGCCGCAGACGGCCTTGATGGCGGCGGCGATGGCCAGGTAGGCCGCAGAGTCCGTGCCCACGCTCTCCCCCGCCGGCGCGGCCTTGCCGGTGGCCAGCAGGATGGTGGTGTCGTTGGTGGAGGTGTCGGAGTCCACGGTGACCTTGTTGAAGGTCTGCTTCACGGCGGCGAGAAGCGCCTCGTGCGCGGCCTCGCTGGTGAGGGGCGCGTCCGTGGACATGACGCAGAGCATGGTGGCCATGTTGGGCTGAATCATGCCGGAGCCCTTGACGAAGCCGCCCACGTGGACCTCGTACGCGGAGCCGTCTGCCGCGGGCAGCTTGCCCACGAAGGACGCCTCCTTTGGCACGGTGTCGGTGGTCATGACGGCGCAGGCGGCGTCGTGGGCCGCCTCGGGCGTGGCGGCAAGGGTCCCGGCCGCGGCGGGCACGCCCGTCTCAAACGGGCCGAAGCTCAGCTCCTGGCCGATGACGCCCGTGGAGGCAACCAGCACGTCAGCGGGCTTGCAGCCCAGCGTGGCGGCGACGAGGTCTGCCGTTCGGCGCGCGGTGGCAAGGCCCGGCTCGCCGGTGGCGGCGTTGGCGTTTCCGGAGTTGAGGATGACCGCGCGGGCACGGCCGTCGGCCACGTGCTCGCGGGAGACGATGACCGGGGCCGCGCAGAAGCGGTTGGTGGTGAAGGTGCCGGCAGCCACGCAGGTCTGGTCCGCAACGACAAGGGCCATGTCACGACGGTTGGGGTCGCGGCGGAAGCCGGCGTGCAGGCCCGCTGCAGAGACGCCCGCGGCAGCGCAGACGCCACCCTCACAGGGGGCAAAGCCAAAGGCCTCGGGCGTGTCCGGGGCGATCGGAAGCTCTATGGGCTCAAAGTCGCTCATGTGATGTCCTATCTTCTAAGCCGAGAAGCCCGCACGCGCGGTGGCGGTGCCGCCAGGGCGGCGCGGGGGCTTCTCGCCTGCTAGACCAGCGGGGCCGGCATGTCGATGCCGGCAAGCTCGGGCAGGCCGAGCACGATGTTGGCGTTCTGGACGGCCTGAGCGGCAGCGCCCTTGCCCAGGTTGTCGATGGCGCAGGACGCAATGATGGTGCGTCGGCGTCGGGCGTCCAGGGCCACGCCCACCTGGGCGCGGGCGGTGCCAAAGACGGAGCTCGTGGAGGGCATGGTGCCGGCCGGCAGAACCGTGACCAGCGGCTCGTTGGCAAAGCGGGCCTCATAGGCGGCCTGGACGTCCTCGGCGGTGACGCCCTCGGCGGCCTCCAGGTAGACCGTGGACAGAAGGCCGCGGGTGAGCGGGGCCAGGTGCGGGGTGAAGACCACGTTCATCTGGCGGCCTGCGACCTCGGAGAGGGTCTGCTCGATCTCGGGGGTGTGACGGTGCCTGGCCACGCCATAGGCCTCCACGGACTCGTTGGCGTGGCAGTAGTGCGTGCGCGCGTTGGCACTGCGGCCGGCGCCAGAGACGCCGGAGATGGCGTCGGCGATGACCAGGTCGCCGCCGGCCAGGCCCGCGGCGAGGGCAGGCGTGGCGGCCAGGGCCGTTGCCGTGGGATAGCAGCCGGGAACGGAGACAAGGACGGCCTGGCCGGCGGCGCGGCGCTCGGCCAGGGCGAGGATGCCCTCGCGGTTGAGCTCGGGCAGGCCGTAGACGGTCTGGGAGAGGAGCTCCGGGCTGGTGTGGGGCGTGTTGTACCACTGCTCGTAGACGTCCGGGTCATGCAGGCGGTAGTCAGCGGAGAGGTCGAGCACGGTGACGCCGCGCTTGAGGAGCTCGGGCGTCAGGGCCAGCGAGGCCGTGTGCGGCACCGCCAGGAAGGCCACGTCGGCCGCCTGAGCTATGGCGTCCGGCTCGGGCAGAGAGAGCTCCAGGTCGCAGGTACCGGCAAAGGAGGGATAGACGGCATCCAAGCGGGTGCCGGCCTCCTTGCGGTCGGTGGCCATGACCAGCACCATGTTGGGGTGGCCAAGCACCAGGCGGCAGACCTCGATGCCCGCAAAGCCCGTGGCGCCGACGACGCAGACCCTTACACGCTCCATCTGAATATCTCCCTCATTTTATTGCATAATCATGAGTGGTTATGCAATCCGACTGAGATTTTATGCGGTAAAGATACGCTTGGACTGTTGCGAGGTCAATAAATGCGCCCGGACCGACACGCACGCGAAACGTTTGGGCCGCTGACGAGAAGTACGGACGGCGCCGGGACGAGAACGGTGAGGGCGGGGCCGGACACGGGGACCGGGCAACCGACGCATGGCGCAAAGAACATTTGTACCCCTCTCAACGGAAAGAAGTGCTATTTGCAGTACAATTGTTCTAGCGACAGACGGCGCCCTCCGAGTCCAGCAGGAAGATAGGAGGGGTCACCTTGGCAGAGCTTACCGAGCTGCTTCGCGCAGCGGCCGTGCCTCTCTTTGCGGTCATCATCTACATCCTGATCTCCAGGCAGTATAGCGCGGTGGGCAAGGCCCTAGAAAAAGGAGGCCAGCCGCCCTGCCAGACGGCTGGCTTTTGGGCTGACGCCCACTCCAACCAAGTTAACAGGAGGGCTCAAAACCCTCTGTCACCTTGAGTTTACCCCATCCAGTCCTGCATGGGTGGGAGGACTCGGGGAAGGCGGGCCGTTGCAAGCTCGCCTTCCCCGCAGCTCATAGACCGGCGAGAAGTGCCTGCCTACCTCTTGAGCGTCGTCACCACCTCATACTTGAGGTCGCCGTAGCCAAGCGCACCAAAGTGCTTCCGAGCGCAGATAATCTTGTTCCTCTCCGCGTCGCGCACATGGATGTCGTTGTTGCCGCCACCCTTGGTTTCCGCGACAAAGTAGACGCGCTTCTCGCCCTCCACCTCTCTGACGTAGGCCCAGTCAGGGTTGTAGGCGCCCAAGGGCGTATCGATCTTGAAGCTTGCTGGCAGCTTGGCGAAGACCTTGACCTCCTCGGCCTGGTCAAGCTGCACCGCAAAGGGCTTCTCCACAGAAGAGGAGTCATAGACCACGTAGTTGTAGAGGCTCTTGTTGTGCTTGGGCTCCCAGGCATTCTGCCCTAGGTAGGCCTTGAGGTCTCCGGGTTCAAGGTCTTCCATCTTGTACCACTCCTCCGAGGGGAGCTTTGTGTACTTGATACCCTTGGCAACCACGCGGGCCTTCGCAACGTTGATCTTGGCCGCAACCTGCGAGAGGAACAACGCGGGATTGCGCGGGAACTCCTCGAAGCGACCGCACTCCTCCAGAACTCGTTTGAGCGTGGCTCGCGTGAGGCCGACGGCATCCTGCAGCTCGGCTATTGGGTCGGGCAGGTCATACTCGCGAGAGCCCGCCACCCTCACTATCGATGAGGACTCCGCCTCAGCGCCCACCCCGGCGTCACCCACGGTAACCCCAGCCCTCGTTGAGATGACCTCGGGCGCCTTGACCTCAGGCATGCGAGAGATCTCGTCACAGGCCATTTCAACGAGCATCGAGGAGTCCACGTCAACCTCAAAGCGCGTGCGCTTGCGTATGTGCTCCCAGAGCTCCCGAAAGGCCGGGTTCTCCGAGACGTCCTTGGAGATTCTCACCTCTACCTCACGGGACTTGTCCTTGATCTGCAGCTTCTGAGCCTTGCGAAGGATGATGGCCGCGACGGCGGGCGCCGCAGCCTCAAGCCCCTCGGGCATCGGCACGTCGAAGCGCTCGGCCGCCGCCTTGAGTTCGGGCGTAACCGCACCCTTCTCATTCACAAGACCGGCAGACTTGAACGTCGAGAAGACCCTCGCGGACCCCTCGTAGCCCAAGCGTTCCTCTTGGCCGCCCTCATGCTCAACGATTACGTTTGCGAAGGACTCCGAGCTCAGTACGCCGAAGCGGATGCCATCCTTCTCGAACTCGCTCTGCAGTCCCTTGGCGAACTCGTCATAGCTCTCGTTTGCGACAACCGTAAGGACATTGACGTCCTCGTCCTGGCAGCGCTCGCCGTTCTGGTCGACGCACAGGCGCAGACCGCGACCGATCTTCTGGCGCTTGGTCATGGTGTCCTTGGTCTCCACCAGTGTGCAGATCTGGAAGACGTTGGGGTTGTCCCACCCCTCCTTGAGCGCGGAGTGGCTCCAGATGAACTGGATGCGTTTCTTGGCTCGCTCCTCATCGGAATCCTGGGCCGACGGGAAGGAGAGCAGCGTCTCCTTCTCGCGCATGATGGTCTCGAACGTCGAGATGTCCGCCTTGGAGGACGCGGAGGCAGAGGAGTTCTTGAGATGTCCCTTTCCGTCTTGCGAGAAGTACCCGGAGTGCACCGCAGCGGCATCGGTGTCTAGAGGCACACCCGCTTCCTCATAGCGCTTCCGCCACTTGGGAGAGGTCACGGCAGCCTCGTATTCCTCCTCGAAGACCTGCGCGTACTCGCCGTTTCTGACCGGGTCATACAGGCGGTACTTCTCGACCTTGTCTACGAAGAAGAGGCTCAAGACCTTGATGCCTCGGTGGTACAGCTCAAGCTGGCGCTGCAGATGGTCTTCGATGGTCCGCCGAATCTGGGCTCGCTTGACGGCATCGGCAGAGACGTCGCCCACGGCCTCCCCCACGGCAAGGACCGTGCCGTTCTGGAACTCCACCCACTCCGCACCCTCGGCGGCAGAGATGTTGTTGAGGACCCAGCCCGCCTCGTAGTCGGAGTTCTCTCCGCTCTTGGCATAGAGGTCGTCGCCCGTCTTGACCGTGACCTTCTTGCGCTTCTGCGAGCCGTCCGCTCCCCTAGCGTCAATGAACAGCTTTGCCGAGAAGGGATTTGCCTTCACGGATTCCAGGCGCACGTAGACGCCATTGAGGTCGTCCTGCGAGCGGACCGAGTCGACGCAGATGCCCTTGACCAGGCCACGCTGGAAGGCATCGACGGGCGTGAGCCGGAAGACCTTGTTGTACTCCTCCTTGTGCGTGGCGGAGTAGCGCAACACGAAGAGCGGGTTCAGGCTGCGGATGGCTGCCTTTGCCTTGGCGGTGTTGTCCACGCTCTGAGGCTCGTCGATGATGACGACGGGGTTGCAGGAGGACACGAGCTCACGCGGGCTCTGGCCGCCGATGAGACGCTCGCTCGGACGATGGAAGAGGTTGCCCTCGTCTGCGGAGCCGTCCTCCTGATAGCCCTTGTTGAAGCGGGCGATGTTGATGATCATCACCTGAATGGAGGATGACGTGGCAAACGTGCCCACCGGACTCATGTCTGAGGAGTCGTAGACGAAGTACTCCAGCGGCGTATTGTCGTAGAGCACGCCGAAGTGCTCCCTCATGCTCTGAAAGCTCTTCTTGACGCCCTCGCGAATTGCCACCGACGGCACCACGATGATGAACTTGGTGAGGCCGTAGCGACGATTGAGCTCGTAGATGGTGCGGATGTAGACATAGGTCTTGCCAGTGCCCGTCTCCATCTCTACGGTGAAGTCGCGCAGGCGCCCTTGTGTGGCAACGCTGGAAGGCGGGAGGTTCTGACCCTCCTGGACGGCATGGAGGTTGCGTTCCAGCTGGGTGACGGAGAGACGCAGGCCGTTGGCGTGGCCCACTTGGAGGCCCTGCCCCTCAAAGAGCGAGCCCCTTTTGCCCGTCGCCGCCGTGAAGCGGGATTCCATGAACTCCTGGCCCCGGAAGAGGTCGCAGACGCTCTCCACGGCCTCGACCTGGTGCTGCTGATTGGATGAGTACTTGAGCTCAAGCGCCATGACTACACCGTCCTCAGCTCGACCTCGCGACCCGTCCTCTCGCCAACGCGCTTGAAGATCTGGACGGCGTTGAGCTTGAGCGTGTCGGTGAGGACGGAGTCACGCATGAGGACGCGACGGGGCTCCATGTCCGCGATTGCCTCAAGAGCCTCGTTGGTGAGACCAGGGGCCAGGCAGCAGACGAGCTCGCCGCAGGCAACGGAGTAGATTGGGTAGCCGGCGGCCTCCTCTCGCTCGACGGGAAGCGTGAGCTCGAGGCCCCACTTGAGCATCATCTCAAAGACGATGTCAATGTCAGAGCGGTCTGGCTTGACCACGTCAGGGATAAGCTCGCCGGGCCTGGGCTTCTGAATGCCCGAGTCATCAAGCGTGAAGACACGGAAGCCGATGTCAGGCAGCTTCTTGGGCTCCTCGCCAAGCTTGGGCTGACGATTGGACTCTTCGATTTCGGACTTTATCTTGTCGCCAGCACGACGGATGCGCTCTTCGCCGATTTCAGTCAAGAGATGAGGTCTATCGATTGAATCCAAAAACCTTATCGCACGCTCAGCGGTTTTTCTCGCGTCGATAGAGGCGGCCTCGAGAGCTTTATCTAGGTCTTCGTCCAGTTGGACGCTAATGAATGTTCTGTTTCCAGCATCCTCACTGTTCTCAGTCAACACCGCATGAGCACTTGAGGCCGACCCAGAAAAGAAGTCTAGAAATATACCATTCCCGCTTAACATCCCATAGCGCAACAAACGTTCAATTAGAGCAGTTGGTTTTGGGAAATCAAATACTTTATCGCCCAATAGCGCCATAATCTCCTCGGTGCCATTTTTAGTTGTTCCAGCGTCGAGCAGGAGAGAACTGGGCGTTTTCGTGTCTCCCTTTGCTATGCGTTCTTTCAGATACAATTTTCTTTTCGGAGCGGAATTGCCAGTTGTTCCAAACGCGATTCGTCCGTCAGCTATTAACTGCGCTACGGTATCACGGTTGTATGCCCAGCTCCTTCCGTTGGGAGGATAATAATCAATCCCATTATTAGGATTTCGGATTGGGAATTGCGTATCTCCACCTGCATGGTTTGCATCAATAGGTACACACTTCCATGGTCCTCGCGGGTCGTTGTCTGGATTCGAGTATTCACCTCCATCAATCTCGTCGCCCCCAAAGTCAAGTTGCTCTCGATTCTTCGAATAGATAAGCGTGTGATTGTGATTTGAGGAAATCTCATCGTCATTGGAAATTGATGTCCGCGATTGCCAAACAACATTGCCAACGAAGTTATGCTCGCCGAAGATTTCGTTACATATTGCTTTGAGCGTTGATACTTCTTCTTCGCCGATGCTAATAAAGATAGCCCCGTTATTTGTTAGCAGCTCACGAGCCAAACGCAGCCTCGGGTAAATCATCGAGCACCAGTTCGAGTGAAAGCGTCCATTAACGTCGGCGTTCGATTGACCTACAAGCTTTGCCTGCGCTCGATAGTTATCAATTGGACTTCCAAATGAGTCTTTGTAGATAAAATCTTTTAGCGTGTTGTACGGCGGGTCGATATAGATCATCTTCACCTTGCCGTGGTAGCCACGCTGCAAAAGCTTCAGGACCTCGAGGTTGTCGCCCTCGATGTAGATGTTGTCAGAGTCAAAGCTGCCGTCCTCGCCATCGCGACCACGGCTCTTCTCCACGCAGGGACGAAGCGTTGCCTCGCTCACGGTCTGGGACTGACGAATGGCATCCATCTTGCCCGGCCAGGTAAAGGCATAGCGCTCCTGGCCCTCGTCGACCTCGTCGCCAAGTTCCAGCCTCAGCTTGTCGAAGTCTATGCCGCTCTCTGAGAAGACCTCGGGCATCAGCTCCTTGAGCTTGGCCAACCTATCATCAACGACGTTCTCGGACGTCAGGTCCATCTTCCCAATCTCACTCATAGCAGATCTCCCGTATCTCGCTGCCCACCTGGGCCAATTCCTTCTCGAGGCGCTTTAGCTCCATTCGCAACTTCGCCGACTCATTGAGGCTCAAATCAGGGTTTCGCCGACGTTTTCTCAACTCAGATGCTTTTGCTTCAAGCTCATCCCACCTCGATAACAGGCTCTCGAGCCGTCCTCGGTTCGCCTCGCCGCATTGCGGATAAAACCCGAGCGATCCCGCTGTGCGAAACATCCGCACGTTCCACGCAAGCGCGCTCACGTAGGCGAGCAGATTGCTCTGCGGCAGGCAGTCGAAAGTAAGCGAGGAAAGAAGGGGCTCGACAAAGGGGCCGTTGGACTCAAACGCACCCGTTGCCTGGACCTCGTCAACGACGACGGCGCCCCTCTCTGCCAAACTCTTGCGCGTAATGGCAACGGAGATGCAGGCCTCGTCCTCCCCCTCGAGGAGCAGGACCGTGGGATTAGGGAGGCATTTGTGAATGAGCCCCGCCACCTCGGCATAGGCTGACGAGCCGGCCATCTCGCACACAAGGAAGACGATGCTTTGAATGTCTCGCGCCTCATCCACAACAGGCAAAATGTGTGTCGTCGACTTCTGCACCGTCGCAAAGTGCCTGATGACGGCAACCTTGTCGAGCACCTTCTGCTCGGTCTTGGTAAGCGATGCCTGGCGCACCATGACCGTCTTGGGGATGCGGCGCTCCCCTGCCAGCGCCTCGTTCGGCAGGCAGAAGACTCCCTTCCAGTTGAGCCCGCTCATCGCAGCACCACAAAGCTCACGAGTGCATAGTCGTCAAAGCCCAGGCTCGTGCCGCCGCCAACCTCGCCCAGGCTAAAGAGGCTCTCGATGCCCTTGTCCTGCTGCACGCCACCAATGGCTGCAACCACCTTGTCGAGAAGCTCGCTGTAGGCACCCATGCGCTCGCCATCGCGCGTCTCACGATTGAAGGCGCGGCACAGCTCGGCCAGGGGCTCCGACTTGCCAGAGCAAGCGGCGCGCATGATGTCGAGTGCCTTCTTGGGCTGCGTGTGTCTGGTCTGCACCTTGCCATCGCGCGACACGTACACCACGTAATAGGGATGCATTGGGTTCGTGTCCTTGGGGTCGCGGCCGCGATCGGTCTGCTCGAGGCAGAAGACAACACCCGGAGCCAGCTCGCCGCGCAGCTCGTCCGGAATGGCCGCGATGGCATGAAGCCCCATCGGAGCCGCCTCGAGCACGCCAGGGTACTCACCGCTATAGCGCTGAAGCTCCACGCGAAAGTCGTCGAAGGCGAGGTCCGTGATGGAGATGCCACTGGAGATGTCCTCGAGGTCGAGGACCTCGGTCCTAAGCTGCTTAAGCTGTTGCCGGCGATATTTGAGGTCATTCATCTCGCTCGTCGCCTTGGCCTCGAGCACGTTTTCCTCGCCCGTGGCACTCGTGTCGAGCAGGACCATGCGGCCCTTGACGCGGTTCTCGAGCTGGATGTACTCGTCCAGGTCCACGTCTGGCCAGAAGTCAACGAGCTGGATCTCCCCGTTCTTGGAGCCCAGACGGTCAATGCGCCCAAAGCGCTGGATGATCCGCACTGGGTTCCAATGAATATCATAATTTATCAAACAGTCACAATCTTGAAGGTTTTGGCCCTCAGAGATGCAGTCGGTCGCAAAGACCACATCGATTTCTCCCAAGGCGCGTGCTGCCTCCGGGAGCTCCTTGGAGATCGGGGAAAAGTGGGAGAGGATGTTCTCGAAGTTCGTGCGTCTCAGCCTGAGCGAGTAGGTACGGTTGACCGTACCCGCCACCTCGGCGCATTCAAGCCCAAGCTCTTCCTTGAGGGCAGGCGCCAGCTGGTCAAAGAGATAGTCGGTCGTGTCCGAGAACGCGCTGAAGACAAGAACCTTGCGATTGCCCTCGTTGAAGGGGTTTTGGGCCTTCTCGATGATGTACTCGCGCAACCTGGCGAGCTTCTCATCGCGTTCCGGAGTCACCGCCTCGGCATATGAGAGGAGCTTCCTGAGCACGGTGATGTCATACTCAAGGTCGGGAACGAGCTTGACGGCATCAACGTCGCGCAGGTCAACACGGACCTTGCCGCCCGCTTCGAACTCGACGGCGTCATCGTCGTCGAGGCCGTCGGTCAATCCCTCCATGGAGTACGAGGTCGCGCCCTTCTCCCCCGCCCGAAGGCGGCGCAGCGTGTCCTCGCATCCGTCAAGCACGTGGCGGAGGGTAAGACGGAAACTGTTGACGGAGGACTCCATTCGCTTGAGGAGGTTCACGCGCATCAGGCCGACAACGGCATGGGTGCGGTTGACCTGGCTGCCATAGTCCTTGCCCCACGTGTCGCCGTAGCGGTCCTCGTACTTCTGGCGCCTCTCCGTGCGTACATAGGAGAGCAGCTGGTACTGGGCAAACGTCAGCCCCGCAATCATGTCGTTGAGCTCTCCGATGGGCGGAAGCGCGTCTTTGGAATCGATTTTCGTGGTGAACGAGATGGGCGCCCTGCGCGCGGGAAAGCTACCGTTCTGCGCCCCGTAGTACTTGGCTATGTGCTTGCGGCTCCTCGCGATGGTGAAGATGTCCAACAGCTTGAAGTAGTCGGCATTGACCGAGCTGGCGAAGCTCTCGGTCGTTCGCTGGTCATCGTCAAGCTGGCTCCACTCACCAAAGCAGCGCTGGGCAGTCTTTGTGACCTGGGTGATGGACTCTATGCCATCGGTCTGTGCGAGGTAGGCGTCATCGCCCTCGGTAATGAGCTCGATCTGGTTACGCAGATCAAGCAACCTATTGTTGACCGGAGTGGCAGACAGCATGAGCACCTTGGTGCGGATGCCCTTCTTGATGACGTCCTCGGTGAGGCGCGCGTAGCGGCCTCTCCTCTCGGCATCCGTTCCCTTGTTTCGGAAGTTATGGCTCTCGTCTATGACGATGAGCTCATAGTTCCACCACTTGTGATGCTCGAGATCAATGTCTCCCGACTTTCCAGAGTAACGCGTGAGGTCGGTGTGGTTGAGAACCCTATAGTTGAACCTGTCCCCGTCAAGGGGGTTGCGGTCGTCGTTCTGCTGAAGCCACAGGGTCCAGTTGTCGCGAAGGCGCTTGGGACAGAGCACCAGCACATGGTCATTGCGCTCCTGGTAGTACTTGATCACCGCAAGGGCCTCGTACGTCTTTCCCAGGCCAACGCTATCGGCGATGATGCAGCCCTTGTACTTCTCGAGCTTGCGTATGGCGCCAATCACGGCATCCTTCTGGAAGTCGTAGAGCTTGCTCCAGATGACGCTGTCCTCGAGCTTGATGCCGGGACGCAAGTCGTTGTCATCGTCTGCGAGGTAGTCTCGGAACAGGTGATAAAGCGTTAGGAAGTAGACGAACTCAGGCGGGTTCTCCCTGTAGAGCGTCCCCACCTGAGCAGCGACTTCCTCGGTCACATCCTGTACGAGAGCAGGGTTACTCCAGACGGACTCAAAGATGGCCTTGAGCCCAGCAACCTCCGTCGCACCCTCAAAGTGGCTTACTGGCATGACGACATCAGGACGGCGCTCATACCCAAGCCCTTCAAGCGTGAAGTTAGCGGCGCTGCCCATGAAGCCGTGGTCCACCCCGGAGGGATTCTCGACCACATACGTGCCGCCGGATTGGATGATTCCGGACCTGATAGCAGAACGGAACTGAGCCTTTGAGCGCACCCACTCGGCGCACTCCCGTGCAAGCGCCCTTTGGTTGAGGTTATTGCGCAAGGTGAGCTCGAGGCCGACGCCGCCGACGCCGTGCTCCCTCGAGCTCTTGGCTATCTCGAACTCCCGCGGGTCCTTGTTGGACGCCATGCGTCTGACGAAGGTTGGCTCGCTGAAGAGATAGCGGACCTCGTCAACGCGGGCGAGCTCCTCCTTGAGCTCACCGTAGGCAAAGACGGTGAAGTAGCTGCTGATGATTGAGAGCTTGACGCCCTCATCAAGGCTTGCGGCGAGAGCGTCTCCGAGGCGCTCGCCACCAATGTTGTTAAGAAGCTCCATTACGCCCCGCCCCCTACAAAGAGGCAGGACGAGCTATTTACTATCGAAGGGAGGCCCCGGCTAACGAGAACCCCCCCCCCGAAGGGTTTTCGCAAGAATCACGAAGCACGCTCCAGGGGTAGAAAAGAGGCGGGCCAACGCGGCCCGCAGGTATCATTACTTTAACCCACTCCACCTACAAGATGGTCGTGCAAAGCTCGGAATGGCCCGACGAGCAGAGCGGGTGGGCGCGTCGTTGCCAGGCGCCTACATCCTTGCCTCCACGTCGGCGAGAGCCTCCCCTACCTTGAGCGAGAGCTTCTTGAGGTTCCTTCGCACGTCAGCAAGGTCGGAGACGTCAAGCCGGTCGAGCATCTCGGGCATGATCTGCTCGAGGCAGCGCAGGGCCTCGGCAGACTTCTTGACCGGCGTATCCAGCAGCCTCTCCTGCCTGACCGCCTCGCGCGCCCTGCTTCCCGCGCGGATGAACTCGTCCACCAGGGCCTCGTCAGCCCGCAGCTTGGCGATCTTCTCCTTGGTGAGGGGCTCCGTTCCCATCTTGCCCCTGAGGCGCTCCAAGGCAGTGTGCTCCGCACCCCTGAACGCGGACTCCGCGTCCGTCCCCACCACATCGCCAAAGGTCCTCACAAACCTGGTGATGTCTCCTTGCGGCTGGATGATGATGTTGGCAAACATCTGCTCCTTTGCCAGCCGGCGGTCACGCTTGCTCTCGTATTTGTTGAGAATCCGCTTGAACTCGCCCAGGGGTCCGTCCACCTTGAGCGCACGAGCCAGGTGGTACTGCTCGGGAGCGCCGCAGAACTCCAGGAACTCCTCCATGTACTTGGCCTTGTCGATGAGCTTCTGGACCTCAGACTCGCTCATGCCCGTCGCCCTGCCGTACTCCGCAGGAGTTATGAGGCAGTTCTTCACCACGTCGCGATAGACGCCCACGAGCTTGTCCACGGGGTCATAGGCAACGCGCTCCTCCTCCCCCATCTGGATGGCAAGCTCCAGCAACTTGATGCGCTTTGGGTCGCTCCCCGTGGCGTCATCCAGGATGACGGCCTCGAACCAGCCGGTGCCCTTTCCCTCGCGCTCGTTCCTGCGGATGCTTGCCAGGCGACGGTTGCCGTCGATGACCCGTCCATCGTTGAGAACGACCCCCGGCCTCAGCTGGCCGCGGAGGGCAATGTCTTGCTGGGTCTTCCTGAGAGCCACCGTGTTACTCTTGACGATGAAGTCCTCGATCACGGCGTCAAGCTCCCTGCGCCCCAAGGTGCCAAGACCCCCATCGTGCGACGCCTCGTACTCGCTCACCCACGTGGCGATACGGTCGTTCTGGTCGTTGAAAAAGAGCAGGTCGCTCTTGATCTGGTAGACCGTATAGTCGGAGGAGATGCCGTCGATGGAGTGCTTCTCCATTCTCTGCGTCGGCCTGACGTTTCCGTTGCTGATTCCCTCGCTAAGCAAGCTCATCTCTTACCTCCTGCTTCCAGCGTTCCATGCTTGTGTAGTACGTGTCGTTGACATCGTCGTGGTAGACGCGCGCGTTATACAGGGTGGTCAGGAGCGTGGCCTCTGGGCAATCGATTCCGTACTCGCGCGCCAGGAGCACCCCGAGTTCGTCAAGGTCGATGCCCTCGGCTTGCGCCACCAGCCCCTTGACGAAGCCTGCCGCAGAGAAGCGCTGATGCCTTGACCCATTTCGGGGAACGTCCTTCTCGCCAAAGTCTGTGGTAAAAATCCTCGTCCCTCCCAAGACGCAGCTCCTCGTGAAGTCGTTGAGGTCAATGAGGCTCTCGTAGAAGGCGTCAGGCAGCTCAAGATCGTGCAGCGGATGGCAGAAGTCCTCATCTTGCCTGAGGTTATGGATGGTGAACGGGCCCTTGCCGTCCATCTTGCTGCGAACCGTCCCGCCATACCCGGAGACCAGCAGGAAGCTCACGTCCGTCACCTCCTTGAGGCGCTTGATGGTGACGTAGCAGTCCTTGTCATACACAAGGGTCTGGAATCTCTTCAACCGTCCCTTGAGCGCAGCCTTGAATGCGGGATGGGCCATGACGGCCGTCTCGAAGCCCACATCTCCCTTTGAGAAGAAGGGGGTCGATGCCAGAAGGGACTCAAAGTACTCTCTGGAGCTTTGCGTATCCAGCGAGAAAAGCAGGCCGCCATCCTCATATCGTCCCAGCTCAAGCAGGACGTCTCCACGCAAAAGAAGAGAGTCCCTGCCTGGGAACCTAAACGAGAAGCGTCGCTGAACAAGCAGCGCATCACAGCAGGGGCGGACGAGCTCCGCACGGAGAAAGGCCATCTCTTCCTCGGTCAAAAGAGACCGTCGACGGGGCACGCTTCTTGTGGCAGTGGTCTTTGAAGAGGCGCTAGAGCGACCTGCCACGGCAACGGAAGAGGCGAGTCCGGCGCTTCTGCCGACATCAGCCGCATAGTCTTTGACCCATTGGAGCGCAAGCTCCTTCTCAAAGCCGTACGCCTGCTCATACAGCCCGGCGATTGCCTCTTCGGAATCTCCAGCATGGTTGGCCGCAAAGGAGCGTACCTGTGAGCGGCGGTTGACCTTGCCAAAGCAGATGGAGAGGTCTGGCCCAAACGCCACGTCCTTCTCGCGCGCATAGACCTTGCGAAGAATGTCATGCAGCTGCCTTGGCGAGGCAATCTCCAGCTGTTGGAGGAAGGAAGCCCTTCGAATGAAGAAGAGCCGGACCGAGTACTCGCGGTTGACGCTCAGGGTCTTCTCCACCGCGGCCTTCAAAGTGGATGAGCGGGTACGCCATTCAAACGGCCAGAAGAAGGCCTCGTTTGCCCAGACGGCCTTTCCCGATTTGTCCAACAACCTCCGCAGCTCGCCCGATTCCGGAGCCTGCGCACTCGGGAGGTCCAAATCTACGCACGCCGAAAGCACGTCCCGCTCAAAGTCCGCAAACGCGACAGGAGAATCCCCATGCAAGGAGGGCAGGACTCTTGCGAAGGCCTCTTCGAGAACCCTTGATCTTTCGTGCTCAGAGAGCAGGCGACGTGAGGGTAAGGTCCCGGGGCGGTTCTCCGAACGAGAACGGGCCAAGTCATCCGCCCTGCAGCCGCTTTGCACCCTTTCCGCAGCTTGCGCAGCATGCGTCGATGGGCTGTAGCTCTCGCGAGTGGCGAGGCCCTCTTCACGGGTGACGCGGCCCTCCTCACGGGCGGCTCTTCTCGCCTCCCGGCGTTGGTCCCTCGCATTGGGAGGATGGCTTTTGTCCGGAGGCCCCTCGGTCTTTCTCGACTTCTCCAGCGCGAGAACCGTGTTGCGCCTCATGCAGATGAGCTTGTAGATGCCCTCGCTTTGCCCCGTCATGCGACAAAACTCTTCTCGAGTTTTTGTCATGACAAGGGAGACCAGATAGACGTCCTCGGCAAACGCAAGGCGGGGGTCGCAAGCCTCGAGAAGAATGGCGTCCAGCTGCTCAAGGGAAAGGTGCAGGTTGCGGGCACACTCGACCTCTGGCACGCCCGTAAAGACCTGAAGATAGGCCTCCTTCTTGGGACTGGGCTGCCTGAGCGCCCACGAGAAGAACGTGGGCACGCCGGAAGCCGCCCTGCCAGACCCCGTCCTCATACGCCACCTCGCCCCGCAGCCGAACCAGTTTGACAGCTAACGCTATACGCAGCGGCGTTAAATCCTGTCACCAATTCGGGCAAGTGAGTCAAAGACACCTGTCAGGGGACCTTTATCTAGCGCCGTCTGCGTTTCTCGCAGACTCTCATATCGACCGGACATTAATTCACGGCGAAGGAGAGGCATCGCCGAAGGAGCGTCCCGGCGATGGATTCGGCTCACCTCCTTGAGCCACGTTTTGCGGGGTTTGGCAGGCGAGAAGGGCGGATTTGGGCCCGAGAGCCACGTATTGCAGGCTTTGGCACGCTTATTCCTGCCAAACCCCGCAAAACGTGGCTCCCGCAGTTCCATCGCCAACCGGCGCCCGGCCGGCCCCGGGCCGCTACATGAGGACGATGCCCTCGCAGACGTCGTCGACGGCGTCCTTGCCCAGGTAGTAGTCGACGATCTCGAGCGCAAAGTACGTGGCCGTGGCCATGCCCTGGCTCGTGATGACGTTGCCGTCGCGCACGGCGCGCTCGCCCGGCAGCACCTCGGCGCCGTGCTCGGCGCAGACGTCCTGGAAGCCGGGGTTGGCCGTGGCGCGGCGCCCGCGCAGGATGCCCAGCTCGGCCAGGATGGAGGGAGACGCGCAGATGGCCGCAACTCCGCGGCCCTCCTTGGCAAACCTCACCAGGGCGTTGCAGAGCGGCGCGCAATCGCGCAGGTTGGGCATGCCGGGGATGCCTCCAGGCAGCACCAGCATGTCGTAGGCGTCAAAGTCAAAGTCCGCGTCCTCGATGCTGCGGTTGCAGATCACCGTCACCTCGCGCGAGGAGGTCACGCTCTTCTCGCCGGTGATGGAGACCATGTCGCACGGGATGCCCGCGCGGAACAGCACGTCAACCACGGAGATGGCCTCGACCTCCTCGAAGCCCTCGGCAAAGAACACGGCCACGCGCTTGTCTGTCTTCTGCCTGAACATGAGACCTCCCAGCCTATGCGCGCCCAGGCCCCATGCCGGGCGGCGAGAAACGAAAAAGCCCTGCCGGTCACACCGACAGGGCAAAGGATACCCGCTTTGGGCTGGGAGGGAGCTAGTCCTCCTCGATGCCGGCGTTGATGGCATCGGCGATGGCCTTGCGGTCGTCGGTGCTGCGGACGAGGTTCTTGAACTCGTCGCGCATGAGCAGGACGGCGGTCTTGGAGAGGAGCTTGATGTGGGTGGTGCCGGCCTCTCCGTCGGGAACGAGCAGGGAGATGGCGACGTCGACGGGCTTGTCGTCAAAGGACGGCCACTCCAGGGCGCGGTTGTTCTTCACCACGATGACGGCGGCGCGCTTGATGGCGTCGGTCTTGGCGTGCGGCACGGCAAAGCCGTCGGTCATGCCGGTCTCGCCCATGTCCTCGCGGGCCAGGAAGGCCTCGTAGACGGCATCGGCATCGTCGGTGATGCCCAGCTCGGCGGCACGGTCGGCGATGAAGCGAAGGACGGCCTCGCGGTTCTCGGCGTCCTGGTTGACGAAGACGTTGTCTTCCTTGACGAAATCGCTCACTGCGGTCTCCTTGTCTGCGTGTCCGGCCGCACCCCTCGGGCGGCCTCCAACACTCCCATGATATCCAAAACGGGACCGACCCTCCAAAGAGAGTCAAACGTCCCAAAAGAAGGGGGCGAGGCCGCTAAGCCACGGCCTCGCCCCCAAGGCGCTAGCTCAGACTAGCGGGCGTTCTTGAGGATGTTCTCGATGTCCTCGACGTGGAGCTCCATGAAGGCACCGGCGTGGTCGCCGCCACGGGCGTCGACGGCACCCTGGGCCATCTCGTGAATCTGCTCGTCGGTGGGATCGATGCCCAGCTCGTGGAGGCTGGTGGGCAGGTTGATGGAGTGGCACCACTCGTCCCAGGCGTCAATGCCGCGAAGGCCGGTCTCCTTGGCGTCGTGGAAGTTGTTCTGGACGCCCCAGACGTTGACGGCAAACTGGGCGAAGCGCTCGGGGTCGACGTCGATGACGTACTTGGCCCAGGAGGACCAGATGGCGGTCAGGCCAGCGCCGTGGGCGACGTCAAACATGGCGCCGATCTCGTGCTCGATGGCGTGGCAGGCAAAGTCGCCGACGCGGCCGAGGCCGGTCAGGCCATCGTGGGACTTGGCACCGGCCAGCAGCAGGTTGGCGCGGGCGGGATAGGACTTGGGGTTGGCCAGGGCCTCCGGGACGAAGGTCTTGACGGTGCGCATGAGACCCTCGGCAAGCTCGTCGGAGAGCTCGACGTGCTGCTCGGTGGTGAAGTAGCGCTCCATGGTGTGCATCATGATGTCGGCGCCGGGGGCAGCGGTCTGGAAGGGCGGCAGGGAGTAGGTGAGCTCCGGGTTCATGATGGCAAAGAGAGGGCGGGCGCACTCGTGGTTGTAGGAGCGCTTGAGCATCTTCTCGCCCATGGTGTCGATGTTGATGACCGTGGAGTTGGAGGTCTCGGAGCCGGTGCCGGCCAGGGTGGAGATGGCGCCAATCTTGGCGATCTTGGTGGTGCTCACCTTGCCAAGGAAGAGGTCCTCGAGGTCAAAGTCGTTGGCGAGGCCGTAGGCGATGGCCTTGGAGGAGTCGATGGCAGAGCCGCCGCCGATGGCGAGGATGAAGTCCACGCCCTCCTTCTTGCAGAGCTCGACGCCCTGCTTGACCAGGGACAGGCGCGGGTTGGGCACGACGCCGTCCATCTCGACGTACTCGATGCCCTCGGCCGCCAGGCCCTCCTCGACGCGGGCGAGAAGGCCGGTGTCGCGGACGTAGTCGCCGCCCCAGTGGATGAGGGCCTTGTGGCCGCCGAACTCCTTGATCAGACGGCCGGCCTCCTTCTCGGTCTCCTTGCCAAACACGATCTTGGTCGGAACGAGATACTCAAAGTTAACCATGCTAAGCAAATCCTCTCTTTGCTCTAAATTAGGCTTTTAGCAACTGGCCCCCGTGGTGCGTGGCGGCCGTGCGGTTGCAAGGATAACCCCACAGGGCCGGCCTGCCGGCTCTTCTCGCCGCAAGTTCCGCAGCCGCGCACTCTTGTCCTTAGGCGGTAACGTAGGCCAGCTTGACCCGCGGGGTAACCCCTATGTTGAATGCGAGTTCCGCAGCCGCGCTTTGTGCGGCGAGGACTGTTCGCAGCGGAGTGAAGAGCCGGAGGCCGGCCGGCGAGGCCTTACTCCTTGGTGAAGTACATCGAGATGCCCTGGCCGCCACCGATGCACATGGAGACCATTGCATCCTGCTTCTCGGGGTGACGCTGGGCGAGCTCGTAGGCGCACTTGATGGCAAGGATGGTGCCGGTGGCGCCGATGGGGTGGCCGATGGAGATGCCGCCGCCGTAGATGTTGACCTTCTCGGGGTCAAGGCCGAGGTCGCGGGAGACCGCGAAGGCCTGGGAGGCAAAGGCCTCGTTGATCTCGAAGAAGTCGATGTCGGTGAGGTCGAGGTCGAGCTTCTCGGCAAGCTTCTTGGAGGAGAAGTACGGGCTGTAGCCCATGAGGGAGGCCTCGTAGCCGGCAACGGCGAAGTCGCGGATGCAGACCATCGGGGTGCAGCCGAGCTCCTCGGCCTTGGCGCGAGTCATGATGACCACGGCGGCCGCGGCGTCGTTCAGGGAGGAGGAGTTGGCGGCGGTGACGGTGCCGGTGCCGTCCGTCACGAAGCAGGGCTTCAGGCGGGCGAGGCTTTCGGCGGTCACGCCCTCGCGGGGGTTCTCGTCGGTGTCGAAGACGGTGACGGCACCCTTGCGACCCTTAATCTCAACGGGGACGATCTCGTCCTTGAAGACGCCCTCGGCGACGGCCTTGCAGGCGCGCTGCTGGGACTGGGCGGCAAAGGCGTCCTGCTCCTCGCGGGAGACGTTGAACTTCTTGGCCACGTTCTCGGCGGTGATGCCGTTGTGGGAGTGGTCGAGCGGCCAGGTCAGGATGTCGATGACGCCGTCCTCAAACTGCTTGTGACCCATGCGGGCGCCCCAGCGGGCGCTGGGCACGTAGTAGGGCAGCTGGGAGAGGGACTCGGCGCCGCCGGCGACGACGACCTCGGACTGGCCGCACTTGATCTCCATGATGCCGTCGGCGATGGACTGCAGGCCGCTTCCGCACTGGCGGTTGACGGAGTAGGCGCAGGTCTCGTTGGGCAGGCCGGCCTTCAGGCTGATGGCGCGGGCGACAAAGCCGTTCTCGCCCCAGGAGCCCACCTGGCCAATGATGCACTCGTCGACCACGGACGGGTCGATGCCGGCGCGCTTGACGGCCTCGGCGACCACGATGGAGCCCATGTCGATGGCGGACAGCGTCTTCAGGCTGCCGCCGAACTTGCCGACGGCGGTGCGGGCACCGGAGACGATGACGATGTCCTCGGGCTTGTTCTCGAACTTGCGGTTGCTCATGTTCACTCCCCTTTTCTAGGGCCGGCGGGCGCGTGGCCTGCCGGCCCGGCTGGTGACTGTTGGAACGCTTGGACGCAGGCGAGAAGTCCGCGCCCGGATTGAGCCTTGGCTACTCGGAGTAGTCGTAGAAGCCCTTGCCCGTCTTGCGGCCGAGGTTGCTGGCGTCGATGAGCTCCTTGAACACGGGAGCCGGACGGTAGAGCTCGTCGTGGTCAAAGCCCTCGTAGAGGTTCATGAGGGAGGCGTAGACCACGTCGATGCCAGCGAAGTCCATGAGCTCGCAGGGGCCCATGGGGTGGTTGCAGGCCAGCTTCATGGCCGTGTCGACGTCCTTGGCGGAGACGCCCTCGGAGACGAGCCAGGCGCCCATGTTCTCGTACGGGTTGATGACGCGGTTGACGATGAAGCCCGGGGTGTTGGGGGCATCGACGGAGGTCTTGCCGATGGCGTCGGCAAACTCGTGGGTCTTGGCGAAGGCCTCGTCGGAGGTCTTCTCGCCGCGGATGATCTCGACGAGCTTCATGACCGGGGCGGGATAGAAGAAGTGGAGGCCAAGGACGGACTCGGGGCGCTTGGTGGAGGCGGCGATCTCGTCGATGGAGATGCCGGAGGTGTTGGTCAGAAGGACGGCGTCCTCGTCGGCGAACTCGTCCATCTTCTGGAACGTGGACTGCTTGAAGTCCAGGCGCTCGGGAACGGCCTCGATGATGAACTTGGCGCCAGCCAGCTCGGCGTAGTCGGTGCTGTAGGTGAGGCGGTCGAGGATGACCTGACGGTCCTCGGTGCTCATCTTGTTCTTGTCGACCTTCTTCTGGAGGAGCTTGGCGACAAGGGCCTGGGCCTTGTCGAGCGGGGCCTGGGCGATGTCGATGTTGACCACGGTGAAGCCGGCCTGAGCGCAGGCCTGGGCAATGCCGCCACCCATAAGACCGCTGCCGATAACCGCAACCTTGACGTTGTCCATGTCAGTTCCTTTCCTTGGTGCTCTTACCTTTGCATGTTGCTTTGGTGCAGGTGACGCTATGTGGTGCAACCCAGACTCCGAGGTTTCTTGTCGGGCCCGGGCTAATCTACGCGGGTTGACAAAGGGACTGTCCCTTTGTCAACTACTTGGCCTCGAAGCCGGCGAGAAGACCGGAGGGTCCGTCCTGGATGAAGAGGGACGCGTCCATCTCCTTGAGGTCCGGGGAGATGATGGGCGTGAAGTCCATCATGTCCAGGACCTGGGTCTCAAGGTCCACGCCCGGGGCGATCTCGACGAGCATGACGCCCTCGGGAACGAGCTCGAAGACGGCGCGCTCGGTGACCACGACGACGCGCTGGCCCTTCTTGCGGGCCGCGGGGCCGTTGAAGGAGAGCTGGCCCACGTGGGAGACCATCTTCTTGATGGCGCCCTCCTGCAGGATGGTGAGCTTACCGTCCTCGAAGGAGTACTTGGCACCCTTTGCGGTGAAGGTGCCCAGGAAGACGACGGTCTTGGCGTTCTGCGTGATGTCCACGAAGCCGCCGGCGCCAGCGCAGCGCGGGCCCATCTTGGTGGAGTTGACGTTGCCGTCGCCGTCGAGCTCGCCCATGCCCATGTAGGTCACGTCGACGCCGGCACCGTCGTAGTAGTCAAACTGCTCGGGGTGGCTGACCATGGCAAGCAGGTTCTGGCCGATGCCAAAGTCGATGCCGCCCAGCTGGACGCCGCCGTAGATGCCGCTCTCAACGGTGATCATGACCTTGTCGGAGAGGCCCTCCTCGGCGCAGACGCGGCCCACCATGTCGTTGGGGATGCCGGTGCCCAGGTTGACCACGCAGCCCGGGTAGAGCTCCTCGCAGCCGCGGCGGGCGATGAACTTGCGCTCGTTGAAGGGCGCGGGCTCAACGGCAGACTGCGGGACGCGCAGCTTGCCCACGTAGGAGGGATCAAAGTAGATGGAGGAGGTCATGCGGTGGTCCTCCTCCGGGTTGGGGCAGACCACGACCTCGTCGATGAAGACGCCCGGGACGGTGACGTCCTTGGGGTTGATGGTGCCCGTCTCGGCGACCTCGCGGACCTGGGCCACGACCTTGCCGCCGTAGCGCTTGGTGGCCAGGACGGCGTTGAAGACCTCGAGCTTCATGGCCTCGTCGGTGGTGGTGAGGTTGCCCATCTCGTCGCAGACGGTGCCGCGGATGAGGCAGACGTCGATGGGGACCTCGTGGTAGAACATGTACTCCTCGCCGTGGAGCTCGATGACCTCGGAGATGTCGGGCAGGGGCTTGGTGCGGTCGTTCATCTTGCCGCCCTCGACGCGCGGGTCGATGAAGGTGCCCAGGCCGACCTTGCTCATCTTGCCGGGCAGGCCGCAGGCCATGGAGCGGTAGAGCTGGGCGATCTGGCCCTGGGGCAGGCAGTAGGCCTCTACCTGGTTGTTGGCGATCATGTCCATCCAGCGCGGCTGGAGGCCCCAGTGGGAGCCGATGATGCGGGTGACCAGGCCCTCGTGGGCAAGGTGCTGGATGCCGCGGGCGCGGTCGGACTGGCCGCAGGAGTGCAGCAGGGTGAGGTTGCAGGGGTGGCCGGTCTCGAGGAAGCTCTTCTCGATGGCCTTGAGGTTGGACTCGGAGGCAGAGACGAGCGTCATGCCGATGGTGCAGATGGTGGAGCCGTCCTTGATGCCGGCGGCCACCTGCTCGGGAGTGACGAAGTTTGCCTGAAGGGTCTTGGATGCCATTCTCGGATTTCCTTCCTAGCTCTTAGCTCTCATGGTCGAGGGTTGCCAGTACGGCGTCACGGACGGCGGCGCGGTTGGGCTTGTCTCCCCTGGTCTGGGGGATCTTGTCCACAAAGACGTAGTGGACGGGAATCTTGAAGTGGGCGATGCGGCCCGCCAGGGCCTCGGAGATCTGCGGGCCGGTGATGTCGGAGCCAGGGTCGCGGACGATGGCGGCCACGGGCACCTCGCCGTATAGCTCGTCGGGGATGCCGGCGACGCAGCTCTCGCTGACGCCGGAGACCTCGCAGAGGACCTCCTCGAGCGCAGAGCACCAGACCTTCTCGCCGCCGCGGTTGATCATGTCCTTCAGGCGGTCGACCACCCAGACCATGCCCTCCTCGTTGGCGTAGGCCACGTCGCCGGTGTGAAGCCAGCCGTCGGGCTCGACCTCGCCGTTGTCGTGGCGGAAGTAGCCGGAGGTCACGCAGGCGCCGCGCAGCAGCAGCTCGCCCGTCTCGCCCCAGGGCACCTCGCGGCCGCGCTCGTCCACGATTCTTGCGTCCACGCCGGGAACGGGCTTGCCCGTGGCCCCCGCAAAGACGGACGTGGGAGAGTCCAGCGGGAAGAGAAGCGCCGGGGAGGCGGTCTCGGTCATGCCGTAGACCACCTGGAAGGTGGCGGTGGGCATCCACTGGTGGAACTGACGCATGGTGCCCACGGGCTCGTAGCTGGAGCCAGAGAGCATGCAGCGGACGCTCGGCAGCTCGGGGAACTCGGCGCGCAGGGGCAGGAGCTCCGCAAAGGAGGTGGGAGAGCCGTGCAGGTAGGTGATCTTGCGGTCGCGCACGCAGGCCAGGACGCGGCGGGCGTTAAACAGGCGGTGCAGGTAGGTGGTGGCGCCCACGTACACAAACTGGATGAGCAGCGCAATGAGCCCCGTCACGTGGTAGACGGGGATGGGGATGAGGCAGGAGTCGGCCGGCGTGGTGCCCATGAGGCGCTGGTAGACCATGGCGGCGTGAATGACGTTGCCGTTGGTGAGCACGACGCCCTTGGCGCGCGATGTGGTGCCGCTCGTGAACATCATGATGGCCGCGTCGTCAAGGCCGCCGACGGGCTCGCACAGAGACGAGAAGCCCTGGGCCTGCGCAAAGCCGTAGCCGTCCTCCACCTCGCGGGCAAAGACGATCTCGGACGGGCGCAGGGGCAGCGACGGCACCCAGCGCTCGAACTCCTCCCCCGCCACCAGGGCGGTGAGGTCGGCGGCCTGCATGAGGGAGACCACCTCGGGCTCGCGGTACTTGGTGGGCACGGGCACGCAGGTGGCGCCGGCCTTGGAGATAGCAAAGAGCGCCACCGCAAACTCGAGGTCGGCGTGCATGAGCAGGCCCACGCGGCTGCCCGGGGCGACCTTAGCCTCGCTGACCAGCAGGCCCGCGAGGTCGTCTACGTGGGCAAGAAGCTGAGAAAAGGTGGTCTTGCGACCCCAGTCGTCGACGATGGCAATGGCGTCCGGGGTGCGGGCCGCCGTGTCTGCCAGGAGGTGGTAGATGCTCGGCCTCATGCCCTGGAAGCTGTAGACCTCACGGCCGGAGAGCGTGACGCTTCCCATGCCGTGCTGGATTGTCTGGCTCCAGCAGCGAGATCCGGAAATCACTGGTTCTCTCCCATCTTGCATCCAAGGGAAACGAGCGAGAAGACGCGCTGGGCGGCAAGTCTGAAGTTGCGCTCGGCGTTTGCGAGGACCTCCTCGATGGAAGCCGCGTCGATGACGGTGGGAACGAGGGCGTCCACGCCGCAGTCAAGAAGCTCGCAGGCGTCGGCGTCCATGCCGCCCACGATGGCCACGCAGGGCACGCCGGCACGACGGCAGCGGGCTGCCACGCCAGAGACAACCTTGCCGTGAGCGGACTGCCCGTCGGCATGGCCCTCGCCCGTGACGCACAGGCTGCAGCCGGCAAGAGCCTCGTCAAAGCCAACGAGGTCAAGCACCCAGTCCACGCCGCCCACGACCTCGGCGTCAAGGAAGAGGCGCGCTGCGGCACCAAGGCCACCGGCGGCGCCCATGCCGGGCTCTTTAGCAACGGAGGTGCCAAAGGCCTCCTCCAGAACGGCGGCCAGGCTCACCATGCCAGCCTCGAGCTCCTCGACCATGGCCGCGTCGGCACCCTTCTGGGGACCGAAGGTGCGCGTGGCGCCACGGGGCCCCACAAGGGGGTTGTCCACGTCGCACATGACGTGAAAGGAGGTCTGGGCCACGCGCGGGTCCATGCCGGAGAGGTCGACCTTGGCAACCAGACCCAGGTCAGCGCCAGTGCCGGCAAGCTCTGCGCCAGAGGCGTCCAGGAAGCGGGCGCCCAGCGCGCGCATGGTGCCCATGCCACAGTCGTTGGTGGCAGAGCCACCGATGGCAAGGGACACGTCCCGGGCGCCGCGGTCAAGCGCGTCCAGGATCATCTGGCCGGTGCCAAAGGTGCTGGTCTTGCGCGGGTCGCGCTCGTCGAGGGCGAGGATGGGCAGGCCGGAGGCCGCGGCCATCTCGATGACGGCGCGATTGCCCGGCAGCATGCCGTAGGTGGCCTCCACCGGGCGGCCCAGGGGGTCGTCGGCAGTCAGGCTCACGCGCTGGCCGCCGAGAGAGGCCACGATCGCGTCGACCGTGCCCTCGCCGCCGTCGGCCACCTCGAGGCTCTTGAAGCTGGCCTCGGGAAAGAAGGCACGCGCCTCCTCGGCGAGAAGCTCCGAGGAGCGAGCCGAGGAGAGCGTGCCCTTGAACGAGTCACATGCAAACAGGAAGCTGCTCATCGCGGCTAGTCCGTCTCGACCATCTTGTCGTCGGAGAACTGGTAGCGGTTGGAGGAGCCGAAGAGGTCCATGTAGCGCTCGAGCCACTTGGCGGCCTTCTCCTCGGCGTCGGTGGTAACGAAGATGTAGTCCGGGTTCTCGTTCTCGGCCAGGAAGTCACGCATGGCGTTGACGTAGGTGCGGCCGTAGTCGGTCCAGAGGTTCACCTTGTTGATGCCGCCCGCGACGGCCTTCTTGAAGTTCTCGTCGCCAGCGCCGGAGCCGCCGTGCAGGACCAGCGGGTACTTCTCACCGAGGGCCTTCTTGATCTCGGCCAGGCGCTCGAAGTCGAGCTTGGGAACGTAGTCGGCGGGGTACTTGCCGTGGGCGGTGCCGATGGCGACGGCGAGCATGTCGCAACCGGTGCGCTCGACAAACTCCACGGCCATGTCGACCTTGGTGTACATGTCGTCGGAGCGGCCGTCGCCGTCGGCGGCCTGGCCGACGTGGCCAAGCTCGGCCTCGACGGAGACGCCGTGGGCGTGGGCGAAGGTCACGACCTGCTGGACGCGGCGGATGTTCTCCTCAAAGGGCAGCGCGGAGGCGTCGCACATGACGGAGGAGAAGCCGGCCTTGATGCAGCGGCAGATATCCTCGAACTCGCCGCCGTGGTCGAGGTTCAGGGCCACGGGGACGTTGAGGGGCTCGGCGATGGCCTTGACCATGGGGGCCCAGACCTCGGGGGTGGCGTTCATGCGCATCTGGCGCGGGGAGACGTCCAGGATGACGGCGGACTTCTTCTTAGCGGCGGCCATGCAGGCGGCCTTCACCAGGGCGAAGCTGGGGCAGTTGGGGGCCGGAACGGCGTAGTTGTTGACGCTTGCGTGCTGGAGCATTTCCTTCATGGAGACGTACATGAGTGAGTCCTTCCTGATTGCCTGACTCCCCGGCAAAGAAGCTTGGGGCCAGCCGAAGCGGTTAATTTCAAAGTTAGGGTAGTACCAGTGGTGCGGGTGGAGCTGATCGTGCGGTTTTGCCTGCCTCAGATGCCGTGCAGGCGAGAAGTGCGTGCCATGCCTTGCTTGAGCGTTTTGCGGTGCGGGTCAATCAAAAGGGCGGGGAGACGCACCGTGAGGTCTCCCCGCCCAGGCAGTACAGATTCGGACTTAGCCGAGGAGCTGGTCGAGAACGCCGTTGCCAGCCATGTCGCCGTCAGCCTCGACGGGCTTGCGGAGCAGGAAGTACAGGATGCCGTTGACGGCAGCGCCAGCGAACCAGAACAGGACGAACTGGAGCGGGTTGCTCATCATCGGGATGACGAAGACGCCACCGTGGACAGCCGCGGACTCAAGAGCGAAGTAGCCGCAGAGGCCACCGGAGATGGCACCACCGATCATGCAGGGGATGATGCAGCGCCAGGTGTCCTGCACCAGGAACGGGATGACGTACTCCTGGATGTAGCAGCAGGCAAGCACGAGGCCGGAGACAGTGGTGGAGCGCTCCTTCTCGGTGAACTTCTTCTTGCCGGTGAAGCGGTCGATGATCTGGGCGAAGCAGACGCCGAGCGGGTTCTGCATGCCGCCGCACATCTTGCAGGCAGCGGGCCCGAGGATGCCGTCGGCGTTGAGGCCGTTGGCAACGAGGGCGACTGCCTTGGAGATCGGGCCACCCTGGTCAGTGGACATGCCGACGCCGATAGCAGCGCCGAAGACAGCGCCACCGATGCCCTGCAGGTTGGTCAGCAGGGAGGTGATGGCGGTCATGAACCAGCCGATGGGCACGCCGATGACGTACCACATGAGCAGGGAGGTCACAGCGGTGCCAACGACCGGGATGATCAGGATCGGGAACACGGACTGGACGGAGGAGGGAACCTTCTTGGAGCAGTCCTTGAGGAAGTTCACGATGTAGCCGGCGATGATGCCGCCGACGACGGCGCCGAGGAAGCCAGCCTTGATGGTGTTGGAGATAACACCGACGGCGAAGCCAGGGGCCAGACCGGGCTTGTCGGCGAGGGCATAGGCGGTGTAGGCGCCGATGACCGGGACGCATACGTCGAAGATGGCGGAGCCGATGGCGTAGATGACCATCGCGAGAGTGTACTCGGTGTAACCGCCCACGGCCTTCATGTCAGCGGCGATGTTGTAGCCGCCCATGGCCTTGGCGATGCCCCAGAGCACGCCACCGCCGACGATAAACGGAATCATGTAGGAAATGCCAGTAAGAACGGCGTCCCATGCCTGACGGCCGGCGCTCTTCTTCTTGGCGTTCTTGCGCTGAATCTCAGCCATTAACCAATCGCCTCCAGTACCTCATCAACGACCGACAGAGCGGTCTCAAGCGTCATAACCTCGTTCGTCTTGCAGCTCAGGGTGGGGATGGGCTCAAAGCGCTCCATCTGCTTGATCTTGACGTCAGCCGCGATGATGGCGGCGTCGGCACGAGCGAGGTCCTCATCGGTGATGACGTTCTCGGCACCCGTAGCGCCCTGGGTCTCGATCTTGGCCTCGCAACCACGGGCCTCGATGGCCTTGGTCAGGGACTCGGCAGCCATGAACGTGTGGGCAATGCCAATCTGGCACGCGGTAACACCGACGATGAACTTCTTAGCCATTACGTGTCCTCCTCTCCAAACGCTTCGTTCCTTGTGTGGCCTTCTTCTCCCCCGGCCCTTTGGGCTTCTCCTCATGTGGGGGTCTTGCATGGCCTGAATCATATTTCCTTCACAGGCATTTGTTGGGGAAAAACCTTGGTTTGGCCGTTCCTCACGTTTCCAACACTTCTTGTTCTTGCATTTGTTCGGGTATTTGTTCTATTTGGCTAACTAAAACCGTCTGAATCGCTATTCTGCACACATACCCTTCATATTTGGGGCCATATGGAGCGGCCAGTAATGATTGTTTAGATATGATTTGGGCCTAGGAAGTGGAGCGCGCACGCGCGTACTAATACATGAGCAGTGAAAGGAGACGAGCATGTCCAAGGAAAACACCGCTGACGGCAAGCTCAACATCACGGCAAACGTCGTTCTTCTGGGCTCCTACCTCTTTATGGGCGTATGCCTTCTGGTCGGCGCCATCCTGGTGCTCACCCAGCCCCTCCCCTTTGCGGAGAACCCCATCATCATGAAGGTGGGCATGGGCTACGTGATGATCCCCGTGTCGCTGTTCATCATCTGCTCAAACGTCACCAAGATCATCCGTCGCCGCAACGCCATTGTCATCGACGAGAGCGGCATCACCGACAACACGGACTCCATGGGCTCTGGCTTCACCCCCTGGGAGCAGATCTCCGAGGTCTTCCTGCTCCGTCTGAAGGACGACACCTACCTCTGCGCCGTGCCCGAGGACTATGACGGCTGGGTCTCCACCCGCAGCCGCCGCCAGGCGCGCCTCGCTCAGGCCAACAAGGACATGGGCTTTGCCCCCATCCGCATCCAGTTCAAGAAGGCCAACGACAAGTACACGGCCCAGGACGGCCTTGCCGCCGTGCGCCGCTTTGCCCCCGAGAAGATCACCCGCATCCGCAAGCCCAAGTACTAGGAGAGGTCGCGCTTCTCGCCGCACCCGTCCCGGCTTTCCGGCCCACTTGGGCCCCACACGCTCCCAAACCCAATCGAGGCACTCAGTCCATGGCTCAGGTTCTTTGCAAGGTCTTCTCGTTTGTCCTGGTGATCCTTCTTGGCATCGCCGCCGCCCGATCCGGAAAGCTCGGCAAGGGCGCAGATCGCCTCATATCAAAGATCGTCTTCAACCTGACGCTTCCCTGCGCCATCATCAGAGCCTTTGAGTCCTACGACTTTGACGTCCGCCTCCTGGGTCTGGTGGGCTTGGGCCTTGCGGCCACGGCCATCCCCTACTTCCTGTCGCTGGTGGTCTATCGCAACAAGCCAGTGCAGGAGCGCATCGTGCAGCAGCTCTCGGTCTGCGGCTTCAACATCGGCTGCTTTGCGCTTGCCTTCGTGCAGGCGTTCTTCCCCGCCGGCTGCGTGGTTGCCACCTGCCTCTTTGACGCGGGCAACTCCCTCATGGGCACCGGCGGCACCTACGCCCTCACCCAGACGCTCGTCCTGGGCAACAACGACCAGACCCGCGCGGAGAAGTTCAAGGCCTTTTGCAAGACGCTCTTCTCGTCTGCGGCCTTTGACTCCTACATCGTGCTCATTGCCATGGGGCTGGCCGGCCTCAAGCTTCCGACCGAGGTCATCACCCTCATCGACCCCATCGCCAACGCAAACGCGTTTCTTGCCATGTTCATGGTCGGCCTCATGATCCGCTTCAGCCTGACGGGCAAGAAGGTTAAGGAATTGGTCCGACTTCTGTCCTGGCGCGTAATTGTCGCAATTGTTTTGTCTATTATTGCGCTCAAGGTGCTTCCGTTCGATCCCGAGGTATGCAAGGTCATCTGCGTCCTTGCCTGGGCACCCATCGGTTCCACCGGACCGCTCTACACCCTCTGGGCGGGCGGCGACGTCGGCCTTGCGGGCATGGCAAACGCCATCTCCGTCGTGGCGGGCATCGCGATCATGACCGTCCTTGTCGTAGTTCTCGGAGTCTAGACATGAACATCCTCTGCTTTGGAGAGCCCCTCATCCGCTTTGCCACGGTCGCCCACGAGCGCCTTGACGAGGCCCGCAACATGGAGATCTCCTACAGCGGAGCCGAGAGCGTGGTTGCCATCACGCTGGCGCAGTTTGGCGAGCAGGTCTCGTTTGCGTCAAAGCTGTCCAGCAACCGCCTGGGCACCAACGCTATCATGAACCTGGCCCGCTATGGCGTGGACACCTCCCGCATCACGCGCTCCAACCACCGCATGGGCCTCTACTACACCGAGCGTGGCCGCTCCATCAGGCCCACCGTGGTCACCTATGACCGCTCGGACACCGCCATGGCAAATGCGACCAGGGAAGACTTTGACTGGGACCACATGCTCAACGGCATCGAGGTGTTCTTCTTCTCGGGCGTGGTGCCGGCCATCTCGGAGGAGATGTACCTCTCCATCCTGGACGGCCTCAAGGCCTGCAAGGGCCGCGGCATCAAGGTGGTCATGGACCTCAACTACCGCGAGACCATGTGGGCCCGCGACGACGCCCTCAAGAAGGTCCACAAGCTGCTGAGCTACGTGGACATGCTGGTTGCCTCCGAGGACGATGTCATCACCATCGAGAAGGCCCAGGTCGGCGAGCGTGAGGTCTTTGACTTCTGCCTGGGCTGGGCCCGCGGCCTCATGATGGACTACCCGCTGTCCAGCGTCTGCTTTGTCGTGCGTCAGATTGACCGCTACGACGTGGCCCGCATCCGCGGAGCCATGATCAAGCGCGACGAGACGTACCTCTCGCTTCCGCAGCACGTCTCTCTCGCCGACATCTCAAGCTGCGGCTCCGTGTTTGCGGCGGCGCTCATCCACGGCTTCTCGAGCAAGTGGGAGCCGCAGTTTGCCATCGACTTTGCAACGATGACTTCCGCGTTCAAGGCCACCGTCTCCGGCGACCTCTCGTTTGCGAGCGAGACCGAGATCGCGAGCCTACTGGCAGCCGGAGTGAAGCCGTCCATCAGGCAGTAGACAGGTTGTAGAACGTCCGGGAGAGGCCCCGCGCTTCTTGCCAGCTCAGTCCTCGGCGCAAAGGACGCGCCTGCGGAAGTCGCTGGCGAGAAGCGCAGGGCCTCTCCCTGCGTTAACGCCGCCATCTACGCCTGAGCTGGACTAGATGCCTGGGTTGGGTTGTGGCACATTGGCCATAGAAGGCGATTGATTGCCGGACAACAAAGGATACACTCGTCTTGAAGGGCCCGGGATGACCGCTGATTCAAGTCACCGGGCCTCAGTTCATGTCTAAGCGCAGGACAATCCGTCCTAATGTGCGCAATCATCTATACAAAAAAGGGGCTGTACACAGCAAGCACAGCCCCTACATTTTCGAACCGATCAACTTGTACCCCGCACCGTCGGCAAGCGGCAACATGTTCTGGATTGAGATTACCACGAAGAGGCACTCCCCAAGGCCTAATCCTCGCAGTCGCGACAAAGGCATCCAGAGAAGCAGCGTTTGAAGCAGGCGGCGCGGGGTTGTCGCAAGCGACTTCCGCAGGCGCGTTCTTTGCGCCGAGGACTGAGCCTGAGACAACCCCGCGCCGCCGGACTGCGCCGACCACCCTTCTCCTCTACTCGGAGCGCAGGGCCTCCACGGGGTCCCTCCTGCTGGCGGAGCTCGCCGGGATGAGGCCGGCCACAAGGGTGAGCACCACGGAGATGCCGATGAGGATCAGGGCGCTCGCCCACGGCAGGCTCATGATGTTGGGTACCTGGTGGGTCTCGAGCACGTAGGCGTTCACCGGGAAGCTCACGATGACCACCACCAGAATGGCAAACACGCCGGAGATCAGGCCCTCGATGAAGGTCTCGGCGTTAAAGACGCTCCTGACGTTGCCCTTGGAGGCGCCAATGGCGCGCAGGATGCCAATCTCCTTCTTGCGCTCCAGAACGCTGATGTAGGTGATGATTCCGATCATGATGGAGCTCACCACCAGTGAGATGCTCACGAAGGCGATCAGCACCAGGCTGATCATGTTCACGATGTCCGTGACGGAGCCCATGATGATGCCCATGTAGTCCGTGTAGCCAATCACGCGGTCGTCCTCGCCGGAGGCGCGCATCTGTTCGTTGTAGGCATCAATGGCCGCGAGCACGTCCTGCTTGGCCGAGAAGTCCTTGGGATAGATGGAGATTGAGATGGGGTCGTCGGCGTCCGCGTAGCCCAGGGTCGTGAGGTTGTTGTCGTAGGTGAGCCTGCTGGCGTTGGCGTAGTTGGACATGAGCGAGGTCAGGTCCTCGGCCCCCATGTTGAAGCTGATGGCGCTCTGGAAGGCGCTCGTGTCAACCGAGAACGCGTTCTGGAGGTTGGCCAGGCTCGTGCCCATCTGGTCGGCCGCCTGCGCCATAACCTCGGTCATGGACGCCTGGAGCTGGGTGGAGACGGCCGCGCTCACCTGCTCGGCAAACTTGGAGAAGAACTCCTGCAGATAGGGGGCCAGCTGGTTCTGAACGTAGTCGGCGGTCACCTGCCGCACGCGCTCGGCAAGCTCGGGGCCGGCAATGGCGGAGATCTGGGTCAGGATTTGCTGGGCCTCGTCGGTGCCCAGATACTCCTGGAACTTCTCGCCGACAATGGCGTTGAAGTTGGGGTCGCTCGGGTCGGTGGTGGTGCCGTTCTTGCCCCACCAGGTCATGAAGCCCTGGGTGAGCTGGCCGCCCAGGCGCACGATCTGGCCAATCTCGTCCGCGGTGAGCGCGCCGTCCACGTTGCCGTCGTCGTCGCCAAAGATGGGCGAGAAGTCCGGGGCGGGCGCGCCGGAGACCAGGGCGTCCACGTCAAGCGAGGACGAGACGGCCGCAGGGTCGATGCTCACGCCGGACATGTCTATGTTGGAGAAGTCGACGCTGCCAAGCTTGGAGGTGTCAAGCTTGAAGGCGCTCTGGAGCTTGGCCTGGTCAACGGAGAAGAGGCTGCCCAGGTCCACGCCCTTCTTGGCCTCGTCCTGAAGCTCGTCGAAGGACTTGCCGGTGAAGACGTCGGTGTTGGGGTCGGCGAGCTGCTGCTGGACGATGGGCGAGGCGGCCGCGCGCGCCATAAGCTCCTCGGTAAGGCCATGGGTGTAGGCCACGCCCGCGCTGAGCGCGTTGGAGTCGGCGGTCTCGTTGGGGCGCACGACGCCCACGATCTTGAGGTCCAGACCGTCGGCCACCTTCTGGGCCATGAACTCGGCGTCGTCGGACATGTCGGTCCAACCGCCCGTCTCGGCGTTGGCCCGATAGGTCTCGCAGGGACTCAGGACCTTGAAAGACTTGTTGAGGGCGTCCTCGTAGGTGAAGGTCACGTCGTTTTCGGGCACGTCCACGTCGCCGGAGGCGGTCATGGTGGCCTCGACCATGCTGTTGAGCTCGCTGGGATCGAGCACGCCGATGCTGTAGAGCGTGTAATCGCTCACGCCGCCGTTGCGGTTGAGCACCAAGACGGCCTCGTCGGGGGCGGAGGCCCAGCGCCCGGCCACCACATCGTACTGCTGGGCGAGAAGGTCCTGGTTGTCAATCATCTCGTTGAAGATGGAGGACGTGCCGGCCATGGTGCCCGCCATGGCGGACTGACTGGCGCCGCCGCTCATGGCCACGGTGAGGGCGCTCGGGCTGAGCTTCACCGGGTCTCCCGTAGCATCGGCCGAGTAGACGAGCGGCGTGACGCCGTAGTCGTACTGGATGGCGTTGATCTTGTCGCCGATGTTTGCGTCACCGGAGTCAAGGTAGGCCTTGAAGCTCTTGAGGTCGTTGGACTTCACCGAGGCAAACATGTCCTTGAGCATGGTGAACTGCGGGATGGCGTCGGTCTGGGAGACGTCGCCCGCGGCGGACGTGGAGTCGGAGGAGCCATCGGTCCCGTCCGTTGCGGCATCCGATGAGGAGGGGGCCTCGCCCAGCATGCCGCTCATGTCGTAGCTCTGCTTGGTGATGGAGAGCGGGTAGCTGGAAAGCGTGTCCTCCTCCACCTTGGCAATGTACTCGTTGACGCCGTTGGAGAGGGCCAGGATGGCGGCAATGCCGATGATGCCGATGGAGCCGGCAAAGGCGGTCATGGCCGTACGGCCCTTCTTGGTCATGAGGTTTCTGAACGAGAGGCCCAGCGCCGTGAGGAACGACATCGAGGTGCGACGGGGCTGCTTGGCCTCTCGGAGCGGGGCAGACTCGGCGTCGAAGGGGTTGGTGTCATTGGTGATCTTGCCATCCGCCAGGCGGACGATACGCGTGGCGTAGCGCTCGGCCAGCTCGGGGTTGTGTGTGACCATGATGACCAGTCGGTCCTTGGCCACCTCCTTGAGCAGGTCCATGACCTGCACGGAAGTGGTCGAGTCGAGGGCGCCGGTGGGCTCGTCGGCAAGGAGAATCTCAGGGTCGTTGATGAGGGCGCGGGCAATGGCCACGCGCTGCATCTGGCCGCCGGAAAGCTGGCTCGGGCGCTTGTCCATGTGCTGGCCCAGGCCAACGCGCTCCAGGGCCTCCTTGGCGCGACGCTTGCGCTCGGCGCGGCCGACGCCCGAGAGCGTGAGGGCCAGCTCGACGTTCTCCAGGATGGTCTGGTGCGGGATGAGGTTGTAGCTCTGGAACACAAAGCCAATGCGGTTGTTGCGGTAGGTGTCCCAGTCGCGATCCTTGTAGCGCTTGGTCGAGATGCCGTCGATGACCAGGTCGCCGGAGTCAAAGTGGTCAAGGCCGCCGATGATGTTCAGCGTCGTGGTCTTGCCCGAGCCGGACGGACCCAGGATGGCAACGAACTCGTTGTCCCTGAAGGCCAGGCTCACGTGGTCCAGGGCGATTTGGGTGAACGACGAGGTAACGTACTTCTTGCAGATGTCCTTGAGCTCAAGCATCCGGGGCCTCTCTAGCTGGGGTTATCTAGTTAAGACTACCCAGAAGAGGTCCAGTCAACCCAATGGGCAACCCAAACGAGACAATTAAACACGCGTCGTTCGGGTTGCCCCGGGTTGGCCGTTGCCTAGCAAGACAGGCGGGAGGCCACAAGCGCCGCCTTGCCCGCGCGCTCGAGGAGGCCATGGGAGACCTCACCCGCGCCCAGGGCCGCAAGGGCGTTAACCTGGAAGACGTCGACCTCCTCGTCCATGTGGCCAAGCTCCATGGCGCGGGCTGCGTCAACGGCGATGCCGCGCAGGGCCGCACGGAGAAGGGCCACCTCCGGGGTACAGGGGACGGACATCTTGGCTGCGCCCATGGCCACGCCGCGGTGCGCACTCACGTGCTCGCTGCGGGCGCGGACGTCCTCGGTCACCTCGACGATGCGCGCCTCGTCTGAGCAGGCGACCGTTGCCTCAAGGCCCTCGATAACCACGCCAAAGGCGTGCTCACAGGGCACAAAGCCAGGCTGGGCTTCCATGGCGGCGGTCATGGTGGCGCCAAGTCCGCAGAGCTCGGCCATGAGGCGGTCCTGCAGGAGCTGGACGTTGTTGCCCTCGGTCGCGCGTGCGGAGACGGGGCCGTGCTGGATGGAGCTGTCAGACATGCTTAGTTCCCTTCGCTCGGTTGACTTCACGAGTGTATCCGCCGCAGAACGCCCCAAAACCCTCAGCGCGCCCTGCGGACAGAAATGCCACAACAGCGGTAGCATATTGCACAGCAATGCTCAGAATGCCCGATTGCGCAGTCCAGTGTGCAAAACTCGTCTTCGTGCGAGGCTTTCCGAATCGCTTGTGCAAAACTGGCCTTAGGGGACTGCGGCAGCATTTGTGTACCAATCCTAGCCGACCTCGAGGGAGGGAACGGGCACGCCCAGCCTCCTCCTGTGGTCGGCGAGCGTCTCGTAGAAGCTCCGGC
>CAJMPT010000005.1 GCA_905215465.1 uncultured bacterium | reverse complement strand
GGTCGGCTAGGATTGGTGCGGAAATGCTGCCGCAGTCCCCGAAGGCCACTTCTGCACAACCGCTTGTAAATTGCTCACACGAAGGTGACTTCTGCGCAGGGTTTGGCGCCTTGCGAGTGTCCGAGCCGCCCAAGATGCCTGCAAGTTAGCCGTTTCGCAGCTTGCTCTTCCTTGCAGCCTGGTTGTGGCCGCAAGTTTGGCATTGCTGCCGCGCTATGATGTTCCCGCAACCAATCGCAAGGGGAGAATTGCATGCTCAAGCTGGTATTCGTTGACATGGACGGCACGTTTCTGAACTCTGCCAAGATAATAACGCCCGAGAATCTGGCGGCTTTGGACCTTGCGGCGCAGAGGGGCGTCCAGTTTGTGCCCTGTACCGGCCGCAACGTCAACGGCATTCCCGAGCAGATGGTCTCTCACCCAAGCGTCAGCTATGCGGTCTGCTGCAACGGCGCCCTCGTCTGTGATGTACACACCGGCAGCGTTCTGCATGAGGTTGGCATAGACAAAGAAACCGTTCGCGCCCTCTACCGCCAGGTCGAGGACCTTCCCGTAACCTTTGACATCTTTGCGGACAGTAAGGTCTACACACTGGCCGACCGCTGGCACTACCTGGACGAGATGCCCGTCGACGAGGCTTCCCGCGCCCAGCTCAAGTCCATTCGCGTGCCCTTTGACGGCACGCTTGACCAGCTGCTCGCCGCCTGCGGAACCGTCTGCCGCGTAAACGTCTTCTTCATGACGGAAGAAGCAAAGTCCCAGGTCTGGGCCGCCGTTGACGCCGACGCCTCCCTGCGCCGCGCCTCCTCGCTGCCCTGCAACGTCGAGGTCACCGACGTGAGCGCTCACAAGGGTGCGGGTCTGCGCTGGCTGTGCGGTCACCTTGGCGTTGACGTGGCCGACACCGTTGCCTTCGGAGACGCAAGCAACGACGTCACCATGCTCGAGGCCGCCGGCGACGGCGTCGCCATGGCAAACGCCCTCCCCGAGGCCGTTGCCGCAGCCAATCACGCCACCTCAAGCTGCGATGACTCCGGCGTCGCGCGCTACCTCATGCCCATCCTGAGCACGCTCTAGGCGAGGAAGACTGCCGCATGCAATATTCTGCACTATCCCTTGACGTGCAGAATATTGCACTTTATAGTAGCATGCAAAATTCTGCACTACAAGGAGCCATGGTGGACAAACGCCCGATAACCATTCCCAGACAGGCCGGCTATTACGTGCGCCAAGCGCGGGAGGAGCGGGGCCTCACGAGAGACCAACTTGCGCAGCATGCAGGCGTTTCCAAGCGAATGCTCGCATCACTTGAGCTGGGGGACTCGGCTGGAGTCCAGCTAGACAAGTTGCTCTCTGTGCTTTCCGCGCTTGGGCTGGGCCTGTACGTTGGAGAGGCCTCTGGTAAAACGGCCGCATCAAAGCAGAGAAGATCTAGCGCTGCCGATCCTGCTAAAACGGACCCTAAAAATCAAAGCTATAACGATTTGATAAGGGCTCTGCTGTCTGCCGATGGCTATGAGGACGGCATCCTTCCCCCAATTGTCGGTGGCGAGGTGAACTTGGATGAGTAAAGCTGAGCTTGCGGTCCTCATCTGCGGTAAACCGGCTGGGATCCTCAGCCAGAATCGCAATGGGCTAATGAGGTTCGAATACAGTCCAGATTACTCGGGTGTGCCCTTGTCCGCCGCCATGCCGCTATCCAACCGCGCATATGGTCAGAGTGTCGTCCGTCCGTTCCTCTTTGGCCTGTTACCGGACTCCGAGAGACAGCGGCGCGCAATTGCTAAAGAGAGTGGTATTAGCGCGAATAACCCCATTGCGCTTCTATCGGTCATTGGACAGGACTGTCCAGGCGCAGTCCAGTTTTGCGCTCCTGATGCTGTAGATGCAGTTGTTGGTAGACCTGGGGACTACCGTGAGGTCAGCGATGTTGAAGTCGCATCAAAGCTGAAATCCATAAGGACTGACTATGACGCTACGTGGATGGGCCGTGATGAGAGCTGGTCTCTGGGAGGAAACCAGGGAAAGTTTGCCTTGGCCTTTAGGAATGGCCGCTGGTGCGAGTGCCTGGGGTCCGCGCCTACGACGCATATCTTCAAGAACGGCGTGGAAGGCTTCAAGCTAGAGGCGCTGAACGAATACATTTGCATGAGGACCGCCTCAAAGGTGGGGATTCCAACTGCAAAAGTCGAATATCGGTTCTTTGGTGGAGAGCCCGCTCTGATAGTGGCTCGCTATGACCGGCTTACTCAGGGGCAAAGCGTGAAAAGGCTTCACCAAGAGGATCTTTGCCAGGCCTTGGGGGTAATGCCAGACCAGAAGTACACCTCGGATGGCGGTCCGACGGCAAGGGACATTCTTGAGCTGCTGTTGGACGTCGACTCGTCCTCCGTCAGTCTCCTCTTGTTTACTCGTATGCTGTTTTTCAACTGCCTGATTGGCGCTCCAGATGCTCATGCAAAGAACTACTCGCTTCTCCTGACGGCAAACGGCTCGGTGCTGGCGCCGTTGTACGACGTGGCATCTGGCCTTGCCTATGACCGGACCAAAGATTTCGGAAGGCTTGCGATGTCCATAGGTGGCGAGAATCGCGTTGGACGCGTGGGGGAAGGCGCCATACGCCGTTACGCTGGTGCCAATGATTCCGAGTTTGGAGAGCGCCTTGCGGAGGTGGGTATGACTGAAGATGCGTGTCTTCAAGAGATGGGGCGCCTTGCGGAATCAATTCCTCAGGCTATGGAGGAGGTCTTTGAGGAGGCGTGCGCCGCAAGGATCCCCGGTGCCCTTGAACTAAGCGACCGACTTCTTCCGCGCGTCGAGAAGAACTGCGCAAGAACGCTGACTCTGCTGTAGGCGAGAAGGGCGGGGCGTTGGAACCGTCGGAGTCTCCCCGCCAAGAGCTGCCAAGAAAACCGACCTGGGCGTTCCCACGTGAATGCCCAGGTCGGTTTTCTCGTCCATTTGACTGTTGTTTCCGAGCTGGGTGTTTGCCTCCGCATGCCCAGCTCGGTTTTACTGGACGCACGCTTTTGGACTGCCTATGATGCGGGGTTCTGTAGTTCATGGAGCATCAAGGATGATCATGCGTTTTGATCGGATCGCCGAGTAGCGTGTGTTGCGAGGCGCTGATCATGCCATGCTCGGTTTCCCAAGAAAGGAGAGCCGAGCATGGCATTTATGTCGCCGATTCACATTAAGGCCCGAAGAGAGATCTGGAGGATGATCAAGGACTGCAAGGGTTGCGAAGAGCAAGAATGCCCCGAGTGGTGCCGCGAGTTTGTTCGCTGCGAGATGGATGACCTTATCGACTGGCTCATCAAGTTTGGTATGACAAAGGCCACGCGCTGAGGCCATGAAGCATCACGATGCCGAACGGGATGCATTAGTGACGCTAGGCGAATCCGATCTCCCTGTTCTCAAAAGAGAAGCGCTGAAAATGGAGGGCCAGCCTATGATCGTCTGGCCTTAGCGCATTGTCCTTCGGAATGCGAATTTTGCGGTTTCTTAAAGCTGAATAACTGGAGTTGACGATTTTTTTCGACAAGCGAATTCGGTGAGTGTTCGGCTCGACCGACAGGAGGTGAGAGTCGTATAGCAGATGAATATCAGCTCGGAAAAGGATACCGTTGCTTTCAATTTGAGAGCATGACCCGCGATAGGGAACAATGTGGGCCGCCTGAAGAACTTCTTGTACATTGGTCCCCGTTGCGGCACATTCCCCTTCGTAGGCGTCGATTAAAGAACTGCGGAATTTCTGCTGGCCTTCTCGACGAATGTGTTCGATTGTTTCTCGAATTCTTTGGTCGGGTTCCTCGGCCGGATCGGCTGCATTGCGAAGCGATGCAAGATCACTTTGATCTATTCCAGAGACGTCGGGATAATCAAAGCGGTGTGCCGCTTCAGTGATGGCATTGACGGGACCATGCAAGATAAAATGGTTAGTAAGTATGTCGTGGCTTTCGACAAAAGCGAGGCCGCGAACGCAATAGCCTTCCCCTGCTTCTGCGGTTATGACGCCGACGGGAACCCCATCTCTTAGGCAGTTGTCTAGAAGCTTGTTGTAGTTTTGAGACAAGTCTGCCCCTGAGTGGCCTTCGTAATCAAGGATCCAAGTATTGTCATCCAACTTGAAAATAGGCTGATCGGCATAACGGCTCTGCTTGGAAGTATGGACAGAAAGGGCATAGTGGTGCCTTGGGTCCTTGTATGTAGCCATATTCTCGCTGGGGCTGTGAATACCCGATTGCCTTACAAGCGTAATGGGGAGAGGTTCTGACAGGGTGTCCGCAAAGGGTAGCCTTTCGAGATGCTCACCCTCATGATCTTTGAACCACTTGTACCCGATGAGGAATTCCGGGGGAACGAGCTTTTCGGCTCTGCGCAACGAGGGGCAGTAAATTGAGCTCTCGATTGTCTCGAAATACATGGCTACAACCTCGCATCAGCTTGCTTCAAAATGGCTAACCTTGCGTTTGACTATACGTCGTCTTGTTCCCGACGAGCTTGATCGGCTGCAGTGCTTTCCGCGGGGGTGGACAAACACGGGCATGAGCGATGGCCACCGCGCCTTCTGCATGGGCAACGCGCTGGTCACGGGCATTCCGCACGAGATTGGCAAGGCGCTGGTCAAGTCGCTGGAGCGCTGACGGACAGTTCTGTTGTTGCGAAGCGACCTACGTTTGCGTTTTGTTGTAGACCTTGCGAGTAGCTGCCCAATTGGGGCTCTCGCCAACTGGGCAAATGCGGGTGATTTCTCCTTGTTACTCAGGCCCCTCGCAGTAAAACGCAAACGTAGCACTTGTTTGCCCGAGAGGCCGGTGCGCGCAGGTGGGCAAGACCGTCATGGACGACCCCGAGGTCAATCCGGAGTACTATCGCGACGCCTGCGCGGACTTGGCGAGGCGAGACTCTCCGTTGTGGAGGCCTTCTGGCTTGCAACGGCCGGCGGCGGCGAGGCGCTGGGCCTTCACGTCCTATTGGGCACGGCCCAGCCGGTTGACGGCGTCAATGCCGGCACGGGCGGCGTCGGGGTCAAGGTAGCTGCCGGCTCCTATGACGCGGGGACGCTCGCCCTGCCTCCCGGAGCACTCGAACTCATAGGTCAGGGACACTCCGGTGGGTATGTTGACCTGGGAAATCTCATTGGCGCTGAGCCCCTCGAGCTCCTTCTTGATGGCGCGCACCACGGACCCGTGGGTGACGATGAGCACCGTCCTTCCCGCGGCAACCAGCGGTTCCACGCGCGCCTGCCACCAGGGGCGCAGCCTTACCACCACGTCCGCCAGCGACTCTGCGCGAATCTGTGACGGGTCGGCGCCATCCAGCCCGTCCGGGCAATACCGCTCGTCGTGCCCCTGGAAATACGGCGACGCCGCGTCGATCTCGGGCGGCCTCACGTCAAAGCTGCGCCTATACGCAGAGAAGAGCTCCTCGCCGTAGCGCTCTCGCATTGCCGGGCGGGTCTGTCCCTGGAAGGCGCCGTAGTGGCGCTCGTTGAGCCTCCAGGTGCGCTCTGTCGGAACCCAGAGCCGGTCCACGGCATCCAGCGCGATCTGCGCGCTCACGATGGAGCGCCGCAGAAGAGAAGTGAAGCAGACGTCCGGGCGGAGTCCCGCGCTCTTGAGTAGCGCCCCGGCGTGCGCAGCCTGCGCGCGTCCCCGCTCGGTCAGCGGCACGTCCACCCATCCGGCAAACCTGTTGACCGAGGCGTCCGTCCACGTGCTCTCGCCATGCCTCATAACAACCACTGTGGATAACGCCATATAAGCCCCCAAGCCATCGCATTAGGTCTTAATTGGGCATCAGCATAGCCCGTTCAACAAGTGAGGGCTCCCCAGCTTTGCTAAGCAAGCTCTTTGGCGCGCGCAGCGCGACGTAGCTTGCGTGCAAAGCTGGGGAGCCCCAACCTCACGTGTTGAGCCGCTAGGCCTTCGGGCAGACCTTCTTGAACAGCTCGACGACGTCCTCGTGCGTGGCCTCGCGCGGGTTGCCGGGGAAGCAGGCGTCGTTCATGGCGTCGGTGGCCAGCTGGTCGATCTCCTCGGCCTTCATGGCCTGGCAGACCGTCGGGATGTTGACGTCGGCAGAGAGCTGCTTGACGGCGGCGATGGCGGCGTCGGCAGCCTCGTCGGTGGTCATGCCGGTGGTGTCAACGCCCATGGCCTTGGCGACCTCGGCCAGACGCTCGGTAACAACGGGCTTGTTGAACTCCATGGCAATGGGGAGCAGCATGGCGCAGGCGACGCCGTGCGGGGTGTCGTAGTGGGCGGACAGCGTGTGTGCCATGGAGTGGTCGATGCCCAGGCCCACGTTTGAGAAGCCCATGCCGGCAATGTACTGGCCCAGGGCCATGCCCTCGCGGCCGCTGCCGGGCTCGCCGCTCTTGGCCTCGGCCACGGAGTCGCGCAGGTTCTTGGAGATGAGCTCGATGGCCTTGTAGTGGAACATGTCGGAGAGCTCCCAGGCGCCCTTGGTGGTGTAGCCCTCGATGGCGTGGGTGAGAGCGTCCATGCCGGTGGCGGCGGTGAGGCCGGCGGGCATGGAGGCCATCATGTCGGGGTCGACGACGGCGACCTCGGGGATGTCGTTGGTGTCAACGCAGACGAACTTGCGGACCTTGTCCGGGTCGGTGATCACGTAGTTGATGGTGACCTCGGCCGCGGTGCCGGCGGTGGTGGGCACGGCAATGGTGAAGGTGGCGTGGTTCTTGGTGGGGGCGACGCCCTCGAGGCTGGTAACGTCGGCAAACTCGGGGTTCTCGATGATGACGCCGATGCCCTTGCAGGTGTCCATGGAGGAGCCGCCGCCGATGGCGACCATCATGTCAGCGCCGGAGGCCTTGTACGCCTCGACGCCGTCCTTGACGTTCTGGATGGTGGGGTTGGGCTTGATCTCAGAGTAGAGGGTCCAGGGGATGCCGGCGGCGTCGAGCTCGTCGGTGACCTTGGCGGTCACGCCAAACTTGACGAGGTCGGGGTCGGAGCACACGAAGGCCTTCTTGTAGCCGCGGCGAGAAATCTCGCCCGGGATCTCCTTGATTGCACCCTTGCCGTGATAGCTGATGGTGTTGAGAACGAAGCGGTTGACTGCCATGCCAATTCCTTCCGTTGTTGGTCTGAGCCCAACTGGGCATCAGTTGCGGAGTGTACCCAACGGGCGACGATATAACCTCTTAAACTTGCAGAAAGCCGCAAAGAACGGATGAACGTACCAAAAGCGCGGGTAGACGGTCAGTCCGCGCCTTTGGCACGCTCTAAGCTGTTCGGTTATACGAACTAAGGTGTTCCGCTATGCGAACCAGGCGGAATCAGGCGAGAAGTGCCTCCCTCCGCTACTCCATGCGCACCCAGGCCCAGGTGCCCTCGCCGTCGTCAAAGTCCATTGGCGCCAGCGCCACAAAGCCGCGGTGCCCGGTGCCGGGAACGGTGATGGCGCAGACCTCGGCGATGACGGGGGAGGGGCCGAGGCTCTTCTCGGGAAGCTCGATGCTCACGTTGCCGACGAGGTGGGAGGCCACGTCCTGGCCGTCGACGCCGTCGACGGTGAAGCTGCCCAGCACGCAGCGCTGCGGGGTGCCCCAGTCAAAGCCGTCAAGGGCGCCCTCAAGGGACTCGTACGCCTGAATGAGCTTCTTGACCTGCGCGTTCTCGCTCATGATGTGCCTCCTTGGCAACGGTGTGCAAAAGTGACCTGCCCGCGAGTATGCCCCGACCGAGAACGTTCCCACCCCGCGCGTGGCCGAGCGGGCGTATGGCTCGGCGGGCGGCTTTTCGGAAGGCGAGAGGCGCCGGCCAGTGGCCGCGGGCACTTCTCGCCACGCCGCTACCCGAGGGCGTGGCGCCCACACGCCGACACGTGATGCGTGGGGCGGTCCGCTCCGGGTACGCTGCAGGCAACGTCTGGACCCGTTGAAGGGAGCACCAATGAACCGTCTTGAGGGCAAGGTCACCGTCGTCACCGGCGCAAACTCCGGCGTCGGCGCCGCCATCGCAAAGCTGTTTGCCGCCGAGGGCGCAACCGTCGTCATGACCGCCCGCCGCGAGGCCGCCCTCGAGGAGGTCTCTGCCCAGATTGAGGAGGCCGGCGGCAAGACCTTCGTCATGGCCACCGACATCTCCAAGCCCGACGACCCCGAGCGCCTGATGGCCGCCGTCGAGGAGAAGTACGGCAAGATCGACGTGCTCGTCAACAACGCCGGCATCCTGGAGAGCGGCCTCAAGCCGGTTGACCGCTTCACCGACGAGGACCTGGACCGCATCATCGAGACCAACCAGAAGGGCACCATGCGCTGCATGCGCGCGGCCACCAAGCGCATGAAGGCCGGCGCGTCCATCGTCAACATCGCCTCTGTCGCAGGCGAGAAGGGCTGCGGCGGCGCGGTCTACGTCTCCACCAAGGCGGCCGTCATCGGCGTGACCAAGCACACCGCCCTGCGCTTCCAGGCCGAGGGCATCCGCTGCAACGCCATCTGCCCGGGCACCATCGTGACCCCGATGGTCGCCGGCACCACCGCGGCCGACATGGACGCCGACATGATGGGCGCCATGGCCACCCACTCCAACCTGCGCACGCAGCCCTGCATGCCCGAGGACGTGGCCAACATCGCCCTCTTCCTGGCCAGCGACGAGTCCCGCGCCCTCACCGGCCAGATCATGGTGAGCGACTTCGGGGCCATGCTGTAGGACGCGCGCGGAGTCGCACGCTGCGGCTGGTGGCGCCCCTGGCGGCACGCACTTCTCGCCCACTCAAAGAATTTGAGAAATTCCCTATTGATATTCATTCCTAATACGGTATAGTTCTTATCAGCACAAGGGAGAGCGGCCGGAAGGGGGCGCCATGGCAGGCAGGAACACCATCCAGAGACAGATCGTCCTGGAGGAGCTGCGCGGCCTGGCAAACCACCCCACGGCAGACGAGGTGTACGAGTCCGTCCACGCTAAGCACCCAAGCATCAGCAAGGCGACGGTCTACCGCATCCTCAACAAGCTCGCCGAGGAGGGCGTGGCCCTGCGCGTCAAGATCAACAATGGCGCGGACCACTTTGACCACCAGGTCTTTGACCACTATCACGTGCGCTGCGTGCGCTGCGGCAGGGTCGACGACGTGGAGGTCCCCAACCTGGCGGGCCTGGAGGAAGAGGCGGCGCACACCTCCGGCTACCAGATCTGCGGCCACACGCTGCAGTTTGACGGCGTCTGTCCCGCGTGCCAGAAGTCTTAGCATCTACGGCCCAAGGCCGCCGTGCAAGGAGAGGAAGGCGAGGCTCTGGGAAGCCTCGCCACCAAGAAAGGAGACAGCTATGAAGTGGGTCTGCAAGGTTTGCGGTTACATCTACGAGGGTTCCGAGCCTCCCGCGGAGTGCCCCGTCTGCCACGCTCCCGCCAGCCAGTTCGAGGAGGTCAAGGGCGAGCTCACCCTGGCCGCCGAGCACGAGTACGGCATCTATGACAAGACCGTCAAGGACAACCCCAACATCTCCGACGAGGACAAGGCCTACATCCTCGAGCAGCTGAAGGCCAACTTCACCGGCGAGTGCTCCGAGGTCGGCATGTACCTCTGCATGGCTCGCATCGCCCACCGCGAGGGCTACCCCGAGGTCGGCCTGTACTGGGAGAAGGCCGCCTACGAGGAGGCCGAGCACGCCGCCAAGTTCGCCGAGCTGCTGGGCACCGAGCTCGAGCCCAACATGAAGGCCACCACCAAGGACAACCTGGCCTGGCGCGTCGACTGCGAGTTCGGCGCCACCGCCGGCAAGGTCGAGCTGGCCACCTGCGCCAAGAAGAACGGCCTGGACGCCATCCACGACACCGTCCACGAGATGGCTCGCGACGAGGCCCGTCACGGCAAGGCCCTCAAGGGCCTGCTCGAGCGCTACTTCGGCTAATGGCAGGCAAGCCCTCAAAGAAGAAGGCTGCCAAGAAGAAGGTCAAGCCCTCGGGGCCCGCGCGCTGCGCGGTGCTCTGGGGGCTTGACCCCTCCTTTGGCGAGGCGGCCGGCCAGAAGGGCGCTGCCGTTCGCGAGGTGCTGCGCCAGATGGGCGTGCCTGCGCGGACGCTTGCCTACGAGCGCCTGGGGGATACCGCCGCCGCGGCCGCCGGCATGGTGGGCGCTCACCCGGCGCTTGTCCCCTACGAGGGGCCGGCGCCCGACTGCGAGTTTGTCCTTCTCTGCGGCTTCAACAACCCGCAGGTCAATGAGTTCATTGCGCGCTCGCGCGAGGCTGGCTGCACGGTTGGTCCCAAGGCCATCCTGACCCCGGCCAACCGCCTCTGGCCCATGGCCCGCCTCATCCAGGCCGTCAACGCCGAGCATCACCAGCTGACCGACTGACCGTCCGCCCCCGCAAATTGGGGACGTGTTCGAATTTGCGCAAATTCGGGACAGACTTGCCGGGCCGCACGGGCCGCGGCGCACGGGCCGCGCCGCACGGGCCTTTGGCCGGGCGCTTCTCGCGTGCTTCTTGCCAACCTGTCCCCACCTTGCGCAAAAACGAACACGTCCCCAATTTGTGGCTAAACTGAATGGGTTACACGCCGCTTGGGAAGGGTTGCGCATGAGCAACAACGCCGAGAAGATCGTCCTTGCCGTAGACACCTCAACGGACATGCTGGCCTGCGCCGTCGCGCGCGTGGCGGATGGCGCCGTGGAGGTCCTGGCCTCTGCCGACCACCTCTGCCGCCGCAAGGCAAACGTGGAGCTCGTGGGCACCTGCGAGCGCGCGCTGGCAGACGCCGGCCTTGGCATGGCAGACGTGGACGCGGTCCTGGTGGGACGCGGCCCCGGCTCCTTCACGGGCGTGCGCATTGGCATTGCCACGGCAAAGGGCCTGGCCTGCGGCTTGGGACGTCCGCTCTACGGAACCTCGGCGCTCGACGCCATGGCTTGGTCCGCCCACAAGGCCGGCATCCGCGGCAAGCTCGCCGTGGCCGGAGACGCCATGCGCGGCGAGGTCTACCCCGGCGTCTATCAGCTGGACGACGCCGGCGCCCACCGCACCTTCCCCGCGGAGACCGTCGTGAAGGCGGACGCCTGCGTCGAGGCCTGGGCTGCTCGCGACGACGCCTCCGAGCTTACCCTCACCGGAAACGGCCTGGTCAAGTACCGTGCGCGTTTCGAGGACGCCGGCTTCCGGCCCGCGCAGGTGGCGCCGGAGGAGGCGTGGTACCCCACCGGCGAGGGCCTGGTGCGCGCCGCCGTTGAGTCCGGCGCCTTTGACGCCTCCGGAGACCCGGCGCTGGTCCTGCCCATCTACACGCGCCTCTCCGACGCCGAGGAGACCGAGCGCACGCGCCTGGGCCTTGCGACCCCGGCCTCCGTTGACCTCACCGGCGTGGACGACGCGCTGGCCGGCATTCACTGCCAGCTGCGTCCCATGACCATGAACGACCTCACCGCCGTGGCGGAACTGGAGGCCGCGACCTACGAGGGCAGCGCCCACAACGCCTGGGGGCAGAAGCTCTTCTACGAGGAGCTCTCTCAGCCCGGCCGCAGCTGGTGGGTGGCCCACGACCAGGGTCGCGTCATCGGCTTTGCCGGCGGCTACCTGGCCGGTGCGGACTTTGAGGTCGAGGAGGTCGTCTGCGACGCCTCCCGCCGCCGCGAGGGCATTGCGAGCAGACTGGTTTCTCGCGTGGCCTATGACGCCCAGATGCTGGGCGCCTCCACCTGCTCGCTCGAGGTTGACGAGAAGAACGCGCCGGCCCGCGGCCTCTACGACCGCCTGGGCTTTGCGGAGGAGGGCCGCCGCCCGGGCTACTACGCCGCCGGCCACGACGCGCTCATCCTGCGCGTGGGGCTGCCGCTTGCCGTTGACGCCGAGCTGGTGGGGGAGCGTCCTGAGCCGCGCGCGTCCATCCGCCCCTGGCCCATCGTGCCGGGCGAGCGCAGCGAGGCCTGCCGCAAGGCGCTCGCCGCCGCCGGCCCGCTGGTGCTCTCCATCGAGTCCTCCTGCGACGAGACCGCAATGGCTGTGACGGACTCCCACGGTGTGGTCTGCGCGAGCGTGGTGGCCACTCAGATTGACTTTCACGCCCGCTTTGGCGGCGTGGTGCCCGAGATTGCCAGCCGCAAGCACACCGAGGCCATCGTCGGCGTGCTGGAGGAGACCCTGGCCCAGGCCGGTGCGCACTTTGGCTGCGACACTCTCGCCCCGTCTGACCTGGCCGCCGTCGGCGTGACCTCCGGCCCCGGCCTGGTGGGCGCGCTCGTGGTGGGCGTGGCCTTTGCCAAGGGCCTTGCCGTGGCCGCTGGCCTGCCGCTCATTGCGGTCCACCACCTTGAGGGCCACCTCATGGCCAACCTCTTTGAGACCCCGGACCTCAAGCCGCCCTTTGTGGCGAGCCTGGTCTCCGGCGGCAACACCATGCTCGTCCACGTGCGCGCCTGGGGAGACTACGAGGTCCTGGGCTCCACCATCGACGACGCGGTGGGTGAGGCCTTCGACAAGGTGGCCAAGGCCCTGGGTCTGGGCTATCCCGGCGGCCCCGTCATCAGCAAGCTCGCGGCCAAGGGCAACCCGCACGCCATCCACTTTCCGCGCGCCATGATGCACAGCGGCGACTACAGCTTCAGCCTCTCTGGCCTCAAGACCGCCGTCATCACCTACATTGAGGGCGAGAACCGCGCGGGCCGTCCGATCAACCTCCCCGACCTTGCGGCGAGCTTCGAGGCGGCCGTGGTGGACGTGCAGGTTGCCAAGGCCAAGACGGCCGTGGAGGAGACCGGCGTCTCCGACATCTGCATTGGCGGCGGCGTGGCGGCCAACCCCGAGCTGCGCGCGGCCTACCAGAAGACCTTCGGCAAGATGGGCGTCCGCGTGACGGTGCCGCCCATGCGCGCCTGCGGAGACAACGCCGCCATGATCGGCATCCCCGCGCTGCGCAGCTATCTGGCGGGCAACTTTGCCGAGCTTACGCTGGATGCCGCCCCCAACGCGCCTCTGGGCACCTGGTCCACGCCGGACGCTCCGGTGCCTCCCACCTGGGAGCGCTAGGCGTGATGAGAAAAAAGGGACAGTCCCTTTTTCTCATCCGGCCGACATCCCTGTCCCATCAGACGTCACGGCTCGAGCAGGTCCTCCATCGAGCACCCCAGCGCCTGCGAGAGGAGCCAGACCGACCTTGCCTGGGCACGGTTGATGTCCTTCTTGCGCTGCTCGTACTGTTGTATGGAGCGCAGGGAGACGCCCGAGGCCGCGGCAAGGCCGTGCTGCGTGAGCCCGGCCTCCGCGCGGTAGTGGCGCAGTCGGGTGGGGGCCGTCCTTATCGCCAGCGTCTGCGCTATGTGGGCCGAGGTCTGGGGCAGAGGCTCTTCTCCGCGCTCCTCAAAGAGAGAAAAGAGCTCGTCGATTCCCAGGTAGGTCGAGATGGCCCTGAATGTCGCCCCGGTGTCCCACTGGTGGTAGGCCAGAAGCGCGCCGCACCACTTGGCGCGCTCCCGGTGCCCCTTGTCAGGCCGGTGCTCGCTCATCAGCATGAGGTCCAGGCCCTCCGACGAGACTCCCTCGCAGACCGAGAGCACGAGCTGGATTCCCGAGCCGTTGAGGTCCGGGTGCGCATCGGGGCCGTCGAAGGTGCGCGCCACGTCCGAGCACGCAAAGAGCTCGTAGAAGGAGGCGAGGCCCTCCGGGAGGTGCTTGTCGGCAAAGTCGAAGGCCTTGCCAAGGGTGCTCGTCGTGGCGGGGAGAAGCTCTTCGGGGTAGGGATGCACGAGTGCTCCTCTTCTTTAAGAAATATGTAGAAAAGATGTAGTGACGTGGCTTTCATAAACCGCTCACCGGAATCCACAAGTCACTCAGCTGAAAACAAGCAGGTCATTCGCAGAAATAATACCCCAAAATCGCAAGTATCTCTACAGAGATACTTTGCAGCTAAGGGACGCTCCCCAATAGGGAAACCAGACACGTATTGCCCACCGCGGCCTCTCCGGGGATGCAATTTCGAAACAAACCGTACGCGGCTCTCTGGGGTCGGCGGCCGCCGCACGGGTGCTACCTTCCCAACCATCGATTGGGGGCCGGCGAACCCGGCCACGAGGAAAGGAAGGAAACAGCAATGGCAACAGTTCAGGTCATTCTGATTCTGGCCGTCTTCATCGGGGGCGTCGCCCTGATGATGACGAAGAAGATGCCCGCCATTCTGGCGCTGCCGCTCATGGGCATCCTCATTGCCGCGGTCGCCGGTGTGCCGTTCATCTCGGGCGACAAGGAGGTCAAGACCATCACCTCCTTTGTGATCGGCTCTGGTGCCGCCAAGCTCGCCTCAACCATCACGGTGACGATCTTTGGCGCCATCTTCGCCAAGGTGATCCAGAAGGAGGGCATCTCCGACGCCATCATCCGCAAGGCGGCTGAGCTTGCCGGCGACAAGCCCATGGTCATCGCCATCGCTCTGACGGCCGCTATCGCTGTCATCTTCACCGCCATGAGCGGTGCCGGCCCCGTCATCATGGTCTCCCAGATCGCGGTCCCGCTCCTGCTCTCTGCGGGTGTCGCCCCCGTCGTGGCGGCAAGCCTCATCCTATTTGGCCTGAACATCGGCCTTCTGTTCAACGTTTCCCAGTACCAGCTCTACGTTGACACCATCGGCATGGACATGGAGGTCATCAAGTCCACCTCCGTCGTCATGGGCGTCGTGTGCACCGTCGTGACCCTTGCCTACATCGTCATCAACACGCGTGGCGCCGCCAAGAGCGCCGCCTGGGCAGCCCAGGCGGGCTCCGACAAGAAGGACGTCAACCCCGTTGCCCTTCTCATGCCCATCGCGCCGATCGTACTGGTCTTCTTCCTCAAGTGGAACGCCGAGACCGCGCTTATCGTCACCCTCGTCGTGACCGCACTCATCACCAAGCCCAAGCAGGCGATGCAGATCCTCTCCAGCTCCGTGGTCGAGGGCATCAAGGACGTCGCCGGCGTCATCGGCCTCATGGTGGGCATCGGCATCCTGCTCAACGGCGTCTCCGCGCCCGAGACCTCTGCTCTCATGCAGCCCATCATTTCTATGATTCTGCCGAGCAACCCCATCGTCTACGTGGCGGTCTTCACTATCCTCTCGCCGCTTGCCCTGTACCGCGGCCCGCTGAACATGTACGGCCTGGGCTCCGGCCTCGCCAACATCTTCGTTGCCGCCGGAACGCTCTCCCCCGCTGCGGTGGGCATGGCGCTGCGCTCCACCAGCGTCGTCCAGTGCGTCTCCGACCCGACCAACACCCAGAACGTCATCGTTGCCGACTACGCCAACGTTGACGTCAACGACATCCTGAAGTCCAGCCTGCCCTATACCATGGTCATGGCGCTTGGCATCCTGGTCTTCACCGCCGTCACCCTGTTCTAATCGCTCCCTTCGACGCCCGGACTTGCACGTGTCCGGGCGTCGGGGTGCGCGCCTGCGCTCTCGGAGCATCCGCCGAAAGCTCGGACCCGCGCCCCGACACCCAAGACAGCGAACGCACAGAAAGGCACGAGATGGGCAAGAGAACCGTAAGAATCGGCATTGACGTCGGCGGTACCTTCACCGACGCCGTCGTGGTGGACAACGACACCTACGAGGTCATAGCCAAGGAGAAGGTCCCTACGACTCATCACGCCGAGCAAGGGGTTGCCGCCGGCATCGTCCAGGCCATCGAGAACGTCCTCACCAAGAACCAGATCTCCCCGGATGACGTGGTGTTCATAGCCCACGGAACCACGCAGGCGACAAACGCCCTGCTCGAGGGAGACGTCGCCAAGGTGGGCGTTATCGGCATGGGCAAGGGCGCGGGCTCCGGCCGTGCCGGCTCCGAGACTACCGTGGGCAACATCGAGCTTGCGCCGGGCAAGTACCTGGAGACGGAGCACGAGCTGCTGGAGAGCGGCTCTCTGAGCGACGAGGGCATAGCCACGGCGGTCGAGGTCCTGAGGTCGCGCGGCTGCGAGGTCATCGTCGCGTCCGAGAGCTACTCCGTCGATGACCCCACAAACGAGCAGCGCGTCATCGCAAAGGCAAACGAGATGGGCATGGTGGCCACGGGCGGTTATGAGATCTCCCAGCTCTATGGCCTCTCTGCCCGTACGCGCACGGCTGCCGTCAATGCCGCGCTGATTCCAAAGATGATGGAAACGGCCAACATGACCGAAGGGGCCGTCAAGGACTCCGGCATCAAGAAGCCCCTGATGATCATGCGCTGCGATGGCGGCGTCATGTCAATCGACGAGGTGCGCAAGCGCCCCATTCTCACCATGCTCTCGGGCCTTGCGGCGGGCGTGGCGGGCGCCCTCATGTACGAGAAGATTACCGATGGCATCTTCCTCGAGGCGGGTGGCACCTCCACCGACATCTCAGCCATCAAGGATGGCAAGGTCATGATCAAGAACGCCCAGGTGGGCGGTCACAAGCTCTACCTCACCTCGCTTGATGTGCGCACCCTGGGCATTGCGGGTGGCTCCATGATCGTGGTGGAGGGCGGCAAGATTTCCGACGTCGGCCCGCGTTCTGCCCACATCGCCGACAAGGACTACGAGGTCTTCACCCCCGCCGAGAAGATTTGCGACCCCAAGGTCGAACTCATCGCCCCGCGCGAGGACGACCAGGCAAACTACGCTGTGGTGGCGTGCAGCAACGGTGAGTCCTATGCCCTCACGCTCTGCGGTGCGGCCAACATCTTGGGCTACGTGCCCGAGGGCGACTACGCTGCGGGCAACGTGGAGGCCGCCCGCAAGGCCTGGCAGGCCCTGGCCGACATGATCGGTGGTACCGTGGAGTCCCTCTGCCAGCAGGCGATGGACGTTGCCATGGAGAAGGTCGCCCAGGTGGTCCAGGGCCTAATTACCGACTACGACCTCAATCCCAACCTCATCTACCTGGTCGGAGGCGGCGGCTCCGCCTCCGTGGTGGCTCCTGCGCTGGGTAAGAGGATGGGCATCAGGCACCGTATTGCCAAGAACGCTCCGTACATCTCCACTATCGGTGTCTCCCTGGCGCTGGTGCGTGAGCAGATCGAGCGCAACGTCTCCAACCCCACCGACGAGGACATCCGCAAGATTCGCCACGACGTGATGGAGGTCATCACGAGGGCGGGCGCCGACGCCGCCACGGTTGACATCGCTATCGAGATCGACTCGCAGAAGAACATCCTGCGCGCGACGGCCACCGGCGCCACTGAGCTGCGCACCAAGGACCGCAAGTCCGAGGCAAAGAGCGACTCCGAGCTTCGCGCCATTGTCGCCGAGGCTTGCGGCGTTGATCAGGACGCGGTGGACGAGGTGGCCTTTGAGGGCCGCTGGCACGCCTATGAGGCAACGACGGTGAAGAAGGCGCTCTTTGGCCTGATGAAGAGCAGGAAGACCGTTGTGCGCGTGGTGGACGAGGAGGGTGTCATCCGTCTCCAGAAGGACGACGCAAAGGTGGCGACCTTCACCAAGGGGGAGCTCTCCGGGCCCTTCTCGGACTTCGTGGACTCCATGACCCGCTACACGGACGCGGGTGCCACCCTGCCCAAGACCTACCTCTTCTTTGGGCAGAAGATGTCGGACCTCTCCGGCGTGCTCAACAAGGAGCAGCTCATGGGCCTGGCGGAGATGGAGCTTGAGTTTGCCAAGCCCGACCAGCCCGTCGTCGTCGTGGCCGCAAGGAGCTAGCCCGTGGCTGCGGCCCCTGACTTCTGCGAGCGGGAGGGAGCCCTCCTTCAGCTCATGGGAGATTCGGCCTTCTCGCGCATGGAGGAGCGGGACCTGCCCACGCTCGTGGACGCATGCCTCGCGCGTGGCCAGGTTCTCGCCGGCGGATGGGTCGGGCGGGAGCCCGTCGGGGCGCTTGCCTCCCTGGGCTACGAGGTGCGTCGAACGTCCGGCCCAGCGCCCGGCTCCCGCCCGGGCTTCTGCCTGTGCGCCATGACCCGGGCGCTCCCGTGTGGCGAGAAGGGCGGGACCGTCGAACTCTACGTTGGTGAGGTTGCCAGAAAGCGGGCAGCACTCCTGGCCTCCGACGTTGAGGTGGGGGAGGAGGAGCTTAAGCGGCTTCACCTGGCCCACGAGCTCTATCACGCCCTCGAGTTCTCCGACGGTCCTCTGACCGTGGACGCCGTCCCCAGGGTCAGGGTCCGCGGCCTTCTGGGTGCCCGTCCCAGGGCGGTCGCGCGCTCAAGCGAGCTTGCCGCCCACGCCTTTGCACGGCGCGTGACGTCAAGCGCGCTGCTACCCAGCTGGATTGACGCCGCGTTTCTTCTGGCCGAGGGGTCCCTGGAGCGCCAGACCCTTCTCGACGAGCTTGCGCTTGCCCGCAAGATTCTGGGCGCCTAGCGCGGACTGATTGGATCTTGCCTGTTCAGACGGGCCGTTTTTCTCATGGAACACCTTTGATTGGAGAGATGATGAGCGTCCGCAGGTTTGGTTCTGCCGAGGTTCCCGTCCTTGGGGAGTGGGACACCGTCGTGGTGGGCGGCGGCACCGCCGGGGCCTCGGCGGCGATAAGTGCCGCCCGCGAGAAGAACCGCGTGCTGGTGGTCGAGAAGGCCTCGTCCCTGGGTGGCACCCCGACGCACGCGCTCGTGACACCCATGATGGACTCGCGCGTGCCGCACGGCCACAATCTGCGGGAAATCGAGCGTCGCCTCAACGACCTTGGCGTCACCACCAGGGAGGACGGTGACCTCATGGGCTACATCTGGTTCACGCCGGAGACGTTCGTCGAGGTCTGCGAGGGCATGTTCCTTGAGGTTGGCGGCCAGGTTCTCTACGACGCGACCCTCGTCGCGGCTGACGTTCGCGAGGGGCGTATCCGGGCCATCGAGGTCATGACGGTCGAGGGCCCGCGTGCTGTTCTTGCCAGCCAGTTCGTGGATGCCACGGGAGACGCCGTGCTCTCGCGCATGGCGGGGGTGCCCTGCTTGGCGGGCGATGATGACGGCAACAACCAGATGTGCTCGCTGCGCTTTGAGATGGGCGGCATCGACGTCGAGAAGTACCGCCAGTACTGCCTGTCTCTGGGCGACGAGTTCAGCCCCCTCAAGCAGGGGTACTTCTGGGAGTCCGCCATGGTCGCGGGCAAGGGCTTCAAGCTTGAGCCCCTGTTTCGCAAGGGCGTGGAGGAGGGTGTGCTGCATGAGGACGACCTCGTCTACTACCAGTGCTTCTCGCTTCCCGGAGAGCCGGGCTGCATGGCGTTCAACTGCCCGCACCTGCCGGCGCTCAGGAGCAATACCTCCGCGTTCGCCCGCTCCGAGGCGCTCAGCGACGGTCGCCGCAGGGTGCGCGGGCTTGTCACGTTCCTCACGCGGCACATGCCCGGCTTTGAGGGCGCGTTCTTGATCCGCGAGGCGGGAATGCTTGGCGTGCGCGAGAGCTGGCGCATCCGGGGAAGCTACGTCCTGGACGTGGACGCTTACGTCCGCCGTGCGCGCTTTGATGACGCGGTTGCCAGGGGAACCTGGTACATTGACGTGCACTCCGCCACAAAGGGTCTCGTGCACATGGAGAAGTACAAGTCCGGGGAGTACTATGAGATTCCCTACCGCTGCCTGACTAACCCGACGGTGCGTAACATGCTGACCGTGGGCCGTTGCATCTCTACGAGCTTCCTCGTCCAGGCGAGCGTCCGCATCCAGCAGACGGCCATCGACATGGGCGAGAGCGCGGGCCGCGCCTGCGCGAGGGCCCTTGCCGCCGGCGTCGAGCTTGTCGACTTCGACGGACTTGGCCTGCTGTAGCCATCCTGAAAGGGACAGTTCCTTTTTCTCATCTGTTGGTGACAAAAACGCGGCAGTTTGTAACTCGGCGTCCCTCAAGCTTGCGTTCAGGCACAATTGGCCAAGAAGGCAACGCGAGTCAGGGACGGAGGCCGGGCATGGAGGCACTTCTCGCCACGCTGAGGGCGAGCGTGGTCTCGCCGTACAATGCCGCGTATGCCGTCTCCATCGCGCTCATGCTCACGCGCCTGGACGGCCGGCCGCGCCTGTGGCTCACGCTCCTGCGTCGCCTTGCGGCGGCGCTTCTGGCCACCTGGCTCCTCGGCACCATCAGTGACCTGGTGTTTCCCAACTCAATCACGTGGACGGTGCTTCCGGCCTGCGCCTGCGCGCTTCTTGTCAGGGACTTCCGCGCCCCGGCGCGCCTTACCCGCACCTGCCTGCTCATGTGCGCCTGGATGTACTCGCTCACCGCAGCCGAGGTCGTGAACGCCCAGATCCATGGCGGCATCTACGCCGCGGCGGCCGTGTCGCTCGCCTACATGCTGGCGGTTCTCGCCGCAATCCAGCTGCTGGAGCGGCAGGGCTCGCTGGAGGGCCCGGACGTCTCGCTCACCTCCGTGGTGCCGGTCATTGTGGTCTGCGCGTCCGGCCTGGTGGCCCGCGCCATCCTCTACCTGCGCAGCGACATTGGCGTGGCACCCTACTCGGTGGGCACCCTGGAGAGCGTGCTCACCTGCCTGAGCGGCCAGGTGGCCGAGCTCGTGGTCTACTACGCTGTGCTGCGCCTTGTCCGCGGCTTTGGGGAGCGCCGCCGCCTGCAGGCTGAGCGTCACCTCATGGACGCCCGCCTTGCCGCGCTGGATGCCTACCGAGAGAGCGGCGAGAACCTCCGCGTCCTGCGCCACGAGGTCAAGAACCAGTACGCCTACATCAAGCTTTTGCTTGAGCGCCAGGACTACAAGCGGGCCGAGGAGTTCTTTGGCGAGATGTCCATGCGCGCCAACCCAACGTTTCTGCATGTCAACAGTGGCAACCGCCTAGTTGACGACATCGTCAACCTTGAGCTCTCGCGCGCGACGGCGGCGGGTGTGGACGTTGACTCGCGCATTGCCGTGCCGCCCGAGCTCCCCTTCGAGGAGATAGATCTTGCAAGCGTTGTCATGAACCTCATGGACAATGCCATCGAGGCCTGCGCGGACGTCCCGGCAGGGCGGAAGTGCGTGCGGCTGGCGCTTATCGCCGACCAGGGCTCGCTCATAGTCAACGTCTCAAACCCGGCCGCCGCGGCGCCCACCGTTGTGGAAGACGGCCGGCTGCGCACCACAAAAACCGATGCTGACCTACACGGATATGGCACTGGCATAGTTCGCAAGATAGCCGAGAAGTACGACGGCGTCGCCGATTTTTCATACGCGGACGGTGTCTTTACGGCTAAGGTGATGCTCGCGCTGGCCTAGGCGGCTGGCGCGGCGGTCGGGGAGGGCCGCCTGCCGGGCGCGAGCCCGGCGAGCACCAAGGGGAGGGCACATGCTTCAGTTTCACATAGCTGTCTGCGACGACGAGCCCTTTGCGGCCTCGTCCATCTCGGGCGCGGCGGAGCGCGAGCTCGCGCGCCAGGGCGCGCAGGCGGACATCGAGGTCTTCAACGGCGTGGAGCCTCTGGCTCGCCGGCTTGACGACGTGACCTTTGACCTGGTGCTCCTTGACATAGAGATGCCCAGCGTGGACGGCATCACCTTTGGGCGCGCCCTGCGCGAGGGCGGCTCCAAGACCGAGATCGTCTTTGTCTCCAACAGCGAGGACCGCGTCTTTGAGTCGCTGCCGCTGCGGCCGCTCTCCTTTGTGCGCAAGAGCCACTTCACCGAGGACATGGCGCAGGCCATGGCCGCCTTCGTGCGCGCGTGGAAGAGCTCGCGCACCGAGCGCGTGGTGACGCTCAAGATGGCCCACGCCATGGGCACGTTCTCTGCCGACGAGATCCTCTACGTGGAGGCCCGCGGCCGCGACAAGATGATGCACATGACAAACGGCCACGTGGAGACCGTGCTGGTCACCCTGGACGAGCTGGCCGAGCGCCTGGGCCCGCTGGGGTTCTACCGCGTGCACAAGGGCTTTTTGGTCAACTTTGCCCACGTGAGCCAGCTGAGCTCCAAGGGCCTGACCGTCGCAGGCGAGCTCATCCCCATCAGCCGCTCCAAGACCGCCGAGGTCAAGCTGGCCTACATGGACTTCCTCAGCAAGAAGAACGCCGTCATGATGTAGCGCCGCGGCGGGCGAGAAGTGCGCGCCGGTAGCGCGCCGCGCCAGACCTTTCTGTGTTAGGGGCATTTCTGCCCCTGTTTCGTTCTGTGTTAGAGGCACTTTTGCGGAAATTTCTTTCTGTGTTAGAGGCATAATATGGTCTAAATCGTTCTGTGTTAGAGGAAAATACGAGGTAGACGCATGTTTAAGAGGAATGCCTACAAAGACCTGCTTGATTGGAAGTCAACCGAGGGTCACGGGGCGCTTCTCGTCACCGGGGCCCGGCAGATTGGCAAGACCTTTTTGGTAAAGGAGTTTGCCGAGCGCGAGTACTCTGCCCACGTGACCGTCGACTTCATCGAGGATTCCACCGCGCGTGCGCGCTACGCTGCGGCAAAGAGCGCCGATCAGGTCATGGACCTTCTCTCGCTTGAGCTTGGCTCGCCCATGGTCCCGGGAGACACGCTGGTCTTCTTCGACGAGGTCCAGGCGGCTCCGGAGATCGTGACCTTCTCCAAGTACCTTGTCCAAGACGGTAGGTTTGACGTCGTCATGTCCGGCTCGATGCTCGGAACCGAGCTGGCGGGCGTCCACTCGATGCCCGTCGGGTTCCTGCAAATTCTTGATATGGCGCCAATGACCTTCGAGGAGTTCTGCTGGGCGCAGGGGGTCCCGGAGTCAGTTCTGGTAGGGTTGCGCGCCTGCTTTAAGGAGCGTGCCGAGGTCAACTCCGGCATCCACCAGAAGATGACGGAGCTCTTCAGGCGCTACCTGGTCATAGGCGGAATGCCGGCTGCGGTGGCGGAGGGCGTTGGAGCCATGCGCGACCTCGGCGTCGTGAGGGAGGTCCAGCAGGACCTGGTGCGCCTCTACCGGGAGGACATCTCCAAGTATGCGGGCTCAAGGGCGCTGCAGGTCAAGGCCATCTTTGATGCCCTTCCGTCCGAGCTCAACAAGGAGAACAAGCGCTTCCAGATGCGCGCCGCCGGCCGTGAGGGCAAGTACGAGCGCTATGCCAATGACTTTGCGTGGCTCGTGGCCGCCTGTGCCGCGCTCAAGACGGACAACGTGACCGACCCTCGTCCCATGCTCGAGCGGACTGCAGAGAGGAACAAGTTCAAGCTCTACGGCTCTGACCTTGGGATGCTCATGGCGCAGTATCCGGCGCAGACGTCCATGGCGGCCCTCGTGGGCGAGAAGTCCGTCAACTTCGGTGCCGTCTACGAAAACTACGTCGCGCAGGAGCTTTCCGCGGCGGGAGACGCGCTCTTCTACTACCGCAACAACCGCAAGGGGGAGGTCGACTTCCTCCTCGAGCTGGCCTCGGGCGGCGTGCTGCCCATCGAGGTGAAGTCCGGCAAGGACTACAAGCTGCACACCGCGTTGAACAACCTGCTTGGGACCGAGGAATACGGCATCGACGAGGCCGTCGTCCTGTCCGAGGCAAACGTCTCGATTGAGGAGCGCTTTGGCAAGCGGGTCTCTTACCTCCCCCTTTACATGGCGGGAATGGTGGCCGAACTGGGGGCATCTCGCTCCTCGGCAGTGAGCCTGCTGAGCTCGGTGACCTTCGAGCCCATCAAGTGGCCCGAGGAGTAGGCACGTTTCTTGCTCCCGGCGCGCTTCGTCAGGCGAGAAAAGCGCCAAACCCGAAAGTGGAATCGCAGCCAAACCCGAAAGTGCCGTCAGTGCCCAACCGTCCACCGCCCGATTGCTACCGCTCGCCGGTCGGCAAATAATGCATCTCGTGACGCAAAACGTGCAACTCGTGCGCGGGCGGACACGTTTGGTGCCGCCGCGCGCAGTTCGTACGGTGGCTTAAAACAACCCAAGCCGGCTTCCTATCTTTTAAGCCAAGAGGTCGATGCCTCGTCTCTTGCCCTCCCTTCCGCGGAGCCGGTTCCTCTTCTGACCGGCTCCGCGGCCCCGTCGGCGGGCGGTGCGGCATCAAGCTTTTCTGCCTGCGGGCGGACCGGAAACGTCCCACACTGGGGCGTGGGAAGAAGGGAAGAACATGAAGCTCAGCATGACTCGTAGAGGGTTTGTCCTGGGAAGCGCGTCGGCCGCCGTCCTGGCCGGCCTTGCCGGCTGCAGCACGCCCGGCGCCCCCGAGGCCAAGAAGGAGTCCGTGGTCACCGCCACCAAGCCCGCCGCCGAGCACGAGTACTACAAGAGCGACTACGCCTACACCAAGGACGGCGAGAAGCAGCTCGTGGCCGACGAGGCCCAGGCCTTTGCCACCGCCGTGGGCGAGGGCATCGTCCTGCTCAAGAACGAGGCTGGTGCCCTGCCGCTCAGCCCCGCGGACGGCAAGGTCGTCGCCTTCGGCAACGCGACGCAGTTCATGACCGGCTTCGACGCCGCCATGACCGCCGCCGGCTTTGACTTTGACGCCGACGCCTGGGACTTCTACGCCAACGGCACCAAGAACGTCATCAGGTGGGAGGTCAACGAGAACCCCTGGTCCACTGTCACCGCCGCGCCGTTCTTCTCGGCCGTCTCTGGCACCGCCATCGTCTTCCTCGGCCGCCGCGTGGGCGAGGGCAGCGACGCCCAGTGGTACCGCGACCACGACTACCTGGCCCTCTCCGCAGAGGAGAAGGACATGCTCAACGGCGTGGCCGAGCTGCGCCGCCAGGGCACGTTCTCCAAGATGATCGTCTGCGTCACCACCTCCAACAGCATCAGCTGGGAGGACGGCCCCTGGTCTGACGCCATCGACGGCATCCTGTGGTTTGGCAACATCACCTCCACCGGCTACTCCGCGCCGCTCAAGGGTTCCCCGGTGCTCGTGGACGTTCTGGCTGGCAAGGTGAACCCCTCCGGCCGCCTCGCTGACTCCATCTACAAGGACAACCAGGCCATCCCCGCCATGGCCAACTTCGGCCACATCGACGCCGACCTCTCGCAGGTCTCCGCCGACGTCATGGAGCAGGTCACGGCCGACTGCGACAAGTGGACGCCCGCCCAGTTCTACGGTGACCACTGGCGCCACGAGTACCTCTACGCCGAGGGCATCTACGTGGGCTATCGCTACTACGAGACCCGCTACGAGGACGTCGTCCTGGGCCAGGGCAACGCCGGCGACTTTGACTACTCCAAGGTCGTGGCCTACCCGTTTGGCTCCGGCATGAGCTACTCCACCTTCGAGTACTCCGACTTCAGCGTCTCCGAGGGCGCGGACGACTTCACCGTCAACGTCACCGTGACCAACACCGGCTCCTTTGCCGGCAAGCACGCCGCACTTGTCTACGTCCAGAGCCCCTTCACCGACTACGACCGCGCCAACGGCGTGGAGAAGGCCTCCATCGAGCTCAAGGGCTACGAGAAGACCAAGCTCCTGGACCCCGGCGCCTCCGAGCAGCTCTCCATCAAGGTCTCCAAGCGCGAGCTGGCCTCCTATGACGCCAAGAACGCCAAGACCTACATCATGGACGACGACGACTACTACTTCACCGTGGCCGGCTCCTCCCACGAGGCGCTGAACAACGTCCTGGCCGCCAAGGGCAAGACCGTGGCCGACGGTATGACCGCCGAGGGCTCTGACGCCTTCGTGTGGGTGTGGAGCAACCCGGACTTTGACGCCGAGACCTTCTCCGCCTCCGTCATCGGCGCGCAGATCACCAACGTCTTCGACAACGTCGACCCCACGCTCAACGAGGACATCAAGGACAAGAACCAGGGCATCGTCTACCTCAGCCGCACCGACTGGGAGGGCACCTTCCCCAGGCAGGCCACGCGCCTGGTCTACACCGACGCCCTGGTCAAGAAGGCCAGCCCCATCCGCTACAAGGCCGGCTCCGGCGACGCCTCCAACGTTGCCAAGCACGAGTTTGGCAAGGACTCCAAGGTCATGCTCGTCGACATGCACGACAAGGCCTACGACGACCCCGACTGGGAGAAGCTCGTCTCCAAGATGACCTACGAGGAGATGGTCGACTTCATCAACGACCCGGCCATGACCGTCGAGAAGATCGGCAAGCCCAAGGCGACCGCCGGCAATGGCTCCCAGGGCTGGGGCACCACCTTCTGCGTCTCTGGCCTCACGGGCCAGCAGTACTGCTCCAAGGAGACCACCGCGGCCACGTTCAACACTGAGGTCCACACCGCCATCGGCAGCCTGACCGGCGAGAACCTCCTGCACTCCTCCACCAATGAGCAGAAGAACGTCGTCCTCTACGGCTGGAGCTGCGACACCCACCGCACCCCGTACTCCGGCCGCAACTTCGAGTACTTCTCCGAGGACCCGTACCTGGGCGGCCGCTCCTGCGCCGAGGAGACCCTGGCCTCCGTCAACAAGGGCGTTGTCATGTGCACCAAGCACTGCGCCGGAAACGACCAGGAGGAGTACCGCCACGGCGTGCCGTCTTGGGCCAACGAGCAGACGCTGCGCGAGATCTACCTGCGCCAGTTTGAGAAGGCCATCGTCGAGGGCAAGTCCAACGGCACCATGACCGGCTTCAACCGCCTGGGCATGATGTGGACCGGCGAGAACGAGGAGTTCCTGAAGGGCTTCCTCGAGAACGAGCTCGGCTACATGGGAATCAACCTGACCGACCAGTTTGAGTCATCCTGCATGGACGCCCCCGACGGCCTGCTTGCCGGCTCCCATGCCTGGCTGGGCTCCGCCCGCATCGGCAAGAACGACGTCTGCAAGGGCGTGCTCCTGCAGGACGACTACAAGAACGACCCTGTCATCCAGGACGCCCTCTTCGAGGCCATTCACCGCAACCTGTACAACTACGCCAACTCCCTCTGCATCAACGGCCTGACCAGCGACTACGCCTTCCAGGGCGACAACCCCATCTGCAAGGCCGCAAGCACCGGCGCCGCTGCCGCCTTCTACGGCGACAAGAACTTCGCCGCCATCCAGGTCGGCTTCTTCAGCACCACCCGCATCGTGGGCACCTACGAGCTGGCCGAGGACGGAACCCTCACGCTCAACGTCGAGGACGGTGACGCCATCACGGCCAAGCCGGACGCCAACGGCCTGCTGGCCTGGGAGTTCCCCGGCGGCCGCGAGCCCATCGAGAACGTCATCTCGCTCTACGACATGGCCACCGCCTACAACGCGGCCTTTGGCACCAAGTACGCCACCGGCGACAACCCCACCTTCAAGGTGACCTTCGCCTCCGGCGATCCCGCCGCCACCGGCTCCGACCCGGCCGCCATCGAGTTCCACTGCGGCGACTCCGTCAAGCTGCCCGAGTGCCCCTACCAGGGCGAGAACCTCGTCTTTGCCGGCTGGTCCGCTGGCAGGACCGTTCTTCCGGCCGGTGCCGACTACGCCACGAGCACCTACGCCGACGTCGAGCTGACGGCCACCTTCACCAAGAAGGCCCTGGCCACCGCCACCACGCGTGACGGCTACTTCTTCACCACCAACCAGGGCAAGGGCATCCCGATGGTCCTCTACGCCGACGGCACCGTGGAGCTCGACCGCTGGAAGGGCTACGTCTTCACCGGCACCTGGGAGGTTGCGGGCTCCGGCTCCGGCGCGGGTACCCTCACGGTCAAGAACGAGTCCGGCCAGCCTGTTGCCGCCAAGCAGGACGGCACCAAGCTCGTCTACGAGCAGGACGGCTACCAGTACGACTGGAACCAGCCCAACCAGGGCTTTGGCTCCGGCGTCTTCCTGACCCCGATGACCCACACCATCGACCTGGACGAGTTTGCCAAGGCCTACAACGAGGCCAACGGCACCAGCTACTCCTCCATGGACGTGAAGTCCGGCACCGCCGCCTTCGCCTCCCAGGAGAGCGGCGAGCCCAAGTCCACGTTCTAGCCGTCGCCTTCCTCCCGGCGGACCGGCTGGCACTTCTCGCCGGCCGGTCCGCCGCACCTCATGAACCACCTCGTCAGACGGAGCTCATAGCATGGCAGCAAGCAAGAAAGACACGCAGCAAGGGGCGGCCGCCCAGAAGGGCAGGCGCAGCGCCAAGCGCATCGTGGGCATCGTGGTGTCCTGCGTGCTGGCGGTGGCGCTGGTCGCCGTCGTCGTGGCGGCAAACACCGTCCTGCCCAAGTTCAACCAGATCATCAACTCCTACTTTGGCGTGGAGCAGAGCTGGGACAACTCCGGCGTTGACACCTCCGGCCTGGACCTCACCTACAACAAGGCCGACTACGACCGCGGCTCCATCGCGGAGGCCGAGAAGACCCTGGACCAGGACATCTCCGGCGAGGGCTACGTCCTGCTGAAGAACGACGCCTCCCTGCCGCTGGCGAAGGGCACCACGCTCTCATTTGTGAGCGGCAACTCCCGTGACCTGGGCGTCAAGGCCAAGAGCATGCTCGAGACCACCCTGGGCCTCGAGGGCGGCAGCACCGACGCCCTCACGCCGGCCATGGAGCAGGCGGGCTTCAACGTCAACAAGACCCTCACGGACTTCTACGCCACCGGCAAGGGCAAGGACTACGTCATGGGCCCCGGCTCGGTGAGCTACGGCGACGACGAGGACTTCTCCATCAACGAGTGCCCGCTGTCCGTCATGCGCGACGCCGGAGTGCTTGACTCCATGGAGGGCACCACCCCCGTCTACGTGCTCAAGCGCGTGGCCGGCGAGGGACGCGACATGCCCCGCTCCATGTACAACCACGCCGCGAGCGCCGAGGACCGCGCCAAGAGCTACCTTGAGCCCGACTCCACCGAGCTTGAGGTCCTGCAGTACCTCAACGACAACTTCGACAACACCGTGCTGGTGGTCAACTCCAACGCGGCCGTGGAGCTTGACTGGCTGGCGGACTTTCCCAACATCAAGTCCGTGCTGATCGTCCCCGCCACGGGCACCTACGGCGTGGAGTCCCTGGGCCGCATCCTCGCGGGCGACGTCAACCCCTCCGGCCGCACCGTGGACACCTACGTGGCCGACGCCAGCAAGAGCCCGGCCGCCCAGAACTTTGGCGACTACCAGTACCTCGACGAGTCCGGCAACCTCACCAAGTACAACTACGTGAGCTACGAGGAGGGCATCTACGTCGGGTACCGCTACTATGAGACCCGCTACGAGGACAGCGTCCTGGGCCAGGGCAACGCCGGCGACTTCACCTACGCCGACGAGGTCTGCTACCCGTTTGGCTTTGGCCTTAGCTACACCACCTTTGACTGGACGAACTTCTCCACGAGCTGGTCTGGCAAGACCTGCACCGCCACGGTGACGGTCACCAACACCGGCGACGTTGCCGGCAAGGACGTGGTGGAGCTCTACGCCCAGAGCCCCTACACCGACTACGACCGCGCAAACGGCGTGGAGAAGCCCGCGGTGGAGCTTGTGGGCTACGCCAAGACCAAGCTGCTGGAGCCCGGCGAGAGCCAGGAGGTCACCATGACCTTCGACGAGTCCCAGCTTGCCGTCTACGACTCCGAGGGCGCCGGCACCTGGGTGCTTGACGCCGGCACCTACTACCTCACCGCCGCCACCGATGCCCACGCCGCCGCCAACAACGTGCTGGCCGTCAAGGCTGCCGGGGCAAAGACCGATGCTTGCGGCAATGCGTCCCTGGTAGACACCTACGTTCCCGCCAACGCAGACGTCGACGTCACCACCTACTCCACCGACACCCTGACCGGCGAGGCCGTGGCAAACCGCCTCTCCGACGCCCGCGGCGAAGTGACCTACCTCACCCGCGCGGACTGGGAGGGCACCTTCCCCACGCACGACGGCGACGTCACCTCGCAGGTCTCCACCTGGGGCAACGAGATAAACGGCGACGATGGCGTGAGCTACACCTACGGCAAGGTGGCCTCCGCGGACCTTTTGGCCCAGCTCGACTCCACCGACTCCGGCAACCCCGACCTCAAGGCCTGGGAGGGAGAGCTCGCCTACGGCGCCAAGAACGGCCTGGAGCTCATCGACATGCGCGGCCTCTCCTACGACGACGCCAAGTGGGACCAGCTCCTGGACCAGCTCACCCCCGAGGACTACGACGCGGCCATCAGCCACGCCGGCTACGGCACCAAGGCCCTTGACTCCGTCAACAAGCCCGCCGGCACCGACGCTGACTCCACCTCCGGCTGGAGCTGGGGCGGCACGGGCATGACCTTCTGCAACCCCATGACCGTGGCCCAGACCTGGAACCAGGAGATTGCCTACCGCCTGGGCAACATGATCGGCAACGAGTCCCTGCTGGGAGGCGGTACCGGCTGGTACGCGCCGGCCATGAACATCCACCGCACGCCGTACTCCGGCCGCAACGGCGAGTACTTCTCGGAGGACGGGTTCCTCTCCGGCGCGATGGCCTCCCAGGAGGTCCGTGGCGCCGCCGAGAAGGGCGTCTACACGATCATGAAGCACTTTGCCTTCAACGAGCAGGAGAACCACCGCGGCGACCGCAACGGCCAGTACTCCATGGCTACGTGGATGAACGAGCAGTCCGCCCGCGAGCTGTACCTCAGGCCCTTCGAGATGTGCATGAAGGCCGGCGACGTGGAGCTTTCCTACGTGCGCCAGAGCGCCGATGGCACGCAGGAGAACGCCACCACCAAGATCCGCGCCTGCCAGGGCGTCATGACCTCGTTCAACCGCATCGGCGCAACCTGGGCCGGCGGCTCCTATGACCTCATCACGGGCATCGTCCGCAACGAGTGGGGCTTTGACGGCTGGATCCTGACGGACAACGCCGATACGGGCGTCTTCATGAACGGCCTGCAGATGATCCAGGCCGGCGCCGACGCCAAGCTCACCGTGAGCGACCCCACGGCGCTGTGGAGCTTTGACTCCGGCGACGCCACCCAGTACGGCTACGCCCGCGAGGCCATGCACCACCTGCTCTACGTGATGGCCAACAGCCACGTCATGAACGGCGCCGTCCACGGCAGCGTCTACAGCACGGGCGCCGCCGGCATGCAGAAGGCCGACATGCTCCGCTGGGGCCTCACCGGCGTGGGCGTCGTGGGCGTGGGCGTCATCCTGGGCGTCAACGTGGCCCTGGAGCTCCGTCGCCGCAGGCGGGGCTGACAAAGGGGTTGACAAAGGGACAGTCCCTTTGTCAACGTCGAGTGCCGGGCGAGAAGGACGTGCGTTGTGTTTCTCGTCTGTCGCCGCAGTTACATAGTTGTTTCTCGCCGCACCCCGCAGCTTGCTTTCAGGCTGCGGGGTGTATGCTCTCGCACGTGCGCGTAACTTTCTCGCATTAGGTTGCAAGGGGGAGGGGAATGGGTCCCCTCCGGTTGCGTGGCACGGAAGGGGTCTTAAACCAAACCGGAAGGAACCAAAATGACTGACCTTTCTCGCCGCACGTTCTTAAAGCTCTCCGGCCTCACGACGCTGACCGTCGCGGGTGCCACGTTCCTTACCGGCTGCGGACCCGCCGCCCAAGACTCCAACTCGGGCGCCAAGACCGACGGCGCCGACGACTCCAAGGCCGCCGGCCAGCTCGGCGACGGCAAGACCCTGCGCATTGGCATGGAGGCCGCCTACGCCCCGTATAACTGGCAGGAGTCGAAGGAGTCCGACACCACCATCCCCATCGAGAACGTCACGGGCGCCTATGCCGACGGCTACGACGTCCAGATCGCAAAGAAGATCGCCGAGGCCCTCGGCATGGAGCCCGTCGCGGTAAAGATGGAGTTCAGTGCCCTCGTCGACTCGCTCAACAACGGGACCATCGACATCGTCTGCGCCGGCATGTCCGTCACGCCCGAGCGCGCCCAGTCTGCCGACTTTACCGACTCCTACATTGACGACGAGGTCATCATGGTCGTCAAGAAGGACTCCAAGTACGCCTCCGCCACAAAGCTCTCCGACTTCTCCGGAGCCACCGTCCTCGGCCAGAAGGACACCTTCTACGACGAGCTCATCGACGAGATTCCCGATGTCAACCACCTCACCCCGGTCGCGACCGTCCCGCTCGTCGTCGACGGCATCGAGAACGGCACCTGCGATGCCATCACCTTCTCGTCCATGTCGCTGCCCAAGCTCCTGAAGAGCTACTCCGACCTCATGAAGGTCGAGCTCGAGGACGGCGCGGGCTTCTCCGACCCGAGCAACCCCGACAACGCCGCCATCGCCAAGGGCCAAGACGACGTCCTCGCCAAGCTCAACGAGATTATCGGCGGCATTTCGCAGGAGGACCGCCTGAACATCTGGCAGGACTGCATGGACCGTCAGCCGGCCTAAGTCCTTCTCTTTACAACGTTGTTTTTCGGGGCAGGGACCAGGTCCCTGCCCCTTCGGCAATAAGAACAAAGGAAATCTATGGAATCCGTTCCCTCGCGCATCGCGTCGTTTGCCGCGCGTGACCACCGCTACGTGCTGCTGGGCACCTCGGCGATCGCCTTCGCCGGCATGTGCCTTTCGTCGCAGGCGCGTCCCGCTATGAGCTTCCTGGCCAATGCCTTCGTCGTCGAGCTGGTCATGTACTACCTGCTCGCGGGCTGGCTCGTCGTGGCCGCGGCCGGGCTTCTCTTTAAGCTTACCCACTGGAACACCTACGCCCAGACGTCGCCCTTCACCAAGCCCGGCGCCGCCCGCGCGCTTCGCTTTGGCTCCTACCTCGTGTGCGCCATGACGGCCGTGCTCTTCGTCGACCGAGCCGTCATGGGCTTCGCATCGGCCTGGTCGGCCGCCTCCGCCTCCTCCACCATGCCCGACGACATGCTCACGCAGGTGCTCTATATGTTCCAGCAGGGCAAGCAGACCTACCTCACGGGCATCGCCACCACCATCGAGCTGGCCGTGTTCGGCACCGTGATCGCCTTCTTCCTCGCCATCCTGCTCGTTGCCGTCCGCATCATGGAGATCGACCGCTCCGACAACGACGCCGTGCGCTTCGCAAAGAAGGTCGGCGTCGGCTTCGCGAAGTTCTACTCCACCGTCGTCCGCGGCACGCCGATGCTTGTCCAGGGCGTCATCGTCTATTACCTGGGCTTCGGCGTCGTCAGCAGCTTCGGCATGAGCATCACCGAGGTCAACGCCATCTGGTCGCGCTTTATCGCCGGCCTCGTGGTCGTGTCGCTCAACTCCACCGCCTACATGATGGAGGTTCTGCGTGGCGGCATCGAGTCTGTCGACCCCGGCCAGATGGAGGCCGCACGCTCTCTTGGCATGTCCCAGTGGCAGGCTATGCTCAAGGTCGTCTTCCCCCAGGGCATAAAGTACGCGATCCCCGGTCTGTCTAACGAGCTCGTCATCAACATCAAGGACTCGTCGGTCCTCTCCGTCATCGGCGTGTTCGACCTCGCGTTCGCCGCGAGCACCGTCGCGGGCATCTACTACAAGCAGCTCAACGCCTATCTCGTCGCCGCGGTGTTCTACCTGATCATGACGGCCGTTGCCTCGTGGCTGCTTGGGCTCTTTGCCAAGCGCATGAACGTGGCGGCGACGACCTTGGGCAGCACGTCCGACGCGAAGATGACCGCAAAGAAGGCGGAGGCATAGCATGGCTAACGAGAAGTACGCGAAGATCGCCGCCGCCGTGTCGGGCCGGCCGTATGTGGCCGATGCCGTCGGTGAGCCGGTCATCTGCGTCGAGGGGCTGCGCAAGTCCTTCGGCGACCACGTCGTCCTGCGCGACATCGACCTCACCGTCAACCCCGGCCAGGTCGTGACCATCATCGGCGCCTCCGGCTCTGGCAAGTCCACGCTGCTGCGCTGCCTCAACCTGCTCGAGACCCCCGACGCGGGCCACGTGTGGTTCCGCGGCAAGGACCTCGCTGCCGACCACGTGGACGTCAACCGCCTGCGCGAGAAGATCGGCATGGTGTTCCAGGGGTTCAACCTTTTCAACAACATGGATGTGCTCGACAACTGCACCCTCGCGCCCGTCACGCTCAAAAAGATGACCAAGGCCGAGGCCGAGAAGGTCGCGCTGCGCCACCTCGACGCCGTGGGCCTGGCCGACTTCGCCCATGCCAACGTCACGCGCCTGTCGGGCGGCCAGAAACAGCGTGTTGCCATCGCGCGCTCGCTGTGCATGCAGCCCGACCTCATGCTGTTCGACGAGCCGACCTCCGCGCTCGACCCCGAGATCTCGGGCGAGGTCCTGAACGTCATGCGCGACCTCGCCGCCGACGGCATGACCATGGTCGTCGTCACCCACGAGATGGCCTTCGCGCGCAACGTCTCCGACGAGGTCGTCTTCATGGACCAGGGCGTCATCGCCGAGAAAGGCTCGCCCGATAAGCTCTTCACCAACCCCGAGCTGCCCCGCACCCGCGAGTTCCTCTCCCGCTACCTCGAGTAAGACAAGGGGACAGTCCCTTCGTCTTACGAGGCCGTGAGTTGACAAAGGGACAGTCCCTTTGTCAACTTTTTGCGGAGCGTGCTTTTGGGTATAAGCCCCCTCACCGATGTCTAGGGTGAGGGGGCGTTGCTATGCCGAGAAGTGCGCGCGTCAAGGCCGAGTCCGGTTTCTACCATGTGGTGGCAAAGGGGAGCGGCGGGCAGAACCTGTTCGAGGGGCCAGCCGACTACCAGGCGTTTCTTGGCTTTCTGTCCCAGGCATGCGAGAAGCACGGCGTTGCTGTCATAGCCTTCTGCCTCATGACCAACCACGTGCACCTCCTTGTGGAGGACCCCGATGGCAACCTTAGCCAAATGATGCAGTCTTTGATGACATCCTATGCCCAGAGGTTCAACTCGACGGGCGGACACATCGGCCACGTCTTCCAGCAGCGCTTTAAAAGCCAGCCAGTCGAGGACGATGCCTACCTGCTCCAGGCGGCCCGCTACATCCACAACAATCCCGCAAGGGTGGGCATCTGCGCTGCCTGGGAGTACCGGTGGAGCAGCTACCGCGAGTACGTCGGGCGCCCCGAGGTGGCCAAGACGTCCCTTTTGCTGGACATGTGCGGTGGGCGAGAGGGGTTTGTTGCCTTCAGCGCGGGCGCGCAGGACGGCAGCTATCGCTTTTCTCAGCGAACGCGCATGTCGGATGCCGAGGCCCAAGAGATCGCACATGCCGTTCTGGGCGGACTTGACCCAATTGACCTCAAGGCGCTGGGGCGAGAGCGCCGCAATGCGCTACTCTTTGACTTGAAGGAGGCCGGCTTGTCTGTCAGACAAATCGAACGACTGACCGGCATCGGCCGAGGCACCATTGCCAAGGCATCGCAAAGTTGACAAAGGGACTGTCCCTTTGTCAACTTTTCCGGGCGTCACTACCAAGGAGGAAGCATGCAGGACGGGTTTGTGAAGGTCGCGGCCGTGACGCCCGAGGTCAGGGTGGCTGACGTTGCCTTCAACGTGGACGCGTGCGTCCGGGCGGCGCAGACGGCCTGTACGGTGCACGGCGCCATGGTGGTGACGCTGCCCGAGCTCTGCCTCACCGCCTACACCTGCGAGGACCTCTTCTGGCAGGACGCGCTTCTTTCCGCCGCGGACAAGGGCCTGGCGGACTTTGCCCGTCGCACCGCGGACCTCAACGCGCTTCTTTTGGTGGGCCTGCCCGTCCGCGTGAACGCCAAGCTCTACAACTGCTGCGCCGTGGTCTGCGGTGGCACCATTCTGGGCATCGTGCCCAAGCGGCACCTGCCCACCTACAACGAGTTCTATGAGGGCCGTCACTTTGTGCCGGGCACCACAGACGTTGTCGCCATTGACGTGGCCGGCCAGCTTGACGTGCCCTTTGGCACGAGCCAGCTCTTTGCCTGCGACGAGCTGCCCGAGCTCGTGGTGGCCGCCGAGCTCTGCGAGGACCTCTGGGTCCCCAACCCGCCCTCCGTCGCCCACGCCATGGCCGGCGCCACCCTCGTCTGCAACCTCTCTGCCTCAAACGCCCTGGTCGGCAAGGCCGACTACCGTCGTGACCTGGTGCGCGGCCAGAGCGCACGACTGCTGTGCGGCTACGTCTACGCCAGCGCCGGCACGGGCGAGTCCACGCAGGACGTGGTCTTCTCCGGCCACGACCTCGTCTGCGAGAACGGCCGCCTGCTCGCGGAGGGCAAGCCCTTTGGCGACGGACTGGCCGTCTCGGAGGTGGACGTGCGCCAGCTGGCCGCCGAGCGCCGCCGCATGTCAACGTTTGATGTTGCCGCAAGTGGCGTCCAGCGTGGCTACCACGTCACGCACTTCTCGCTTGGCGAGTGCGAGACGCGCCTTACGCGCTACGTGGACGCGCACCCGTTTGTGCCGGCAGACCCGGCCCGCCGCGCGGAGCGCTGCGAGGAAGTCTTCAACATCCAGGCCCACGGCCTGGCCAAGCGCCTGGCGCACACCCACTCCAGCCACGCCGTCATCGGCATCTCCGGCGGCCTTGACTCCACTCTGGCGCTGCTGGTGACCGTGCGCGCCTTTGACCTGCTCGACCTGGACCGCACCGGCATCATCGCCGTGACCATGCCGGGCTTTGGCACCACCGACCGCACGCACGACAACGCCACCAAGCTCTCCGACGCCCTGGGCGTCGACCTGCGCGAGGTCAACATCGGAGACGCCGTGCGCCAGCACTTCAGCGACATCGGGCACGACGAGTCCGTCCACGACGTCACCTACGAGAACTGCCAGGCGCGCGAGCGCACGCAGATCCTCATGGACGTGGCCAACCAGGAGGGCGGCATGGTCATCGGCACCGGCGACCTCTCCGAGCTGGCGCTGGGCTGGGCCACCTACAACGGCGACCACATGAGCATGTACGCCGTCAACGCCTCCGTGCCCAAGACCCTCGTGCGCCACCTGGTGCGCTACGTGGCCGACACCTGCGACAACCCCGAGGAGACCGAGGTCCTGCTGGACGTGCTGGACACGCCCGTCTCGCCGGAGCTTCTGCCTGCGACCGGCGACGGCAAGATCTCCCAGAGGACCGAGGACCTCGTCGGCCCCTACGAGCTGCACGACTTCTTCCTCTACGAGGTCCTGCGCCACGGCGCCTCTCCCCGCAAGGTCTTCCGCCTGGCTTGCCGCGCCCTTGGCAAGACGTATGACGAGACGACCATCCTCTCCTGGCTCAAGGTGTTCTACCGGCGCTTCTTTGCCCAGCAGTTCAAGCGCAGCTGCCTGCCCGACGGCCCCAAGGTGGGCTCTGCCGCGGTGAGCCCGCGCGGAGACCTGCGCATGTCCTCCGACGCCTGCGCCACCGTCTGGCAGGCCGAGCTCGATGAGCTCCGGTAGACCGGCTTCCAGTGTCTGCTGCCGCGCGGTGCCGTTGATCGTGCACGGCGCTTGGTTGGCCGCCCTTATCGGCCCGCCTCCTGTGCTGGAGCTTCCGGGTGCCTTGAGCTGCGAGGGGTTGGCGCTCTCCTTCTCGGGGCTACGGGCACTCGCGGCACTCGGGCTCCTTGCCGGCATCGCCTTCTCTGGCCGAATTTCCGCACTGCCTCGTCGCGCCCTCCGCGCGACGGGGATGGCCTCAACCGTTGCGTATTGTGCGCTTACGGCGACGGCGCTGCTCAAATACCTGGCCTTTGGCGCAAGCAAGGCGATCGTCCTCGGCTGGTCTGCAAATTGCCTCGTCTTGTTCGGCTCTTTTGCGTGTGGCGCCGCCTGGCAGCGCGGTCTCGGAAAGGCCGAGGCAGGCGCAGCCTCCTTTTCGCGCGGCTTCGCTGCGCGTTTCCTCGCCTTTGCCTTGCTCGCGCTCGGCGTCCTCGCGATTTTGGTGGGAAGTGAACCCAACTGGACGTTTGCCCGCCTTTCGTATTCGGCCGCGCCCGGCTTCGATGCGTCGAGCTGCTGGCACGTGCTCGCCTACAGCATTGCCGGCTTCGCGGGGCCGGGTCCCCACCTGCTTCGAAGCGGCGTGCTTGACCCTGGGCCCATTGATGCCGCTTTCTGCCTTGCATGGTGCGCCGTGGGCATGCTCGCCGCCTGGCTTGACAAGCGGGGCAAAAGCGCCTCGTGCCTTGCGGGCACGGCTTTTGGCGTGATCGCGGCGAGATGTCTTGCCGAGCTCGCGCCGGCGCTGTTTGCCGGTCGCACCGCGGCCGGATTCGCGGCGTTGGTCTGCGGCGCAGCGCTTATTGCCGTGAGTTCCGTCCGCGAGACGGCCGACCTCGCTGCTCGCCCACGGCCGGCCGTGGCGGAGGCCGGGCCATCGCCCGACGCTTTCGACCTATCGTCCCTCTCGCCGCGCGAGCGCGAGGCGGTTCTCGGCCGTCTTGCAAATAAGAGCTCCGCCGAGGTGGCGCGCCAGATGAGCATCAGCCCATCGACGGTTAGAAACCTGCAGTCCAGGGCCGCAAAGAAACTCGGTGTCGGGTCCCTTAACGAGCTGTCGCCTTTCCAGCAGGCTGCTGCGGAGCCCAAAGCGCCACACCATTGCTCGATGGCCGCGCCACTCCCGTACTTGTTTGTGTTCGGCTCGGCGCTGCCCGTGGGTGCCGCTCGGGGCGGGGGATGGATCGAGGCGGTTCTTGCGGGCCAGATACTGCTCGCCTTAGGCCTAGGACTCGTCGCCGCTTGCTCGGGGCGCACAAAGAGGACGGCCATTCCGCAGGCGCCCCTTTGCGGCGTGGCCGCCCTCCTGGGCGCCTGCGCCGTCGCCGAGGTTGCCGGCCTGGCGCAAGGAACCCTTTTTGTGTTTGTCGCGCGAGCGGCCGTCCTTGTCTCGCTGGCTTTGGTCGTGGCTTCCGCTCGCGCGGCTGGGGACTGCGTGTTCGCGCCGCGCGACGTCGCATGCATTTCTGCTGCCTGTCTGCCTGCGCTGCTCGTCGGAGGGCCTGGAGCCGCGCTTTGCAGCTGCAGTTTCGGAATACTCGCCCTTTATGTCGGAAGGAAGAAGGACACGCGCTCATTGGCTACGCTGGTCGCGTCCTTTGGCCTGGGCTCTGCCGTGGGCGCGCGTTTGTCTTGGTCTTTGGTGTGCACGGGCGAGCTTTTGGCGCTGGCGGGGTCGATGGCGGGCGTTGCCGCCGCGGCTTCTCTTGCGAGTCTGGCAATGGGCTCCGTTGTCGTTACGGGAGTCGCCTCGGCGGCCGCGCTCTTCTGGGCTTGTCTTGCCCGACGCGGCATCTCTCGGCTGCGAGGGCAATCAATCGATTTCGGCGCTCGGGTGAGCGCCCTTTGCCGTCTGCGCGGCCTCAACGAGACATGCACTTCCGTTGCGATAGCTCTTATTGGGGGGATGGGCGGCCCTGAGATATGCGAGGCCCTTCTCATTGCTCCCGGCACCCTAAACAGCGCCAGGCGCGAGGTGTTTCGAGTCTTTAATGTTCATACCGTGGCGGGTCTCGATGCGCGCGTGGCTCGGCTTCTGGGCCTTCTTGAGGGGCAATAAGCGGCCTCGGTTTTCGTGGTCTTCCTTTCGTCGTTTGCTTTGATTGCTGCCTACGGGCTCTTTGCTCAGAACCTCCTTTCTTCATAGAACTCTCGATACAGCCGCTGGCAAGAAGTCCCATCGAGGTCTTTGCCACTTACCGTCGCGAGCCGCCCCTCGCGGACAAATACCGCGGCGGTGCAGAACAAATCGGCAATTCCAAGGTCATGTGTTGACATGACGACGGTCCGCCCCGTCGCCGCCCACTTTGCGAGCGCTCGCGTTGCCCGCTCCTTGTTCGTCGGGTCCAGGGCGCTTAGCGGCTCATCGAGCAAAAGCAGGCGTGCGCCGGTAGACATGGCAACCGTCAAGGCTATGAGCTGGCGCATGCCGTCGGAGCACTTGCGCACGGGGGTGTCGATGATGCCCGATGCCCCGCACGCATCCGCGATCTTCTCGATTGAGGCGTCGGAGCGCCACTGGCGTCTCGCAATCTGCGCGTGCTCGCGTCCTGTGAGCAGGGGCTCGAGCAGCTTCGCCGCGGAAGGTAGGTAGAAGCAATGCCTCTCCCATTCGCCTGGCGTCGTGGCCACACCGTCGACCAGGAGTCTGCCGCTTACGCGGCGATCCCAAGGAGCGGCAAGGGTCTCGAGCAGCGTCGTCTTGCCGCTCCCGTTGGGGGCGATGAGCCCAACAATCCCTCCCATGAGGCTGAGCGAACTATCCCGCAGGATGATCCGGGAGCCCCTGCGCACGCAAAGGTCATCGAGCTCGATCATCAGAGCCTCCTTCTGCCAAGCGATGTCGGTCCCGAGCGTTGCCCCACGCCTCCAAGGCGATGCCCGCAAGGCATGTCGCTGCCGCCGCGAACGCAAGGATCGCCGCGCCGCGCCCGACCGTTGCCTGCGGAAACGCCGAGATATCAAACGCAACCGAATAGGTCATCTGCCCGACAACCTGGTCAAGCCTGAGGTAGGTGGTGGGAAGCCACGCCCCGAATGCGGCCCACGGCGCCGAGCTGGCGGAGTAGGGGGGTAGCAGGGGAAGCACGCATAGCGCGACGCCGGCGGCGAACGCTCCGGTCGCTCCAGCCCTGCCAACAATGCACATGACGGATACGAGGGCGACACCCGCCAGGGCAAGAAGGGCGATGTCCTCCGCGATTGCCCGGCCCGCAGAACTCGCGACGACGTCGCCGGCAATTATGTGGACAAGGGGGTAGGCGGGGTCTCCAATCCCGTTGCGTAGGAGCGCCACAAGCGCGGCCGGCATGAGGACGGCAGCAAGGCCCGCCGCGGCGCATGCGATGCTCGTCATCGTTGCTACCGCTCGTCGCGCCGTCCTGCCAATGGGCGCATTGGCAAGGAGGGTTTGCCCGCGGAGCCGCCTGATGATGCTTGTCGTGGCGACGATGGCGGGAAGAAGCACAACAATCGCCGGCATGAGCCCAAGGGCAAAGGAGAGGTACTCTAGCGCTGGCAAGTCCGCCGCGGTGGCATACACGGGCGTGCCGTCGATGTTCGCGAGCCTGTCGAACAGCTTTGCGTAGGCGCTGTGCATGTTGTCGCCGGTAAGGTAGCCCGCGTGCTGCTCGGCATCTTCGACCTCGCTGGCGGCCGCCATGGCGCGGAAGAACTCTTTGCTCGGGTACTTTGCGGCGACCGCATCGGAATAGTGCCGATACTGCTGCTGCGTGAGGTTGTATAGCTCCTCGGGGAACTCATCCTTGTAGGCGTAGAGCTCGTTTCGAACGATTCCGAGCATCGAGAGCGCCCGGTCACGATTAATGGCCTCCTCGTTCATGGGAAAACCGACGATCATCGGCAGCAGCAGGAGCGCCTGACAGGCTATGAGGGACGCGGCGATTGCCTTATCGCGCAGGCAAACCCGGAGCAGGTCCGCTGCGTAGGCGAGCGGCGGACGCAGAGACTCTGCCCTTGGCCGTTTCGATGCAATGCGCATGCTCATATGTCCTCCTATCGAAGCGTGAGCTGCGCTTACTATGTATCGCCAACGGGTTCGTGTCTGTAGACGGGGCATATGAAATGAGTAAAGATGCCCGTCTACGACGCGTTGCGCCGGCATCTTTCTTTCCCGTGAAGCTCCTTGTTTCCGACCGCTCACAAAATCTAAGTGCCGCATGTGAGATTTTTTCCATTGCGGTGGTATAAGTCCGGCGCTCTGGGTATTATTCAGACCGTTGGACAGAGCGCCCCGGTTGGGGCGCACACAAGAAGGAGGAAATCATGACTCTCAAGCCTCTCGGCGATCGCGTTCTCGTCAAGCCTGCTCCCAAGGAGGAGAAGACCTCTTCTGGCCTCTACATCTCCAGCGGCGCGCAGGAGAAGCCCCAGCGCGGCGAGGTCATCGCCGTCGGCGCCGGCAAGCTCAACGAGAAGGGCGAGCGCGTGGCCATGGACGTGCACGTGGGCGACGAGGTCTACTACGGCAAGTTCGGCGGCAACGAGGTCAAGGTCGACGGCGAGGACTTCCTGCTCCTCCGTGCCGATGACATCTACGCCATCATCGAGGACTAGCACCTGCTAACCAATGCCGCCCCGCAAAGCGGGGCTCACCTGAAAGGGATCAACAATGGCTAAGGACATTTACTTCGGCACCGACGCTCGCGCCAAGCTCGCCAAGGGCGTCAACACCCTGGCAGACGCCGTCACCACCACCATGGGCCCCAAGGGCCGCTACGTGGCCCTTCAGCGCTCCTACGGCGCCCCCACCATCACCAACGACGGCGTCTCCGTCGCCAAGGAGATCGAGCTCAAGGACCCCGTTGAGAACATGGGCGCCCAGCTGGTGAAGGAGGTCGCCACCAAGACCAACGACACCGTGGGTGACGGCACCACCACCGCCACGCTGCTGGCCCAGGTCATCGTCAACGAGGGCCTGCGCAACGTCGCCGCTGGCGCCAACCCCATCGCCATCCGTCGCGGCATCGACAAGGCCGTCGACGCCGTCGTGGACGAGATGAAGAAGTCCGCCCAGCAGGTGTCTACCAAGGAGCAGATTGCCTCCGTCGGCACCATCTCCGCTTCCGACCCCGAGATCGGCAAGAAGATCTCCGACGCCATGGAGGTCGTGGGCAAGGACGGCGTCATCACCGTCGAGGAGTCCCAGACCTTCGGCATCGACATCGACACCGTCGAGGGCATGCAGTTCGACAAGGGCTACATCTCCCCGTACTTCGCCACCAACAACGACACCATGACGGCCGAGCTGTCCGACCCCTACATCCTGATGACCGACCAGAAGGTCTCCAACATCCAGGACGTGCTCCCCATCCTCGAGGCCGTCGCCAAGCAGGGCAGCCCGCTGCTCATCATCGCCGAGGACGTGGACGGCGAGGCCCTGGCCTCCCTCATCCTCAACAAGCTCCGCGGCGCCCTCAACGTCTGCGCCGTCAAGGCCCCCGGCTACGGTGACCGCCGCAAGCGCATGCTCGAGGACATCGCCATCCTGACCGGCGGCCAGGTTGCCATGAAGGAGCTCGGCGTCAACCTCACCGACGTCTCCGCCGAGATGCTCGGCCGCGCCAAGTCCGTCAAGATCACCAAGGACAACACCACCATCGTGGGCGGCGCCGGCTCCAAGGACGCCATCGACGAGCGAGTCAACCAGATCAAGAACGAGATCGAGAACACCACCTCTGACTTCGACCGCGAGAAGCTCCAGGAGCGTCTGGCCAAGCTCTCCGGCGGCGTGGCCGTCATCAAGGCCGGTGCTGCCACCGAGTCCGAGCTCAAGGAGATCAAGCACCGCATCGAGGATGCCCTGCAGGCCACCCGTGCGGCCGTCGAGGAGGGCATCGTCGCTGGCGGCGGCGTCGCGTTCCTGGCTGCCTCCTCTGCCCTTGACGGTGTCGAGACCGTTGACGCTGACGAGAAGATCGGCGTTGAGATCATTCGCAAGGCCCTTGCCGCTCCGGTGAAGAAGATCGCCGACAACGCTGGCTTCGAGGGCTCCGTCGTGGCCGAGAAGATCAAGGCCATGCCCGCTGGCCAGGGCCTCGACTCTGCCACCGGCACCTACGGCGACATGATCGAGATGGGCGTGCTCGACCCGGTGAAGGTCGCCCGCGTCACGCTCCAGAACGCCGCCTCCATCGCCGGCCTCATCCTCATCACCGAGGCCACCGTCTCTGACGAGCCCAAGAACACCAACATCGAGGACGCCATCGCCGCTGCTGCGGCCCAGGGCGGCCAGGGTGGCGGAATGTACTAGGCCCAAGGCTTAGGCAGGTAGACCTGACCGGCCGCGTCCCTTCCTCCCTACGCAAGTTACGCTTCGCAAAGAACTTGCTTAAGGGAGGAAGGGGCGCGGCCTCTGTCATGCCTGCCCAAACCTTGGATGGTCGCTATGGGTGCCTAGAAAGAGAAGCGCCCCGGAGCTTTGGCTCCGGGGCGCTTGGGAGAAGAGCACGCAGCGGGAAGAGGAGCTGCGCGCTGCGTCTCACTAATCTAGGAAACCTTGGGGCTCTCGGGCTCGGTCAGGGGGTCAACGCAGTACTTCTCGGTGCGCTCGTCCCGGATCTGGCCAGACCAGTTGAGGCCGAAGCCAAAGTCATATACGTTGCCGGCCGCGTCCTCGTAGCACTCCATGTCACGCGGAGCATCCTCAGCCTGGCCCTCGACGGCATCCATGCTGGTGGGCAGCTGGATGGGCAGAAGTGCGCTGGGCTCAACCCTTCCGGTGGCAATGTCGAGGAAGGCGCGGTTATCGATGTTAAAGCCGTAGAGGATGGCGTTGGGGTCGGGCTCAAACTCGCCAACGACCTGCCCGGCAATGGGGGACTTGCCCTTGGAGTTGATGGCGACGATGACGGGCTTGCCCTCGGGCATATTCTGCTGGGCCCATTGGATCATGTCGAGGTCGGTCTCGTTGTCCACGAGCGCCTGCTTGCCGTAGTAGCTCTGGTTCTCTCGTGAGCCGTCGTCGAGCAGCCTGCCCGCCGTCGAGACCTGTGGCACGTTGGGGCCGTCTGCCACGTAGGGCCTGTACTGCATGGAGAGCGGCACATACTCCTGCGTGAACATGTTGAAGCCGCCGGTGATGGACCAGAACGTGGTGTTCTGGGTGGTGCGAGTGAAGACGAGCGCATAGTCGCAATCGGCAAGCTCCTCCGGCGTGGCGCGAACGATGTCGGAATACTGAAGCGTTGCCTTGCCGTCCTCGTCGGGCTCGCCGGTGGGGTCGCCTACGGTGTCGGTCACGAGGTCAAAGTACTCGGAGAGGATCTTCTCGTCCACGGGGAGGTCTGCAGACGAGAAGTTCTGTCCAACAAAGCCCATGACGCCCTTGGTGTAAACCAACGGCACGTAGACGCGGGGCTTTGAGCTGCCGTCGGCCTTCTTGATGGCGCCGTCGTTCTTGATCATGACGACGGTCTTCTCCTGCATGTCGTAGGCCTGCTCGGTGGTCTTCTCGCCCATTACGATCTCCGCGGAGTGCTGCGGGTCCACGTAGGGGTTCTCGAAGAGACCGATGCGGAAGCGGTTAGCCAGCAGACGACGGGCGCTCTGGCGGATCTGCTCGTTGGCGGCCTCCTCGCCGTCGCTCTTGCGGTACAGGTCAATGCCCTCGGCGACGGAGTCGATCATGGAGCCGCCGCCGAACTGGTCGACGCCAGCCTCCAGGGCCTTCTCGACGCGCTGCGCGGGCGTGAGTTTCTCGACGCCCCAGCACTTGCCCTCGTCCTCGAGCACCTGCCAGTCGGTACAGATGACGCCGTCAAAGCCGTAGTCGTTGCGAAGGATGCCGACCTTGTACTTGCTGAAGGCGGTGCCGACCAGCTCTCCGTACTCCTCGTCCTCCGACCAGGCAACGGAGTAGGAGGTCATTGCGGCGCTCGAGCTGCCGGTCTTGCCATCCAGGTGGAGGGCGCCGTCAATGAACGGCACGAGCCCGGCCTTGAACAGGCCCTTGGGATACACGTTGAACTGGCCGGTGGCGTCGTGGGCCTCGCGTCCCGCCTGGGCAGCGCCGTCTCCGGGGAAGTGCTTCATCATGGCGTTCACAGAGTCCGCGCCCCAGCCCTGGTCCTCGCCCTTCTCGTCAAAGGTGGACTGCAAGGCGCTCGTGGCGGCCTTCATCATGTCGCGCGAGAGGGCGGGATCGGCGCCAAAGGCGGCCGTGTTCCTGCCCCAGCGCGGCTCCACCGCCACGTCGGTCTGGGGCCCAAGAAGCGTGGTGATGCCAAGGGCGCGATACTCGATGGAGAGTTCCTTGTATGCCTCCGTCGCGAGCTCGGGCGTAAAGCTCGCCGCAAGCGCGAGGTTGTCTGGGTAAGGCGAGACGCCGATGCCCCAGCCGCTGTTGCGCGGGTCGGTCGAGTAGTCCATGGGGATGCCGTTGGGACGCGACTCCACATAGGCCTGCGTTGCGTTCGCAAAGGCGGCCGCGCCCTTGACCTCGTCTGTGACGCTCAGGTTGGCGCCCCTGACGCCCTTGTCGAGAAGCGCCTTGACCTCGTCGGGGACGGTGCCGGAGTTGAATCCGCTCATGGTGCCATCAACGACCATGAGGCCGGGAATGTCGGCGAGGTCCATCTCTTGGGCAAGCGCGGCCGCACGAGCCTCGGGGTCCTGGCGCCAGTCCTCCCAGAAGTCGAGCTTTCCGTTGCCGTTGAGGTCCTTGAAGGCAAGGCCGTCCACCTGGATGATCTTGCTGGCGTCCGCCACGCCGAGCGTGGGACCGTCCTCGTTGGAGATTCGGATCCAGCTGCGCGCAACCTCCTCGGAGGTCCACCTTGCCTTGGCGCCCTCTGAGTCCGGGCTAATGGGATAGTCGGACTCGGAGGGGAGCTTGGACGCCTCCGTGCCTGTGCCGGCGCATCCCGCCAGCGCGCCAGTCGCTCCTGCCAGGACGCCCGTCTTGATGAGGTCTCTTCTGGTGATGTTTGCCACGTCAATCTCCCTTCCCGGTGCCGCGGCTCCACGCTGCGGCTGCGTGGCCTGAAAGTAGGTTGACGTCGTTGTTCCAGAGTGGGTTTTGACGAGAATTGCTCGTTTGCAGACGAAATCTAGCGTCCTCCTCGCCAGACGTCATTGTTTGCCGCAACTGGCGAGAAGGACGTTTTCTGTCATGCGTTGCTCTGTCATATGATGCCTCTGGGAGGGAACTCAATGCTGAGGGTCGCGTTGGTGGAAGACAGTCGGGAGGAGGCAGATGCCCTGAGGGGGCACCTGGAACGCTACGGCCGTGCGAAGGACATCGGGATGACCGTTGCGTGCTTTGCCAACGCGATGGAGTTCATGGATGCAAGGCAGGTCTATGACCTGGTCTTCCTTGACATCGACCTGCCGGGTATCAGCGGTATGGAGCTTGCTGGGCTCATCAGGACCTACGACGCCGAGGTCGCTCTTATCTTTGTGACCAACCTCGCGCAATTTGCCGTTCGGGGCTATGAGGTCAACGCCTTGGACTTCGTGCTCAAGCCGGTCTCGTACTTTAACTTTGCCATGCGCATGGACAAGGTCATGAGACTCATGAGGAGAAAGTCGGACGGTCACGTGGTGGTAGAGACGCGAGAGCAGACGCACGTGGTGGCCTTTGACGACCTGGTCTACGTCGCCGTCAGCAACCATAAGCTGTCGTTCAGAGTGAGGGGCGTCGACGGGCTCTTGGGGTCAAGGGGGTCTCTCAAGGCAATGGAGGCGCGCCTGGCGGATGGCCCCTTTGTTCTCATCTCGAGCAGCTGCCTGGTCAACATGAACTACGTCAGGTCCTATCGCGGGACAAGCCTTCTTCTGACCAATGGCGAGGAGCTGTACTTCAGCAGGCCCAAGCGTCGAGAGGCGACGGAGAAGATCGCCGCGTTCTTTGGGGGTTCGATCTGATGGGCATTGACGTGGTGGCAGTGTTCTCCCAGCCGTTGCTGGTCTGGGCTCAGTTCCTCATTTCCATGCTCATGTACTGTTGGAGGCAGCCTAGAAGAGAGAACTTCTCGCTGAGGCTTGGGCTGGTTGTCGCTGGGACCGTGGCCTTTACCCTGGTGGCCTCCTACGTGGGGTTTGTCGGTGAGCCGCGCCTTATGGGGGAGTGGTCCTTTGTTACCCAGATGGTGCTGTTTGGGCTGCTGCCCTTCGTCATGGCGCTTCTGGCCTCGTTCTGCTTTGATGTTCCGCCATGGACCTCGGTCTTCCTGACCGTGGCCGCCTTCTCCACGCAGAACATCGCGATGGGCTTTCTCGGCATGTTCTACGTGATCATTGGCGGCCTGGGCGTGGTGGCGGACGTCGAGTCGGAGGTCATAGCGCTCTACCCGGTGAGCGTGGATCTTCTCAACCTGGTGACCTGCATCCTCTTCACGGCGGTCTCCTATGCCGTGTGCTGGCGTCTCTTTGCGAGCAAGCTCGAGAGGGAGTGGAAGACCAGGCCGCAGGACTGGACCATCGCCGCAATCTTTGTTGCGGTCATCCTGGTGGAGATAGTCTTCGACATGTCGATGAAGTCGACCTACAACTACGGCCTGCCCGTCTTCCAGCGGGCCGTGTTTGGCATGACGAAGCTCTTCATTTGCTTCTTCCTTCTGTACTCGGAGTTTCAGCTGCTCTACGTGGGGAGCTTGCGGCATGACATGGCCATCTCCGATCGGCTGCTGCGTGAGAGGGTGCGTCAGTACGAGGTGAGCCAGGCGACCATTGAGGCCATCAACGTCAAGTGCCATGACATTCGCCATCAAATTAGGCACTTTGGCGATGGCGGGCAGGGTGTTGACCGTGAGATCCTAAAGGACATCGCGCACGAGGTCAAGATATATGACGCCGGGGTCAGAACGGGCAATGCCGCTCTGGACACCATCCTTACAGAGAAGAGCCTCGCCTGCCAGAACCTGGGCATCACGCTTTCCTGCATAGCCGACGGCCATGCGCTGGACTTCATGCCCGACGCAGAGATCTACTCACTGTTTGGCAACGTCCTGGACAACGCCATGGAGGCGGCTGGCCATCAGGGGGAGGGCAAGCGCTGCGTCTCGCTGGTCGTTCAGCGCCGCGGGGGCATGGTGTCCATTCATGAGGAGAACTACTTTGCGGGCGAGCTGAGCCTGTCAGACGGCCTTCCGCAGACAACCAAGGACGACAAGGCCAACCATGGCTTCGGCATGCTCTCCATCCGCTCCCTGTCGGAGCACCATGGCGGCACCTTGACCGTCCGTGCTGAGGGAGAGCTCTTCCTGCTGGACGTTCTTCTCCCCTTGGAATGAGTTGCCAGACGGCGCTCTTCCCGGCGACAAATTGCTTCGGCCGCGTGGGCGGGCCGTTTGTTTGTGCTGGGAGTTCTTTGCGAAGCGTAACTCCGAGCACAAACAAACGGCCCGCCCCTCCCAGGTGGTCGTACAATGGAGGTTCTGACTACTGGCTTAGAGAGAGGGAATGCCCGTGGCCCAGAAGCGCGATCTTCTCGACGATCTCATTGACATACAGAGCGACTGGCAGGCTCTTTCCAACCCCTTCGAGGGCATGGTGGAGTCCCTTGACCCCGAGCAGCGCAAGGTCTTCAACCCCGCTGACTACAAGGAGAAGCCCTTCGCCAACTCCAACCGCTGCCTGTGCACCGCCTCCAACAACACCGAGGTCTGCACCCGCTGCGTCGACGTCTGCCCCACCGCGGCAATCACGGTGCACAAGCAGTCCGTCCTCATCAACGACGACTGCCGCAAGTGCGGCCTGTGCTCGGCCGTCTGCCCGACGGAGACTCTCTCCACGCGTAGGCACATGCCGCGCCAGGTCTACGACCAGATCGCCCGCGTGGCCAGCGCCTACGAGCAGTGCTACGTCACCTGCACTCGCGCCCTCAAGCGCATCCCCAAGGGCAACGAGGTGGTTCTCGCTTGCGTGGGAGACCTCTCCCGCGACCTGTGGTTCTCGCTGCTCACCGACTACGACAACATCAGCGTCTACCTGCCCGTGGGCATCTGCGACCGCTGCAAGACCACCACGGGCGAGGCCACGTACGTGGACGCCATCGGCACCGCCGAGGAGTGGGCCAAGGCCTCCGTGGGACTCGAGGTTGATCAGCGCCAGATGACGCACGAGCTCACGCGAGACTACAAGCGCAGCCAGTTTGTCTCCAGCGCCATCCACTCTGCGGAGCGCCTGGTCAGCCGTACCACGCCAGCTCTCGCCGGCGCCCAGGCGGTTGCAAAGAAGATCTCCGACCACACCAAGCGCATCGACGAGATGCAGCGCCAGCTGGAGGCCGCCGTCGGCGCCAAGACCTCCAACAACCGTCAGCGCATGCTCACGCAGAGCCGCAAGCTGGTCATGGGTGCGCTGCAGCACGATCCCGGCCTGGCCAAGTACGTTGACCTGCAGGCTCCCGTGTTTGATTCCGCTCGCTGCACGGCCTGTGGCGAGTGCGCCCGCGTTTGCACCACGCGAGCCCTTGACCTGGACACCAACGGCATGGTCACCATCCAGAACGCCTTCTGCGTGAGCTGCGGCGCGTGCGCCAAGGTCTGCGAGGAGGGCGCCCTCACCATGGAGCGCATGGACACCGAGGAGCTTATCGTCCCGGACGAGGTCACCGAGAGGATTCGCGCCCAGAAGGCCAAGGCCAAGGCGGAGGCGCAGAAGTACATCGAGCACGGCAAGAAGCAGCTCGGTCGCGTGGCGGACGCCATCGAGGCCGCCACTGACCAGACTGACAAGTAGAGGAGAAGATCGTGTCTCTTTCCATCGGCATCGTTGGCCTGCCCAACGTTGGCAAGTCGACCCTGTTCACGGCCCTGACCAAGAAGGGCGGCCTTGCGGCCAACTACCCGTTTGCGACCATCGACCCCAACGTGGGCATCGTGGACGTGCCGGACGAGCGCCTGCAGAAGCTTGCCGACATCGTGAACCCCGGCCGCATCGTGCCTGCAACGGTTGAGTTTGTCGACATCGCTGGCCTGGTCAAGGGTGCCAACGAGGGCGAGGGTCTGGGCAACCAGTTCCTGGCCAACATCCGTGAGACCGACGCCATCTGCGAGGTCGTGCGCTACTTCAAGGACCCCAACGTCATGCGCGAGGTCGGTCGCACGGGCGACTTCGTTGACCCCGCCGGCGACGCCGACACCATCATGACCGAGCTCATCCTGGCCGACCTGGGCACGCTCGAGAAGCAGCTTCCCAAGCTTGAGAAGGATGCCAAGCGCGACAAGGAGCTGCAGGTCAAGCTGGGCGTTGCCAAGCGCCTTGTCGACTGGCTGAACGACGGCAAGCGCGCCGCTACCATGGAGATGTCCGACGACGAGCGCCTGGCGGCCAAGGGCCTCTTCCTGCTCACGATGAAGCCCATCCTCTATGTGGCCAACGTTGACGAGGACATGCTTGGCGACGAGCTTGCCCCCATCGACGGCGTGAAGCCCATCCCCATCTGCGCCAAGGTGGAGGCCGAGCTCTCCGAGCTCGACGCTGACGAGGCTGCCGAGTACCTGTCTGACCTGGGCCTGGAGAAGAGCGGACTCGAGACGCTTGCCCAGGCCGCCTATCGCCTGCTTGGTCTGCAGAGCTACTTCACCGCGGGTGAGATGGAGGTCAAGGCCTGGACCGTCCGCATTGGCGCCAAGGCCCCCGAGGCGGCCGGCGTCATCCACTCCGACTTCGAGCGCGGCTTCATCAAGGCCGAGGTCGCAAGCTATGAGGACTACGTCGAACTGGGTGGCGAGGCTGGCTGCAAGAACGCCGGCAAGCTGCGCATGGAGGGCAAGGAGTACGTCGTCCAGGACGGCGACATCATGCACTTCCGCTTCAACGTGTAGATAGGCTTCGCAACCTGGTTCGCCCCGGCGGGACCACTTCAACGCAAGTTACGCTTCGCAAAGAACTTGCTTATGAAGTGGTTCCGCCGGGGCGTTGCCATGCTGATGGAATCTACGCGTCTCAGACTTCAGAAAGCCTCAAATTTGAGGTTGCGGTTGTGCGGAACTGACCTTGGTGTGAGTGATTTGCTGGTTGTTGTGCAGAAGCGGGCTTGGTGTGAGCCCAATTCCTTGGGTTTGAGGGAAATATCAAAATTGCAGTGAATATTCCGGTGGCAAAACCGCAGGATTGCGGTGCGCGCCTTGCATAAAACTGCCTGGCCTCCGGCGGGAGCCTTCCGGAGGCACTCACACGAAGGTCGCTTTTGCACAGCCGTTCCCGGACGGCTCACACCAAGGTCGGTTCTGCACGGGTTTTGGGGCCCAAGCAGACAACAAGTCGTTCCGTGCGTCTGCAAGTTATTAAATGCCCGTCTACAAGGTGTCGAGTGGGAGCTAAATTGGCTGAGGATTTCAACTTGAAGTGTCGAAACGCCCCCTAGACTGTTGATTCAGACTTCGAGGGCCCCATGGGCTTCGACGTGCACGTAACCTTCGTTTTGGAAAGGGGGTACGTCAAATGTCCACGTCAGGCACCAAACAAGAGCTTCTTGAGCACCTCGATAGGCTCACACGTGCGGCAACTCCGGAAACGGTCGGCTCATTTACGACCATGCAGATTGCGGCGGACATCAACGTATCTCGTAGCCTTGCCAGCCAGTATCTCAACGAACTGGTTCGCGATGGCCTCATCGTCAAGGTGAACTCCCGTCCGGTTATCTACCTCCACAAGGCAGCCTTCGAGCGCTTTCTTCAGCATGGCCTTCACGCAAGCGAGTATCCGTCCATGACGGCACTGCTCAAGAGCGTTGGCGTGGGGGAGGCCAAGGACTTTCAAAAGGCCATTGGTCACGATCTCTCCCTGGCTCCCTGCATCGATCAGCTCAAGGCCGCAATGAGCTATCCACCCTGTGGCTTGCCCGTCTTGCTTTGTGGTGAGCATGGGTGTGGAAAGGCCCGCCTCTCTCGCTTGGCCTTTGAGTACTGCCGTAACCAGGGAATCGTGTCGTCGGAAGCTGGCTATGCGCGCCTTGACTGCGCCGCGTTTGCGTCGGACCTTGTGGGTTTGAAAGCCCGCCTGTTTGGCGACGCCTCCACGCCCGGCATTCTGGAGCGGGTTGGCGGAGGGTGCGTCTTCCTCGATGGCGTCGACTCTCTGGGAGCACGCCAGCGCGACGTCGTCATCTCCCTTCTGGGCGAGTATGGTCGCGCCGTTGCCGGAGCCCAGGCAAAAGAGCGTGCCCGTCTTATCCTGGCCTGCTCGACTTCGGCAAGCGCCTCGAAGGCCAGCCCCTTTGGTCGCGTCGTTCCCATCGTGGTCAACGTGCCGTCCCTTTCCGAGCGCAGCGTAAGCGAGCGGATCGACCTTGCGATGCACTTCTTGCGCGCCGAGGGCCGCCGCGTCTCTGCCAACGTGCGCATCAGCCGTGGTGCCCTGCGCTCCCTTGTTGAGGCAAACTTTGCCGAGAACGTCGACGGCCTCAAGAGCTGCGTCATCAACTGCTGCTCTCATGCCTACGTTCCCGGAAGCAAGGACGAGCTCATCGTTAGGACCTATGACCTCCCAGCCAACGTGCTCGGCGCCTCCACTGCCCAGAAGAACGACGACGTCCTGCTGAGCTGCGAGAAGGGCTCCTCCGGCCAGGCGGACTCCTCCCACCGGGCGAGCATGATAGAGGGCCTGCTCCAGGCCTTCGACCGTCTGGAGAGCAGCGCCATCTCCTTTGGGGAGTTCATCTCGGAGGCGGTTGGCCATGTCCGCGAGTACCAGGACCACCTTAACTTTGGAGGGGCTGCCGTCAACCCGCGCGCTCTTTCCTGCGAGCGGGTCCTCAACCCCGTTCTGGAGGAGGTTGGCTCCGCCCATGACGTCGAGCTGACCCGCAAAAGCTCGCGCCTGCTCGCCCAGTGCCTCACGGTCCAGCTTCGTGGCAACGGCGTCGAGCAGCTTCGTCCCGACCAGGTCGAGAAGCTCGGACGGCTCCACGCCGCCCTCTCCCGTCACCTCAGGGCCACGGCGGCCATCGTCGACCAGCTCTCTGCAGAGACCAGGACGGCCCTGGGCGCCGAGCCCGACCAGCTGTGCCGCATCGTCATGATGCTTGACATCAACTCCTCGGTCGTGGCAAAGCGCAACCGCGAGTACATGGGCATCATCTGCTGCCATGGTTACTCAACTGCCACGAGTATCGCCGATGCCGCCAACAGGATCCTTCACGCCCACGTCTTCGATGCCATAAACATGACCTACGATCAGCAGGTCACAGACGTCCTGCTTCCGCTTCGTCGCCTCCTGGAGCGCTATTCCTACTGCAAGGGTGCCGTGTTGCTCGTGGACATGGGCTCGCTGACCGACATCGCGTCAGCCATCTCCCAGGCAACCGACATGGAGCTCATCGTGGTAAGCAACGTCTCCACGGGCCTTGCCCTCGAGGTCGGCTCCGCCCTCCGGGCCAACGAGTCCCCTGAGGCGCGTCTTGCCGAGATGGCGCAGCTCTGCGCCCCGGCGTTCAGCGTCACTCACGCGAGTAACCACGTTGACACCGTGGTCTTCTGCTCCGAGAGTGGCATTGAGGCCGCCGACAAAATTCGCCGGCTCTTCTCCGAGAGCCTTCCCGCAGATACTCCCGTTGAGCTGGTGGTCGCAGACTATCGCGAGCTCGCCGAGCACGGTCTTGCCGATCCCGCGTTCCAGCGCGGCAACGTTCGTGCCATCGTCGGCACCATGGACCCGGGCGTCGAGGGCATCCCGTTCCTTGCGCTGGAGGACATCCTCTACGAGGGCCCGACCCGTCGCCTTGACAAGGCCTTCTCGCGCTGCATGGACGCGGCGGCTCTTGCCAGCTTCCATGCCAGCCTCCTCAAGCACCTCACGCTCCAGAACGTCATTGAGTCCATCACCATTCTCAACCCCGAGAAGCTCTATGCCGAGGTCTCCCAGGCCGTAAGCCGGCTGGCCGACCTCATGGGCCAGCCCATCGCCCCCGCGGCGACCATTGGCCTCTACGTGCACCTCTGCTGCCTGGTCGAGCGTCTGGTCACCAAGACGCCCATCGAGGCCTATGCCAACGAGCAGGAGTTCCGCACGGCGCACGCCGCGTTTATCGACGCCTTCCGCACGAGCTTCTCCAGCATCACCGACCACTACCGCGTCGAGGTCCCCGCGACCGAGATCGCCTACGTATACGACTACATCAGCTCGAAGAGTGCAACGCGCGAGCACGCCTCGGGCCAGGTAGAAGGCTCCTCTCAGCAAGACGAGTAGGAGCCGCGCCGTCCGCAGACGCAGGCGGCGAGAAGAACACGCATCCCGAAAGGAGGGGGCGCGATGAGCATCATCGCAGCACGCATCGACAATCGCCTGCTTCACGGCATCGTTGCGACCCAGTGGGTCCCGGAGTTTCATCCGCAGCGCCTCATGATCATCGATGACGAGTACGCAAACGACCCCACCAAGAAGGCCGGCATGAGGATGGCCAAGCCCGCGGGCGTGGCGCTCTCCATCATCAGCCGCGAGACCGCCTATGCCAACTTTGCGGCGGGCAAGTACGACGACCACACCGTCTTCGTTGTGGTCAGGGACCCGCAGGTTGTCCTTGACCTCCAGGAGGCGGGGCAGAAGGTTCCGCGCCTGACCGTGGGCGGCACCGTCGATCCGGCCGAGGGCGTTGGCGCAACGCAGGTGAGCCGCCGCGCCTACGTTCTGGACTCCCAGGTTCCCACCTACTCCGCCATCGCCGGCAACGGCTGCGACATCACCGTCCAGTACGTGTGCGCCGACAAGTGCGAGCCCCTTTCCAAGTACGTCTCCCTCTGAGAGGAGTGAGCTTCCATGCAGATTGCCGTCTGGCAGATCGTCATCATCACCGTCCTGGCGTTTCTCTATCGCATCGAGCGCTATGGAACGCAGGTCCTCAACTACGACGCCGTCCTGTATGCCTGGATCGTCGGCCTCATTCTGGGTGACGGCCTGACCGGCCTCACCATTGGCGCCTCCGTCCAGCTGATGTCCCTAGGCGTTGCCGCTATTGCCGGCTCCTCCGTTCCCGACTGGCCCCTCGGCGCTATGGTCGGAACCGTCATCACCATCACCACGGGCCAGGACATGGGCGTTGGCCTTGCGGCCGGCATCGCCGTCGGCACCCTGGGCGTTCAGCTTGACGTGGTTGCCAAGGTCCTGAACGGCTTCATGGCCCGCAAGCAGGCTGCCTACGCCCAGGCCGGTGAGTACTCCAAGATGAAGCACGTCACCTTCCTTGGCCCCCTGTTCTTTGGCCTGACCGACGCCATCCCCATGTTCCTGGTTCTCCTCTTTGGCGAGGCCGTAGTCAACGGCGTCATCTCTGCCATGCCCGCCTGGTTCACCACCGGCCTCTCCATTGCCGGCGGCATCCTTCCCGTCATCGGCATGGCTGCGCTTCTCTCCTACATGCCCGTCAAGCAGTACTTCAGCTTCCTTGCCGTGGGCTTCGTGCTCTCCGCCTACCTGGGCCTTGCCATCCTGCCCATCGCCATTCTGGGCGGAGCTGCCGCCTACGAGGTCTACAAGAAGCTGACCAGCGCCTCTGTTGCCACGACCACCAATGAGGGGGTTCTTGAAGATGAGTAACGCCACCGTCGCGCCCGAGAAGACCGAGGGCAAGGTCCTGACCGAGAAGGACCTCAACAAGTGCGGACGTCGCTGGTGCATGTCCGTGAACGGCTTCAACTACGAGACCCAGCTTGCCCCGTCCGTCGTCTTTGCCGAGGCGGACGCCCTGAAGAAGATCTACGGCGATGACGACGAGGCCTACCGCAAGTCTCTGGCAAACGCCGGCAAGTACTTCAATGCCACGCCGCCCGTCGCTGGCTTCCTGCTGGGCGCCGGCCTGGCCATCGAGGAGGAGGGCAAGACGGATGCCCTCGACGCCGTCCAGGACCTCAAGGTTGGCCTTATGGGCTCCATCTCTGGCATCGGTGACGCCCTGCTGTGGGTCATGATTCCCACGATTTTTGGCTCCATGGCCGCCTACATGGGCCAGGAGGGCAATCCGCTTGGTGCCATCATCTTTGCCCTGGTCATGCTCGTGTGCAGCCTTGGCCTCAAGGTCAAGAGCTGGAGCTGGGGCTACAAGTTTGGCTCCGCGATCATCACTACGCTGGCGGACAAGGTGGCCGCGCTCTCCGAGGCCATGTCCGTCCTGGGCCTTACGGTGGTCGGCGCCCTCATCCCCTCGGTCATCAAGATCTCCACGCCGCTTGCCATTGCCATCGGTGATGCGAGCTTCGGCCTTCAGGAGCAGCTCTTCGACAAGATCCTGACTGGGTTCCTTCCCGTGATGGCGACCGTGCTGGTCTATCAGCTCCTCAAGAAGAAGGTCTCCACGAACGTCCTCATCATTGGAATCATCGTCGTCTCCTGGGTTTGCGCCGCCTTTGGCATCCTGGGATAGGCTTTAGCCGCCGGGGTGCGGGGGCATCCCGGCGGCCCTGTTTGGGGGAAGCATGAAGGTCTCAACCACAACCGTTTCCATCACGCCGCCTGGCGTCTTCTATCTGGATGGCTATCTGAACGACCTGCGCCAGCAGCCCGGCCAGGGCGTGCATGACGAGCCTCTTGCCGTCCTTCTCCTCATCGAGGAGGCAGGGAGGCGCACTCTCTTTGTGGGTGTGGACGTGTGTCTCATGAGCCTTTCTCGCATAGGGGGGATGCGCCGTCAGCTGTGCGAGCTGCTCGGGCTCGAGGACGAGCTGCTAGTCACCAGTACGATCCACTCCCATTCGTGTCCCAACGGACTTCGAGATGACAGCCTCATCGACCATGACACGCCCGGCTATGCCGACCTGGTGACGGGTCTTGTGGTCCAGGCGGCCTCGAAGCTGCCTGACGGGCTGGTTGAGGTGACGCCGCAGATTCTTGCCACGCACGTGCGCGGATGGTATTCAAACCGCAACAGCATCGAGAAGCCATTTGACGACGAGGCCTTCGTCATCCGGTTTGTTGATGCGGGAGGCAAGGTTGTTGCGGCAATGCAGAACTTCAACTGCCACTCGACCGTGGTGGGTCCCACCAACATGCTCATCACCTCGGACCTGCAGGGTGCCGTGCGTGCCGAGCTGGCAGAGTGGTTGGGCGTGGTGCCGTATGCCTTCACGGGAGCCTCGGGAGACCTTGGAAACCGGCAGTTCCGACAGGGCAACGACTTTGCCGAGCTCAAGAGGGTCTCTTGCGGCATTGCCGCCGAGCTCATGAAGGGCAGCTTTGAGCCCCTGCATTTGGATGCGCCCTCTGCGAGGGAGTTCGTCTATCGGGTGGACTACGATAACACGCAGTATTTTCCCAGCTACAGAGCACAGCTCGCTGAGGCGAAGGCGGTGCTTTCGGACGAGGGGTCTTCGACCGACGCGCGCAAGCTTGCTGCGACCGAGGTCTCCAAGCTCTCGGCGAAGCTCGATGTCGAGCGCGTGACGTTTCCCATCGCCATGAGAATCATCGAGCTGGGGGATATCGTCTTCGTGACCTTCCCGGGCGAGCTTGGCAGTACCTTGGGGATGCGGATTAAGGGGATGTTCCCCGGAAAGACCTGCATAGTCATAGGTTATGCAAACGATTCTCAGGGTTATTTCGTTCCCGAGGGCGATTTTGGACTTGGCTACGAATCCTTTGTCACCAAGCTGCCCCCGGGCGGCATCGAGAAGGTTCTTGACGCATTTGAGGAGCAGTTATGAGGCACGTCATCATTGCATCGCACCATCGGTTTGCCGAGGGTCTTGCAGACACGCTTGAGTTCATCGGGGGCGTCGAGAACATGAGGGCGGTGTGCGCGTACGTTGACGAGACGCCGCTGGAGGAGCAGGTGGCTGCCGCGTTTGCCTCGGTTGCTCCGGAGGACGAGGTCCTTGTGCTTACGGACATCCTGCAAGGGAGCGTCAACCAGGCGTTTGCTCCCTATATTAGCGACCGGGTCTTCCTGGTGGCGGGTGTCAATGTTGCTCTGTGCCTTGAGCTTGCTCTCTCTGCGGAACCCCTTTCCACAGAGATTATCAGCGCAGCGCTTGAGCAGGCGCGTTCCGCCATGGTTCTCGTGAACACCTATGCGGCCGAGGTTGGGGAAGACGACGAATAGGCCTGTCGGTGGGGAGACGCCAGCCGAGCCCGTCTCTGAGAGGGTCACCCTTGGGCTGGTCGTCTCCCTTGCTGGCGGGCATATGGATGCGTTTTCCTATTTGCTGCATGGCGGCGTGTTTGCAAACGGACAGACGGGAAACTACGTTCTCTTGGTGCTCTCGCTTGCGGCTGGAGATATCCGCGGTGCCGTTCGCTACCTCGTTCCCATAGGCGCCTTCCTTGCGGGCATTGTCATGGCACGACACGTGACGGCTGCGCTGTGCGGAGGAGATCGTTTTCGTGCGCAGCACTGGGTTGCGGATTTTGAGGCATTGGGATTTGCCCTGTTGTCGCTCCTCTCCGGCGGCCTGACTGACCTGTTTGCAAACAGCGTCGTCTCCTTCCTTGCGGCGATGACGTTTCAAACGTTCAGGCAGTTTGGAACCAAGTCGGCGTATGCGGGGGTGTTCATCACCGGAAATCTTAGGTCGCTCGGAAATAGCCTGTACGAGGGCTTTGCCCGCGGGAATGCGCACGAACGGCACCGCGCCTTTCGATACCTGGCCATTGTGATGGCGTTTGGCACAGGAGTCTTGCTGGGCAGGTACATGGTCGAGCTCTTGGGTCATTCAAGCTGCCTGGTTATAAGCGCCCTGTTCTTGATGTCGCACCGATTTGTGGTTCGCTGAGGCTGGTGCCGAGAAGCGGTTGCACGGAACTGGCCTTGGTGTGAGGGATTTGCCGGGCGGCGTGCAGAAGCGGCCTTGGTGTGAGCCCTATTTCTTGTGTTGAAGGGAATATCAAAATATCAGTGAATAATCCGGAGGCGAAACCGCAGGATTTGGGTGTGTGCCCTGCATAAAACTGCCCGGCCTCCGGCGGGAACCTCCCGAAGGCACTCGCACGAAGGTCGCTTTTGTACAGCCGTTCCCGGACGGCTCACACCAAGGTCGGTTCTGCACGGGTTTTGGGGCCCAAGCGGACGCCGAGTCACGGCAGGTCCTTGCACGTTAACAAAAAGACCCGCCCCGGAGCCTGGTTTCGGGCTGCGGGGCGGGTCTTGGCACGCTCTCTGTCAGAGCTTGCTATGTGAGGTCGGATCCCAACAGGACGACCACGTCATACTTTGTGGAGTAGCTGCCATCGTTCTCGCTGATATTGGCGGCGTCGACGCCCAGGGTCTCGGCCACGCCAACGGCCTTGGCCTCGGCGCCGCTGTTGTAGACGATCTTGGTCGTCTTGGTATCGGAGGCGTCGGCGTTGTCGGCGGTGGCGGTGAAGCCCTTGCTGTTAAGGGCGTTTGCCTTGTTGGCGGCAAACCCGCTGGTGCTGGTACCGTTGAGCACGAGGACGCTGCCGCTCATGACCGCGCTGCCCTTGCTGCTGCTGGCACCGTCGTCGGAGCTCACGCCAATGGAGCCCGCGACGCCTGCGGTGATGTCCTGGTCGGAGCTCTCATACGGGGGAAGGCCCTGGTCGACGCGCTCCATCATGGTCTTCCACGCGTCGGCGTCCGGCAGCTCGTACCAGCCCTTGTTGATGTAGCTGGAGATGGTGGGCGTCTGTCCGGAATAGAACCCGGTGTCGACGTCAAAGTCCTTGAACTGCATGGCGAGGCCCAGGATGTCCGTTGCGCTGAAGTCCGTGGTCACACTGTTGGCCAGCTCGGAGACGGTGCTGGACATGCTGAGCGCGTCAAGCTTCAGTACCTTCTTGACGATGGCGCCAATGATCATGCGCTGGTTGGCGGCGCGATAGAAGTCACCGCCACCGTACTCGTCGTAGGCGTGGCGGCTGCGGCACAGCCCCAGGGCCTGCGTGCCATTGAGCGTCTGCACGCCGGCGGGCAGCTCGATCTCCGCGTAGTCGGGGTCAGAGATGGCGACGGGCAGGTCGACCTCGACTCCACCGATGGTATCCACGATGGACGTGAACTGCTCAAAGTCCAGCTCCGCGTAGTGGGAGATCTTTACGCCGGCAAACTTGGAGACGACCTCGGTCATGTATGCCGCGCCGCCATACGAGTAGGCCGCGTTGATCTTCTGCTCGCCGTGCTCGCCCATGTCAACGAGGGTGTCGCGCGGAATGGAGACCAGCGTCACCTTCTGCGCGGGCGGGTCGACGCGCGCAAGGATGATGGTGTCGGAGCGGAAGTTGGCCGTGGAGCTGCCCCAGTCCTCGGCGCGTGCCTCGTCTTTGTCCACGCCAAGAAGCAGCATGTAGAACGGGTCCTGCGGCTTGACCTCGACGAGCTGCTGCCTTAGCTCTGCGGTGATGCCCTCGCCCAGGCGGCTGTTGATGTTGTTGACGTACCAGGCAAACGCGCCGCCAGCCGTTGCCAGAATGATGCCCACCGCAATGAGCACGGTGCGCACGACCTTGCCGGCTCCGCCCTTCTTGCGGCGAGCGCTGTAGGCCGCCACACCCTCGGCGCGAGAGGTCGCGTGCTGTGCGACACCCGCTCGGCGAGAATCGCGCTGGCTGCGCTGCTGGCGGGTGCTTCTCGTCGTGCCAACCTCCTGGTAGCCTGCGGCCCCCTGGGGGGCGCGCGTGGTGGGCGGGACGCCCGCGGCCGAGTGACGGCCGGCGCCTCCCTGGGGTTGCTCGAACCTACTGCGAGAAAGACGCGCCTGCTCGGCGCCGGTCATACGCTTGTGGGGTCTTCTGCCAGCCAAAAGAGGCCCTTCCTGTCAGTGCGGCTCGGGGTCGCTGCTGTTCAGTAAACTCAACAAAGAATAGGGGAGGGGAGTGTGCAGGGCGTGAAGGTGGACAAAAAAGCAGCTATCGCCCAAAAAATGCCCAACTGGAGTAACGTATGATGACTAAGGAAAAAGCCCGATTGGAGCATTTGGTCTTCGAAAGCGGAGGATACATGAGCCAAGCAAGCACCAAGCAGTTCGTGGCCGTCCTGGACTTTGGCGCCCAGTATGGCCAGCTGATCGCGCGTCGCGTGCGCGACCTCAACGTCTACTCTGAGATCGTCCCGTGCGACATCTCTGCCAGTGAGCTGCGCGAGATGGCCCCGTCTGCGCTCATTCTCTCCGGTGGTCCCGCCTCCGTCTACGCCGAGGACGCGCCGCGCGTCGACCCGGCCATCTTCGAGCTGGGCGTTCCCGTGCTCGGCTTCTGCTACGGTCACCAGATCACGGCCGTGACGCTGGGCGGCAAGGTCGCCCACTCCGAGGTCGGCGAGTACGGCCCGGCCACCATCGAGCGCGACCATGACTCCGTCCTCTTCAACTCCACGCCGCTCAGGCAGACCGTGTGGATGAGCCACCGCGACTCCGTCTGCGAGGTCCCGGAGGGCTTCACCGTCACCGCCTCCACCGACGTCTGCCCCGTGGCCGCCATGGAGAACGCCGAGCGCAGGATCTACACCACCCAGTTCCACCCCGAGGTCAAGCACACCGAGCACGGCCAGCAGATTCTCTCCAATTTCCTCTTCTCCATCTGCGGGCTGGAGAAGAACTGGAGCATGGACAACCTCGTTGAGACCATGACCAACGAGTTCCGCGAGAAGGTCGGCGACGACCGCGTCATTCTGGCCCTCTCCGGCGGTGTGGACTCCTCCGTGGTGGCCGCCCTCGGCGCCCGCGCCATCGGCAAGCAGATGACCTGCGTCTTCATCAACCACGGCCTGCTGCGCAAGAACGAGCCCGAGCAGGTCGAGGAGGTCTTCACCAAGCAGTTTGACGTCGACTTCATCCACGTCCACGCCGAGGACCGCTACGCCGAGCTTCTCGCCGGCGTGACCGAGCCCGAGGAGAAGCGCCGCATCATCGGCACGCAGTTCTGGAAGGAGTTCTTCGCCGTTGCCCAGCAGCTGGAGACCGATGGCAAGCCGGTGAAGTTCCTGGCCCAGGGCACCATCTATCCGGACATCATCGAGTCCGGCGCGCGCAAGACGGGCGGCAAGGCGTCCACCATCAAGAGCCATCACAACCTCATCCCCTTCCCCGAGGGCGTGAGCTTTGACCTCATCGAGCCGCTTGACCACTTCTTCAAGGACGAGGTCCGCGCGCTGGGCCTGGCCCTCGGCCTGCCCGAGCACATCGTCTTCCGTCAGCCGTTCCCCGGCCCCGGCCTGGCCATCCGCATCATCGGCGCGGTAGACAAGGAGAAGCTCGAGATCCTGAAGGGCGCCGACGCCATCGTGCGCGAGGAGCTTGACGCCTACAACCAGCGCCTCTTCGAGAAGACCGGCGAGCGCAACTCCGAGCACTCTTGCTGGCAGTACTTTGCGGTACTTCCCGACATCAAGTCCGTGGGCGTCATGGGAGACGAGCGCACCTACCAGCGTCCGATCATCCTGCGTGCGGTTGAGTCCAGCGACGCCATGACCGCGGACTGGGCCAAGCTGCCCTACGACGTGCTGGCTCGCATCAGCGGCCGAATCGTCGCCGAGGTCCCCGGCGCCAACCGCGTGTGCTACGACATCACGTCCAAGCCGCCCGCGACTATTGAGTGGGAGTAGGCTGATAGGGTTCTGACCTGCACTTTTGAGTGCCGCACTGTGCCGCTGAGTTTCGTTTCGTACGAGAGTCATGGCAAAGCCGCCAGCGACGGCGGTGAGTAAATACGGTAATCTGGCCTCCGTTCCCGCGTTGGGACGGAGGCTTTTTCTTTGCCGTTTTACTCCCTTTCACCTGCGATTTCGCGATTTACTCCCCGTATTTCAAGACGACAAGGCACGGGGCGGTATTCGGAGGAACGGGAGTAAAGATTTATCCCGAATGAGTAGACGCGCGATTTTTGTCCCCGAGAACGAAACGAGGCCGTTTCGGGGCCCGTGAAACTCAAATCGAACTCAACGGGCGTTTTTACGGTCTCCGTACGGCGTTTCCCCAGGTGGTTAATGGGGAGTAAAGAATCTCGCCGCCTCAATGAAAACGGGAGTAATCAGGGGAAATGCCGCAGTGTACTGCCGTGTGCCGCCATGTAAGCCACCGCGTCATTTACTCCCCATTTACGCTTGAAATGCCTTTGCATGCAATGGGGAGTAAAAACTCAGCTTACGCAGGAGCGAGCGGAGCTCACCGCCTAGCCTGGCGTCCTGATTCGGTTGCGTTGATTGCGAAATGCGGGGAGCCGTTACAGCAAGGCTTTCCAGTCCTCGTACTCGTCGGCGTCGATCTCGCCGTTCTCGAGCCGTGCGCGCTTCTCTGCCCACAACTCGATCGCCATCGCGGCTTTGGGCGCGTGCGGCGCCTTGGGGTTCAGGGAGAGGCCCGAACCGTCGGCTGAGGGAACTATGCCGAAGGAGTCTTCGAGCCGCACGAGCAGCGACATGAGGTCGCCTGCGGTCTCGACGCCGTAATCCTTGAGGGCGTTGACGGACACGCCGAGCGCTGCGGCGATGGACTCGAGCAGCTCGGGCTTCACGGCGCGGATGCCGCTCTCGTAGTGGCGCACGGCCCCCTCGGTCAGGCCGACCGCCTCGGCAAGCTGCGCTTGCGTCATGCCGCGCGACTTGCGGTACCGCCTTATGTTCTCGCCTACGGACATGCGCCCTCCTCCTGGAATTACGTACCCGCACATCTTACCAGCGTACGCAAATGTACGCAATTCTATTGACAGTACAGATATGTACGTTTACTCTGAATCTGTAAACCGTACGTATCTGTACGCTAATGACAGGAGGAGCCATGGACGAGAAGGTGGCAAAGACGCCGAGACCGCACATGCTGGATGCGGACGAGGTTGCGGAGCTGCTGAGGATCAAGAAAGGCAGCGCCTACGAGGTGATCAGGAAGATAAACGCCGAGCAGGAGGCGCGCGGGCGCGTGGTTATCCGCGGACGCGTTCGAAGTGACGTCTTCGACGCCCTGTACTTCCCGGAGGTGGACTGACATGCCGGTGTACAAGGACGACAGCAACGGCACGTTCTTCGTGCAGTGCTACTACCGCGACGCCCGCGGCTCGAAGCGCCACAAGACAAAGCGCGGCTTCTCCTCCGAGGTGGAGGCGGCCGTATGGGAAAGCCAGTTCAAGAGCCTTAACGGCGGGGCCATGGACATGACGTTTTCCGAGTTCGTTGAGGTGTACGCCTCCGAGGTGAAGCCTCGCATACGCGAGCATACGTGGATCACCAAGGAGTACATCATCAACGACAAGCTCGTGCCGTTCTTCGGGGACATGCGCATGTGCGATGTGAGGCCGATCGACGTTATTAGGTGGCAGAACGAGCTTACTGAACACCGGGACGCCGACGGTAAGCCCTGGGCGCCGACGTACCTGCGCACGGTGAACAACCAACTCAACGCCATCTTCAACCACGCCGAGCGCTACTACGGGCTCACCGACAACCCGGTGCGAAGGGTCGACAAGATGGGCTCGAAGAAGGGCGGCGAGATGCAGTTCTGGACCAAGGACGAGTACCTGAGGTTCAGCGAGGCCGTCATGGACAAGCCGCTCTCGTTCCACGCCTTCGAGCTGCTCTACTGGACGGGCATCCGCTGCGGCGAGCTTCTGGCGCTCACTCCGTCCGACTTCATGCTGGAGAGTTCGCGTCTGCGCATCAACAAGTCGTACCAAAGCCTCCACGGCGTAGACACCGTGACCGATCCCAAGACGCCCAAGTCGGTGCGCACGATCGTCATGCCCGCCTTCCTGCGCGACGAGATGGCGGACTTCATCGAGCTACGAGACGACGTCGCCCCCGACGAGCGCCTGTTCGCCGTTACCAAGCACTTCCTGGCCCACGAGATGGAACGAGGGTGCAAGGCGTCTGGCGTGAAACGCATCCGCATACACGACATACGCCACAGCCACGTGAGCCTGCTGATCGAGATGGGCTTCTCCGCGCTGGCCATCGCCGAGCGCATGGGCCACGAGGCGGTGGACATCACCTACCGATACGCGCACCTGTTCCCCACGAAGCAGGACGAGATGGCCGCCGCCCTTGACGGGGCGAGGGGATAAGAAGGATGCCGTGCGAGAACAGCGCCCGCAAGCGCAGTAAGACGATGGCGTTCCGCTGCACGCCCGAGGAGCATAAGCTCATATGCGAGATGGCCGCCTGGAGCGGCATGAACAGGCAGGACTACATCATCGCCAAGCTCACCGATACCCAGGTCGAGGTGAGACCCTCTGTGAGCGTGCAGAAGGCGCTGAAGGACTCGATGGCGGAGTTGGCCAAGGAAGTACGGCTGGCGGCCTCCTACAGCGAGCTGAGCGAGTCTCTGCAGCAGAGAGTCGAGCACGTGATGAGGTTCTTCCTGGCGCTCGGCGAGCCTATTGACTCGCGAGTGGACGACGCGTCTCAGGAAGAATCGTTCCCGGCGATGGCGACTGAGGTCGAAACTAACGACAACGCCGACAATGCAAGTATCTTTGGAATGGGTCGCGGCTAACGCTCATCTAAGCGCCGACCAGGAACTGCGATTCTTTAGGGTGTTGCCCGCAAAGCAAATAGTTAATCTTCCGCGAAAGGAAGCTAAACGGTCCGTTCCTCGACATAGAGGATCTCGTTTTGCGCCTCCAGGATTCGCGCGGCGTCGCCGATGCGCTCGGCGCACCTCTCGCTTATCGACCTCAGGGCCAGGACCCCCTCGACGTCGAGCAGGTCCAGCTGGTCGGCGTGCGCCAGGGACTCGAGCAGCTGGTCCAGGCCCCTCGCCAGCCTTCCTGCATCCGCCACCGCGTCAAGCAGCTCACGACGCTCGTCCTTCTCGTTGATATCCATCATTGGCTGTCCTCCTTCTTCCGACGGACGTGTTGCGCAGCACCGTAGCCGTTCCGCATGGAGAACCATCTCGCCACCGCGATCCCGTGCGCATATTGGCCGCAAGCGGCGCGGGGAATGCCGTCCCGATGCGGACCACGGCACCGCGACTCGGGAACGCGCCGTCGTTCCCGCCGCGGCGTCGTCTCCAATCCCACGGGAGCCCAGCAACCGCCGACAGATCGCATCCCATGCCTGGAAGCCTCGGCGCCCATGCCTGATTCCATGCCGCACGCCTGCGCCCTTCCGATCCGAAACCCGCCCCGGCGTTCCTTGGACGCGCAGGGTCGCACGCCGGCAGGCGGCCCGCAAGGGCCGCGACACTTTTTCGGGTTCTTCGCTCCATGCGCTGCGCGCGCGAACAACGCGAAAAACTGCCGTCGGAATACTTCTATTTCCACGCCCGACTTCGCTTCCTCCCTTGCCGGCACGCCCGCGCCGCATGCGACTCACGCGACGCAAGGCACGCCACAGGGGCGGGCCTCCGAGTCTAAGGAGCAAGACATGAACGACATGAAGGAAAAGGCGATGGGCGCGGTCAGGACCTTCCTCGAGCGTAAGGGCTACGAGATCGTCGATGAGGCCTGGCAGGGGCCCGAGGGCATCGGCGGAATCGACCTCGTGGCGGTGGACGAGGACGGGACCCTGGTCTTCGTCGACGCCACGGTCCGGATCGGAACGGACGGCTTCCCCGAGGCCCACAGGGCGCGCGGGCTGCGCGAGGCGCTGGCGGCGACGTGGCTCGCCGGCAACGGCGACGACTACGCCGACACGCCGGTCCGCTTCGACGAGGTGGCGATGATGGTCGTCAAGGAAAACCGAGCGCTCCTGCGCCACCACATCAACTGCTTCGGCGAGATGGAGCCGCTCTCCTAGGCGGCGCGCCCGGCCCCGGGCTCCCGGGGCCGGGTTTCCCCGAATCCACCCCTTGTACCACGAAAGCGTACATATCCGTACGTTTTCGTGGTACACTCCGCTTGTCGGACAAATCCGTACGGTTTTGTCCCGACGCTCCGAGACTCGGGGCGCGCCGGACCGGATGCGCCGAGGCGCGCCCCACGCTAGAGAGGACGCGACCCATGCGCACGATAGCCATTTCCAACTACAAGGGCGGCGTCGGCAAGACGACGACCGCCGTGAACCTGGCGGCGATCTTCGCCGCCCGGGGCCTTCGGACCCTGCTTGTCGACCTCGACCCGCAGGCGTCTGCCACAGACTTCTTCGGCCTCTACGACCGGGCCGTCTCCGAGCGGCGCACGTCGGTCGAGCTGCTCTACGGCGGCGCGCCCGTGGAGGAGGTCGCCTACGCTGCCGGGGAGAACCTCGACGTGGTGGCCTCGACCATCGACCTCGTCGACCAGAACGAGATGCTCCTGCGCGAGCAGCGCCTCAAGTTCGCCCTCGACGACGCCTCGGGCTCCTACGACGTCTGCCTCATCGACTGCAGCCCGGTGATGCGCAGGCTCGCCTTCAACGCCTACCTCGCCGCAGCGGAGGGCGGCATGGTCGTCATCCCCGTGAAGCTCGACTCCACCGTGATGCGCGGCACGGCGCTCACCGTCGAGGCGACGCGCTCCATCGCCGACGCGCTGCGCATGCCCACGCCCCGCTGGAAGATACTGCGCACCTGCGTGCCCGGCCGCATGACCAACGCCGAGGCCACGGGCGCGGCCGTGCTCGACGGGTTCTTCCCGGGCGAGCAGTTCGAGACGGTCATACACGCGAGCAGCAAGGTCTGCGAGGGCAGCTGGCAGTGGAAGCCGGTGGCGGCCTTCGAGCCGGGGAGCCGCCCCGCGCGCGACTACAAGGCGCTCGCAGACGAGGTGTCCCGTGAGCTCGCCTAGCCAGGTGGCCGCGGGCTTCACCATCACGGGGCTGCTCGACGGCGCATCGCGCACCCGCGGGCGCTACCCGGTGTCCGAGATAGCGGTGGCCGACATCGCCGACCACCCGGCGAACGCCGCGTACTCCATGGACCCGGCCGGCATAGCCGAGCTCGCCGAGTCCATACGCCAGGACGGACTCACCGACCTACCGCTCGTGCGCAAGGTCGGCGACGGCTCGTGGCAGATGGTCTCCGGGCACCGCCGCAAGGCCGCCTACGCGCTGCTCGCGAAGGGCGACCCCGCCTACGAGAGGATGCCCTGCCGCGTGATCGAGGGCATCGACGACGAGCGGGCGGTGACGCTGCTCCACGCCGCGAACTACTTCACCCGCGCGCTCACCGTGACCGAGCGCGCCGCCGCGACCGAGGCTCTCAGGGGCGACGCCGTGCGCCTGCGCTCCGAGGACCCGTCGCTTTCCGGCATGCGCGTCGACGACGTGAAGGCCGCCATCATCGAGCGGCAGACGGGCCGCAAGATCTCCGGCAAGACCATCGCGCGCGAGGAGAGGCTGGCCCGCAGGATCGCCGAGGACCTCTCGCCCGAGTGGGCCGCCGAGGCCGACCGCGGCAACCTCAGCGCCGAGGCGGTGCGCTCGCTCGCGGGCATGCCGAAGGAGCGCCAGGCGGAGATGCACGCCGCCATGGAGCCCTGGCGGCGCACCAAGCGGGAGCTCTCCGACTACGTGAGGAGCGAGGGGAAGGCGCAAGCCGGCCCCGACGGACGCATCGCGAAGGCCGCGAGGCTCGTGGCCGACTTCCTCGAGCGCCCGCCCGAGAGCCCGAGCGCGGCCGACCTCTCGCTGCTGCGGGAGATGGCGCTCATGACCGCGCCGTACGCGGAGGCGGGCGCAGGCGCCCGTAAGGGCCGCAGAAGGGCCTCAGGCCCGAAATCCAGCAAGTAGCCTATGGCGTCCGACATCGCGTCGGGCGTCCATAGCACTTGGGGACCGGGCGGCCTCGGACCCGTCATGCCGCGGGCCGTTGGGGAGCCCGCTTACGCGAGGCCCGGTCCCAGAGGCGGCGCCCGAGCCGGGCCGCCGCCTGCGGGGGATCCCCCGCGCCCCTAGAGAGACGCGCCCGCCGCGCGGCGGGCCCGAGGAAAGGAATCCGCCATGGAAGAGGAAGCCGGCGTCGCCAAAGGCAAGGAGCGCCGCGTCACGTTCCGCATGGAGGGAGGCGACTACGACGCGCTCTGCGAGCGGTGCGAGCGCGCCGGCCTCAGCAAGTCGGAGTACCTGCGTTACCTCGTGCGCATACCGTTGTCGACGGAGGCCAACGCGGGAGACGAGCACCGCATACTCGTGGACCGCAGGGCCCTGTGGGCGATGTCGCGCGAGCTCACGAAGTGGGGCTACCACTACAACCAGGCCGTGCACGCGATGAACCTCATCAACTTCCACGCCCGCCATGGGCGCGTCGACCGCGACCTCGTGGCGGAGAGCGTCCCTACGATCGAGCGCGAGCTCGCCGACGTGAACGCCGCGGCCCGCGAGATGGCGGCCGAGCTCGGGCGCATCGGAGCCGACTCGCTCGTGGAGGGGTCGCCATGCCGATCCTGAAGCCGATAAGCGGCCACGGCGCGACCGGAGGCATCCGCCGCTACCTCGAGAAGGGAGGCCGCGCCCTCGCGCGCGACCTGTTCAACCTGAGCTACGACGAGCGCGACGCCGGCGCGCTGGGAGACGAGGCCAAGGAGGCCTGCGCCTGGGACGCCGAGATGGACGCCACTCGCGCCGCCTTCGGCACGGACGCACCCTGGAGGGGAAAGCCCGCGCGCACGTTCAAGCACTTCGTGCTCTCGCCGGACCCCGGCGACGACATCGACCTGGCTGCGCTGCGCGAGCTCGCGTGCTCGTGGGCGCTCAAGCACTTCGGCGACCACGAGATCGCCATCGTCTACCACGACGACAACGCCCGCGGCATACCCCACGCGCACATCGTAGTGAACAACGCGAACCTCCGCACGGGCTACCGCATGCAGACCCAGCACCCCGAGGACCTCAACCGAGACCTTCAGGACATGGCCCGCGAGCGCGGGCTGTCGGGCCTCTCCAACGACCGGGCGCCAGAATCGCCGTCGAAGGCGCGAGGGCGCGCCGGCGCGGGCGGGCCCAGGAGTCGCAGGAGCGTCTACCTGGGCCGTGCCGAGAAGGAGATCATGCGCTCTGGCGGCTACTCGTGGGTCGGCGACATCCGCGCCCGCGTCGCGCTCGCCAAGACCACGGCGCGCGACGAGGCGGAGTTCCTCGGCATCCTCGACGCCCTGGGCGTGCACGTCGCCGACAACTCGGCCAAGGCGAGGCGGGACGACTGGGTGTTCAGCCTGGCAGAGGAGCCGTCCAAGAAGGTCAGCGGCGAGCGCCTGGGGTTCGTCTACGGCAAGGAGATGCTCCGCCGGCGGTTCGAGCGCGAAGGCGCCTACCGCCCCACGGACGCGAGCACCGCGCGCATCCGCGAGGCCGCCGAGCGGGCCCTCGAGCTCAACGACCTCTCGGAGCTGAGCAGGCTCTCCTCGGCGCTCGAGACCTGCGCGAAGTTCGACGTCGAGTCGATCGAGGAGTTCGGTCTCAGGATGGCGACGCTCGAGCGCCGCGGCCAGGCGGGCGGCGAGGGGTACCGCCGCCTCGAGGCTGCGCGAGCCTACATAGCGGAGAACGGCCTCATGCCCCTCAAGACCCGCTACGGGAACGGCGACAAGCGCGGCGAAGCCGGCGACAACCAGCGCGGCAGCCGGCATGAGGACGAGCAGCAGCGCATCCTCGCCGCCGAGCGGCAGCGGGCCCAGCAGGACCAGCGCAGGGAGAGGGGCCGGAGATGATGGTGAGGATAGAGTACGAGGGCGGCAGGACGACGCTGTTCGACACGCTCTCGTTCACGGAGGGGTCGCCGTTCTCCGGCGCGAACATGCTCACGGAGTTCGAGCTCGAGATGCGCGAGGAGCCCGAGAAGGGGCTTTGGCTCACGGCGAACTGGCACCAGGTGCGCGACGACTGGCGCGCCGACGCGCCCGCGGACGGCATCCCGGCCGCACGCAGGTCCCGCGGATGGCGCTTCATGCTTGCCTCGGAGGCCGAGCTCGGGCGAGCCCGGCGCGTCCTGCTCGACGGCGACGAGGCGTTCGCCCGGGTGCGGGGATACCTGTGCGACGCGGCCGCGATCGGCGCCTGCTACCGCGAGCACGTGGGTCCTCCCTCAAAACCGCTGAAGTCGCAGATAAAGGAGCTGCAGCGCGCGCTGGGGAGGGCGGAGGTCCCGGGCGTGCCCGACGAGCTGGCGAGGCTGCTCGCGCAAGAGAAGGAAGGGGGCGCCGAGGATGGTGCCCGCAAGGTCAAGGAAGATTGGGGTGACGTCGATGAAGAGGCTTGGTAGGTTCCTCAAGGCGGCGCTTAAGGTCACGCTGGGCTTTTTCGTCTGGCTGTTCCGCGCCGTGTTCAAGTGGGTGATGTAGTAAGAGGCGGGCAATTGCCCGCCTCTTTGTCTTTCCTAATCTGTCTGATCGTCGATGAGCCAGCAGTCGGTCCCATCAGTGAGCAGCGTCCTGGCTGACCGGGATACCGCCGCGATGCGTTGGATTTTGCCTTTTCGATCTTCGGCCTCGGACCTCAGCTTCGACTCTCCGGAGCGTAGGCTCGCGCGCATCTCAACCTTAGCTTCGAGGAGTTGCTCTTTTGCAGCGGCTCTGGGGGTCTGAGAGACCAGCCTCTTGAGGGCGTTTCCCTGGGCTCCGCGAGGAAGCGCGATGGGCGTCCCTTTCATGCCCCCGATCTTCATCTCCATGAGCGCTGCGAGGACCTGCCTCTTTTTCAGAAAGCCCTGAGATTTGTCCAGGATCCGCTGTTCTTCGATGAGGGCGCTGCGGTCGTCCATGCTGCCGTCGTAGTACATGCGCGTCATGGCGAGCGCCGACAGGGCCTGGAGGCACCCCCCCTTCGAGGCCTTTTGTCTCCATTCTGGGAATATATCCTGCTCATTTAGGGTTATTCGCGCTGAAAGATTTTGACTAGCTTGGTGTCCTTTATTTCGTAAATAATGTCTGCGACGTTCTCGACCAGCCTCTTATCGTGGGAGACGAACACTATCGTTCCGGCATAGGCGCTCATCATCTGCTCGAGGGCTTCGGCGCTCTTGATGTCCAGGTAATTTCCAGGCTCGTCCATGAGCAAGATGTTGTATCTGCCCAGCAGCATCTTCGCGAGCAGCAGCTTGATGACTTCGCCTCCCGAGAGAACGCCAACGTCCTTTGCCAGGTCACGCGGTCCGATTCCCATAGAGGCGAGGACGCTTCGGATTTCGGTCATGCTGTACTCGCAACCATCCTGCATGAACGAGATCGCAGACTGACGGGCGTCGAACTTGTAGCCTGTTTGCTCGAAGTAACCGATCTCTGCCTTGGGAGAGATGTTGATACCGTCGGCGCGTCGAGCGATTGCCTTCAGCAAGCTGGTCTTTCCCGTACCGTTGCCACCGGTGATGGCCACTTTGGCACCGAGCGGTATCTCGAATTTCGCGCGATCATAGAGCACGCAGCCGTCGAAGCTCAAGCTGAACTCGTCTGCCGAGATGGGAAATTTGCTGTGCAGCTCCAGGGCCTTGCTCTGGCGGAACCGCACGGCGCGAATGCTATCTGGGGCCTCGATCCCTTCGAGCGCTTCGAGGCGCTTCTCCATGTTCTTAGTTGCTTGATGCATTTTCTTCTGCTTGGTGCCGGTTGTTTTCTGATGCCCCAATCGACCTGCATACTCGTTGCTTTTTTTCGCACCCTTCCGCTTGGCGTCGACCTGCCGTGCTTTTTTCCGCTGTTTTTCGATGGCGGCTTCGAGGCGATCGCGCTCGCGCATCGCCTCTTCGTATCGAGTCGCCTGAGCTTTGCGATCTTTTTCTTTTTGCTGCAGATAGTCTGAGTAGTCACCCCAGAATTCGGAAATACCGCCGTCTTTGAGCTCCCAGATCTTGTCCACTACCTGATCGAGAAAATAACGGTCATGGCTCACAATGAGCAGGGCCCCATCAAATGCCTTGAGCTGCCCGACGAGAAGGCTGATGCCGTCTTGATCGAGGTGGCTCGTAGGCTCGTCGGCGAAGATCGCGCTTGCATGCTGGGAGAGCGCAGAGGCAATCTTGGCGCGCGTTTCCTCTCCGCCGCTCATCGTCTCCGGTGCCACGCCGGCGACGTTGAGACGGGAGAGCATTTCGCCGCTACCCGGGGCCGTATCAAGGTCGAGTTCGTCGAGCTGGCTGATGAGGGCAATGCTGCCAAAGCGCCTGACGTCGGCGTCCGCAATGGTAAGATTGCCGCTCAGAATTTTAAGCAGGCTGGTTTTGCCTGCGCCATTGTCTCCCACCAAGCCGATGCGATCGTAGGAGTAGATTTCCAACTCTTCGATATCCAGGATATCGCGGCCGGCATATTCCAAAAAGATGTCTTTAGCTTTGACTATGAGTTCCATAGGTTGAACCGCCTTTTGTGTATTAGCCTTTTACTGGAAGCGCAGCCATGCCAAAAAAGATTGCTCACGTCGATTTTTCGCCTTTGCCCAATTGCCGGCGCGAGCGTTTTGACCTTGCGCAAGCCGGCAAATCCGAAAATGATAGTTGGCGACGAATAAGGAGCGCGATGTGGGATGTCGGTGCAATACCTCGTCGTCGCAAGGGCTTGAAGGCTGACGCGTGAACCGATGGCTGCTGCCTCTTTTTTTCGAATACTTGGGCTATTGAATCCGCCCGGTATCTCTTTTCCCCACGTTTCGGACGCTCGGAGCAAGCAGCATAGCCATCGCAAGCAGTACCATGGTCGCTCCAGAGCCGACAAACCATAACGGAGCTCCAAGCAGATCCGCAAAAACGGAGGGGGCCGCGAGGCCCATGGGCATGGCCCACGCCATGATGGTTCCGTAGAGGCCGAAAACGCGGCCTAGGTACTCAGGAGGTATCTGCTCCTGCATAAGGGCAGTCTGGGTTCCCGCGTACAACGGGGAGCATGCGCCCATAAGAAAGCTCACCGGCAGGAAAGCAGCGAACAATGACGGGCCGAGCGATCCGGATACGATTGCGGCAATGCCGAAGCCGGCAATCGCGGCGACCATGGTGAACGACCTATTGCGGAACCCTCCCGTAACCGCCAAGATGCCGGACCCAGCCAGCATGCCTGCAGAAAAAAGGATTTCCACCAAAGCAGCATCCCCCGTGCTACCGCCAAAATGCCCCAAGGTCATTATTGGGAACAATGCCGCGAGCGGAGAGAACGCGAAAGCGAAGACGAACCCGCACCAAAGAAGGGCGAGCAGCCCCCTGTACCCTCTAATCAGCTTGTAGCCGTCCGAAATCTCAGAGAAAAGTTCTCGAACCTTATTGGAAAAGGGCAAGCTGCGGTCGGCTTCGTCGAGTCCCCCTGCGTCTATCTGTGCGGCGAGGACGGCTAAAGAAGCGAAAAGCGCTCCCAGCACGTCGAGGACAATCATAGCGGTAATGCCCGCCACGGGATAAATCACTGCTGCAAGCGCGGCGCCAAGAATGTATCCGCCGGACTGAATCGCCTGAGTCACCCCCGATAGGCGAACGAGATGCTCTGGCGGGGCGAGATGGGGCGTGAGAGATTGGGAGGCCGGCGTGTAGAACGAAGTGCCAACTGCACGGAGAAACAGGGCGATGAGAATTAGCCATGCAGGTAAGCTGCCGGCCAACGAGGCAATCGTCAAGGCGGCGCCCACCGCGGCAATGAAGAGGTCGGTGCCGATGAGGACACGTTTCAAAGGCAGTCTGTCGACAAGGGCGCCCGCAAGGATTCCGAACAAAGCAATCGGCAGAAAGCCTGCCAGCGATGCTAAGGAGAGGAGAGAAGACGACCCTGTCGTGAGGGCGAGATGCCAAATAAGACCCATTTGGAGAATCGAACTCGTCAATGTCGAAACGAGCTCCCCGCCCCATACGAAACAAAGCTTGAATTGCCATGAATGGCACAGCAGAGCAGACCTGCCCCGAGAGGTTTCAAATATCATGGTTATGTCCAATCGTGAAATGGCGTGCAGAAAAACAGCGCGACGCCACAACAGCGCCGCTTTCTAGGCGCTCATCCACGTGCGGAAAAGACCAACCACGACACCCCTCCTTTGTTAATTCGGTCTGGCAAACCATGTAATATTAACGAGGCTTGAGTTTGCCTGTCAAGAATCGACCATCGGAAAGGGCAATCCTCTCTGGCCATTCGATTCCTTTTGTATCTATGGCTGCATTTACGTTATGTGGTTATTTATTTCGTTAGAATTCCCAAGCAAAACGCTTTTATGCACCATGTCTGCGCAAGCGAGAAAAGCCATTTCTAAGCCTCGGTCCACGAAAATGTCAACTTGGCTTTTCATTGAGCCGATACTTCCAACACCGCTGAAAACGAACCAAACGCGTAGCTCTTGCGTGTCCGCAACTCGCACCATCAAAGTATGCAAGCATCCTGATGAGCAGGATAGCCTCTGATCGTCTGTATCTCAATTCGGAACAAAGATCCTGGGAAAAAGGGGATGCGGCGCCGAACGCGAACAATGTGTGTACGCTGTCGAGAAATGAGGCGCGCGCCGAGAAACCGGTGGTCCATACTCCACGCCGCACCCCCAACTGAGCCTCGTAGGATTGGACCTCTTTAAGCAACGGTTCGAGGTCTTTTTCGCGCTCAGCGGCGTCCCTGGCCTTGTCTTCGATGCCGGCGAGTTGCTCGGTAATCCAATCGATTACCTGACCGACGTCGTTGTACCTGCCCTCGATCTCGTTTCTTGCCGCCTGTCGTGCCTCGGCGGGCTTTTGGAGGTAATCGTCATGAAGGGCTGCGTAGGTCCTAGCGATGTCCAGGGCGTTTTTGACCTTCGCCCTCTGGTCGCCGGCGATCATGGAGGCGATCGATTCCAGCTTGGCGTCGATGCACTGGAGGCTGTCGCTGATTTCGGTCATGTACGCCTGACCGACAACCATCGCCGCTGCGGCAAGGCCGACGCTGGCGATCTGTGCGGGGCTGACCCCAGCGGCTTTGAGGGAGACGTCGCCGCTCAGGCGACCTTTCGGGTCTCGGACGAGGGCCCTTACCGCTTCCGGATCCTTCTTCGAGGCGACGAGGTCCTTAAAGCTGTAGCCTTCGGGAACCTCGACTTTGTAGAGCTGTTTTCCTCGACGAGGTCTATGACGTCCGAGGCGAGGCCGAGAATGGCGTCCGCCCGCTCTCCGATGCCGACGTTGTTCTCTTTGCCCGCATCGGCGTTCGCGACGAGCCTGATGTTCTCCAAGTCCTCGACGGGAACGACCTCGACGCTGATTGGCGCAAGTTCTTTGTCGCTCATGCTCTTAGCGCCTATCTCGCCTCATCGGAACGCGCCAGGACGTCCCATTTGTTGTACGAGCCCTCGGCCTGAAGATCCCTGACGAGGGCCTCATAGCGGGTCTCGAGGTCTTTCTCCTCACACGGGAAGAGCAGAATCATCATTGGTCTTTTGAACTTGAAGTCAGCGTAGACGTCGATGTTGCCGAAACCGCAAAGCTGTGTGTATATGCTGAAGCCCATGGATTTGCCGCAACCGACATAGACGTCCTCGTAGGCGGAAGGGTCTTTCTCTCGTGCCGATTTCATCGTGACGACGGCGTAGCAGCCGGCGATCGCCATGTACCCATCGCTGAGGTCGGCTTCGCTGGAGACGTTGTTCTCGAAGTTCTCGAAGAAATCTTTTGCGGAGATCGGCGGAAGCGAGCTTGCCACGGCCTTCTTGCGGGATGCCTCGAGTGACTTTTGCTGCTCCTTCTTGTCTTTGATTGCCCGACCCTTTGAAAGGAATGAGTCCCTGGCTTCTCCCAGGCTATCTGCCGCCTGCTTCCCCCTTTGCTGCCCCCAGTCGATCAGAGCGGGCCCGTATTTGTTCACAGCGGGCTCAACGAAGGGCAGAACGTCTTTTCCGATGTCGATGGCCCTTTTGACGTCTTGCAGCTTAATCTTTCCCAATTGCGTACCTCTATTCATGGACAACCGGAAGCTTATCGAGAAGCAGCCGGCAGCGTCTTGTTTCTATCAAGTGCGTAAATTATCTCACCACATGCAAGACCCCTTGCCGAGATATAGCGGCAAGGGGTCGAAGGGCCATATTCGGTTGTAGTTTCGATCTGCAAGTCCTAGTCTCGGTCGTCGTCGCCGGCTGCGCAGCAGGCGTAGGCCGTGAGCGTGAGGAGCCCCATGAGGAGCCCTATTCCGAAGGGCGCGAATCCCATGTTTCCACCTCCTTCGCGTAGACCACGGTGCGGGAGTTGCTCGTCTGGTAGCTGCACGTCACGAAGGCCCAGGCATGCGCGATGTCCGCCGAATCTTCCAGGACGACCTCGCACTGGGACAATTTGTCCCCGAGGTAGGCGTCGAGCTCCGCAGCGCCGGCGAAGTTGGTCCGCTTGCCCTCTGAGCTCGCGTCGACCACGTCAGCCGCGAAGACCTCGAGCTCGATCGCATTCTCGCGGGTGTAGACCCGGATGGTGCGGTGCCCCTCGGCGAAACCGCGCGACGAGTATTGCGCGAGCGGCGCGAACATAGTGCCGTCGGACATGTGGTGCCCGTAGACGATGACGAGCGGGCTCTCGGCGCCCTGCGCGCACCCGGCGTCGATGTAGGGAGCGCCCCACGCTGATCTTTCGCCGCCGGCGTCGTGCGTGAGGTAGAAGTCGGGCGATTCGGGCCGGCCCTGGACGATCGGGTAGTCGACGGTCGTGCCCGGCACGCGCACCCAAGCGACGACGGAGGCGGGAAGGGCGTCCCAGTCGATGCCGCCTCCCGTCTCTTGAGCCTCCATTGCCGCATCCTTTTCCGCAGCAGGCGCCTCGTGCACCCCGTACGGGTTCCTCTCGGGCAGCGGCAGGACGGCGAGCGCCGCCAGCGCCAGCAACGCCACGGCAATGGCGAGTGCCGTGGCGGCTTTCCCTTTGTTCATGTCCTCCCCCGTTCGCAGGGGAGGCCCCGGGCGGGCGCCCAGGGCCTCCGGTTCGGTATCGATGCGGCGCCGCTACTCTTCCGGCTCTTCGGCAGGCTCTTCGGCTGCCGCGTCCTTGCTTGCGCCGGCCGTCTTGCGCTTGCGGTACGCGAGCACTCCGCCCGCGCCCGCCGCAGCTGCTAGAGCGATGCCTGCGGCCACGGCGTAGCCGGTGGCGTCGGGGGCGTCGGCCCCGGTCTTGGCGTAGGGCTCCTTGGGCACCTCGGGCGTGTCGGGGTTGTCCACGACGACGCTCTGCTCGGCGGAGTCG
>CAJMPT010000004.1 GCA_905215465.1 uncultured bacterium | reverse complement strand
ACTCCTCCTTGAGCTCTGCGTCGAGAAGCCCGTAGAGCTCCTCGCGGGACATGTCGGCAAGCGTGGTCTTCTGGCCCACGCGGCTGTGGAGGTACTCCAGCACGATGAGGGCGCCGCAGATGAGCACTAGGGAGATGACCCAGACCACCATGAGGCCGAACTTGGTCGGCAGGACGAACATGAGGGCCGTGAGCACCAGCGGCACTACGATCAGGGCCGCAAAGCCGCGCTTGACGTAGACCGGGTAGCGCAGCTCGAAGTGGGCCACGCGGGCCATGAAGGTGCGCTTGTAGCCCTTGGAGTCCATGAGGGCCTTGACGATGGTGGAGAGGCGGAAGTGCGCGCCCTCCATGTCGGTGCGCTCGGAGATCATGAGGTCCGTCTCGGCGAGGCGGCGGTCAAAGAGCGCGTTGATGTTGAGCAGGTGCCTGCGGGCCGAGACGCCGATGAGCAGGGCCGGGATGAGGTAGACCAGCAGCATGCAGATGTTATGCGCGAAGTAGTTGCCGTAGAAGCCGGCGATGGACTCGCGCATGGCGTTGATGCCGTAGGTGAAGGGCAGCCAGGGCCTGAGTGCCTGGAAGAACTCGGGCTGCATCTCGATGGGGTACAGGCCCGAGGCGCCCGGGATCTGCAGGACCACGAGCAGCACGCCCAGGGCCTTGCCGATGTGCTTGAACGCCATCGAGAGCGAGTAGATGAACGAGACGTAGACAAAGGACTCCACCATGCCGGCAAAGACGAAGGCCACCGGGGACACGCATTGGATGCCCAGGCAGAGGTCGCCCACGCAGCAGATGACGGCCTGGAGCTGGCCGATGAGGTTGAGCAACAGCCAGCGGCCGAAGAAGCCCTGCCAGGGCTTGAAGTCGCCGACCTCCTCGGCGTCGACCTCGAGCTTGTAGATGGCCACCAGCACGAAGCCGCCGACCCACAGGGCCAGGTTGGTGTAGAAGGGCGTGACATTGCTGCCGTAGTTGGCCACGGGGAAGACCGACTCGGTGACGAGCTGGGCCGGGGAGCCCAGGAAGGTACCCACGTCCTCGGGGTCGAGGTCCAAGACGGTGCTCACGGCGCTGACGTTCTCGATGCCCTCGATGGCGGCCACGTCGTCGGCAAGGGAGGCCACCTTCTGGCCGGAGTCCCTCACGGAGGAGGCGGCGCCGGAGACCGAGGTGGCGCACTGGGCGAGAATCCCGTCCAGCTGGGAGAGGGTGGCGTCGGCCTGGTCGAGCATGGGGGCAAGGGCGCTCGCGGCGCCGGAGAGCTGCCCCGCGCCGACAGAGACGTCGTCCAGGACGGCGGACAGGGCCGGCATGGTGGTGCCGGAGACCTGCTGCTGTAGGCCGGAGAGGCCGTTGGCCCCGTTCTGGATGGCGTCGTTCACATCGTCGGCAAGGCCGCTCACGGTGTCGTTTGCGTCCTTGACGTCGGCGGAGACCTGCTTGAGCGTCCCCACCTTGCCGGCGAGGTCGGCCTTGGTGGCGTTGACCTTGTCGATGGCCTCGGTGAGGGAGGCCAGGGCGTCGGCCTTGCCCGGGGTGCCGTCGGGAAGGGCGTCCACCTTGTTGTAGACGCGGCCGAGGGAGGTGGCGAGGCTTCCGAGGGTGTCGTCGGAGACGTCGCCCACCTGGGTGATGGCGCCGTCAAGCTTGCCCTGGGCCCAGCCGATGTTGCCGGTGACCTGGCCGATGGCGTGGTTGGCGTCGGCGGAGATGCCGGAGAGGGACCCCGCGCCCGTGCCGAGGGCCCCGGAGAGTTGGGAGGCCAGGCTGGCGGCCTTGGTGCGGGTGTCGGAAAGGCCGGAGAGGGTGTTGGCCAGGGTGCCGGAGACGCGCGTGGCGGTGCCGGAGAGCTCCTGCAGGGTGGTTCGGGCCTGGGCCACGGTGCCGCGGGCGTCGGAGAGTGTGCCCTGGACGCCGGCGAGGTCGCCGGCGAGGTCGGTCAGGGTGCCGGAGACGTCGCGCAGGTCGGCGACGACGGAGTCGCGCGCCTCGTCGGTCTTGGTCGTGGCGTCGCCGAGCGCGCCCTGGAGCTTCTCGGTGACGGTCTTGCCCGCCACCTCCAGGAACTGGTCGGTGATCTCGTTGTCGAGGGTGGTGGAGCCGGTGTCGGTGACCTTGGGGGCCACGGCGTTGGCCTTCTCGTTTACGTAGTAGGAGATGTGGGCGGGGGAGACGTCGCCGTCAACGATGTCGCCGAGGGAGGCGGTGAAGTCGGACGGCACGACGAAGGCCGCGAAGTAGGCGCCGGAGCGGACGCCCTCGACGGCCTCCTCCTCGGTGTCGAGGAAGGTCCAGCCCAGCTGGGTGTTCTCCTCGAGCTGGTCGCGGATCATGTCGCCGGCGTTGATCTGGCCCATGTCGCCGACCTCTGCGCCCTCGTCCTCGATGACGACGGCTATGGGTATCGTGGAGGTGTTCTCGTAGGGGTCCCAGTTTGCGAGGATGTTGAACCACGCGTACAGGGACGGGATGACGGCCACGCCCAGGGTGACCACCACCGCCACGGGGTTCTTGAGGATCCTCTTGAGGTCCCTCTTGAATATCTGGAATGCCTTTCTCACCGGCCTCGCTCTCCCTCTAATATGAGTGGGGGTGCACCCCGCCTGCCGCTCGTTTGCGTTGGCACAATTCGGCCAGGGTTCAATTTACCAAGCCCAATCCACTTCTAAACGCTGGTGTCCAGTTTTTTTGAAATAAGCTCAAAAATCTGAGCGGGATGCTAGACTGGGGCGACTCAAACAATGGCGGGGGAGAGACCAATGAGCCTTCTGGACAAGGACGTGACCGAGGACATAGCGCGCGGCATCCGCACCGTGCACGAGGCGGCAAAGGACGGTCTGGAGACCGCTGCCGCCCGCGGTGCCACGCGCCTGAGGAGTGGCGCCAAGACCCGCAAGAGCGCGGCCACGCGCGAGAAGATCATGGCGGCCGCCACCGAGCTCATGGTCGAGCGCGGCAACACCGACTTCCAGATGAGCGAGGTCTCCGCCCGCTGCCAGATGTCCAAGGGCGCCCTCTACTATTACTTTGCAGACAAGGGCGCGCTGGTCCAGGCCATCTTCGACGCCTCCATCGACGACCTCGTGGACCAGATCGAGGGCGCCGTCGCCAAGGCGAGCTCGGCCATGGAGTCCATCGACGGCATCGCCCGCGTGCTCGCGCGCGGCATGAGGCCCCGAAGCCCTTTGGCCCTGGCCATGGGCCGCGAGGTCTCCAGCTCGGACAAGTCCGTCCTGCCCTCCGTGGAGACGCGCCTGGCGCGCATCGTCTCGATTTTCTCGGCGCAGTTCGACCGCGCCAAGGAGGAGGGGCTCGTCCGGCCGGAGATGAACAGCCGCCTGGGCGCCATCGCCATCGCCGGCGCCTTCACCTTCGCCGTCCTGGAGCAGCCCGACGAGAAGGCGCTGTCTGACTCCGAGGAGTTTGCCGGCCAGCTCGTGCGCCTCGCCTTCGAGGGCTTGGGCACGCCCAAGGCGCAGGAGCGCCTGGGATTGTCCGCCGCGAGCTAGCGGACCTGCTGCGCCCCTCGCCGGACGCGCGCCACATTCAGCAATGCTGCCGGGTGTCTGACCTGCCCGGCTCCACATGGTGACAGCAATCAGAAAGGAAGCATTCGCATGTCACACAAGAGCTACTACTTCACCTCCGAGAGCGTAACCGAGGGTCACCCCGACAAGATCTGCGACCAGATCTCCGACGCCATTCTCGACGCCATCCTGGCCAAGGAGGCCGAGCTCGAGGCTAAGGGCTACGTCGCCCCCGACGGCGTGCCCGCAAACGTCGAGAACGTCCGCTGCGCCTGCGAGACCTTCGTCACCACCGGCACCGTCATCGTCGCCGGTGAGGTCCGCACCGAGGCCTACGTGGACGTCCAGAAGATCGCCCGAGAGACCATCCGCCGCATTGGCTACGACCGCGCCAAGTACGGCTTTGACTGCGACACCTGTGGCGTGCTCAACCTCATCCACGAGCAGAGCCCCGACATCGCCCAGGGCGTCGACGAGTCCTTTGACGCCCAGGCCGGCCGCACGACCGACCCCATCGATGAGGTGGGCGCCGGCGACCAGGGCATGATGTTTGGCTACGCGTCCGACGAGACGGACGTCCTCATGCCCATGCCCGCCTACCTGGCCCAGCGCATGTCCGAGCGCCTTGCCGCCGTTCGCAAGGACGGCACCGTGCCCTACCTGCGCCCCGACGGCAAGACCCAGGTCACCGTCCGTTACGAGGAAGACCGTCCCGTCGAGGTCACGGCCGTCGTGGTCTCCACCCAGCACGCCGACTTTGTGACCGACATGGAGCAGATCAAGCGCGACATGGTCGAGCACGTCATCACTCCGGTCCTGGACGCCCAGGGCATCAAGTGGGACAACGCCGACATCTACGTCAACCCCACCGGCCGCTTTGTGGTGGGCGGCCCCATGGGCGACACCGGCCTCACCGGCCGCAAGATCATCGTCGACACCTACGGCGGCATGGGCCGCCACGGCGGCGGTGCCTTCTCCGGCAAGGACTGCACCAAGGTGGACCGCTCCGCCGCGTACGCCGCCCGCTGGGTTGCCAAGAACGTCGTGGCCGCGGGCCTGGCGCACAAGTGCGAGGTCGAGCTGGCCTACGCCATCGGCGTCTCCCACCCGCTGTCCGTCATGGTGGACACGCACAACACCGGCGTCGTCGCCGATGACCTCATCGAGCAGGCCGTGAGCAAGGTCTTCGACCTGCGCCCGGGCGCCATCATCCGTGACCTCGACCTGCGCCGCCCCATCTTCCAGAAGACGGCCGCCTATGGCCACTTCGGGCGCAACGACCCGGACTTCACCTGGGAGGCCACCAACCGCGTCGACGAGCTCAGGGCCGCCGTCGAGGAGCTTTCCAAGTAGGAACGCGTGTTTTGTTGCGCTGATGCGTGACCACATGTCCTACACATATAATTCTGTTATCAGACGTCGAGAAGAACGCACGTTCTTCTCGACGTCTGCGTTATATGGGCAAGGAGTGAAGAACAGGGGAGTGGCAGGGTATTGTGCGCGGGAATGGCGCTAACTTCTCATAGGTACCACAACTCGCGTGGCCTAACGTGGCCGCCCGGCCCAAGAAAGGCTCCCCATGGACCCTCGCGCACGTCGCGTCCTCACGCTTGCGGTGGGAACGCTGCTTCTGCTCTTCCTCGGCCTCATCTATGCGTACTCGGTGCTCATGGCGCCGCTCAAGGCGCAGTTTGACTGGAGCGTCTCGGGCATGACGCTGATCTTTGCCATCTCCATCGTGGCCTTTACCGTGGGAAACCTCCTGGCGGGAAAGATCGAGTCCGCCGTGGGCGTGCGCCCGGTCTATCTCCTGGGCGCGGCGCTTCTGCTGGCGGGCTTCGTGGGGTCCTCGCTGGTGGACGGCCCCTCGTCCCTCACGGTGGTCTACCTCACCTACGGCGTGCTGGCGAGCCTTGGCATCGGCCTTGTGTACAACGTGGTCATCCCGGTGGTGACCTCGTGGTTCCCGGACGCTTGCGGCATGGCGCAGGGCGTCTCGCTCATGGGCTTTGGCATGGGCGGGTTCCTGCTGGGTCCCGTGGCCACGCAGCTCTACACCGTGCTCGACTGGCGCGTGGCCTTTGTGGGCGTGGGCGTGGTCTTCTCCGCGCTGACGGTGGCGTGCTCCCTCATCCTGCGCGAGCCCACCGAGGCCGAGCTGGCCCAGCTGCCTGCGGCAACGCCGGCCCAGGCGGCCTGCGGGCAGGCCGCGCCCGCCCACGACCGCGGCGTCTCCCAGATGGTTGGCGACAAGACCTTTCGCCTGCTCTACGCCTTCCTCTTCATGCTGGGCTCGGTGGGCATGGGCATCACCGGCATCGGCAAGGAGCTGCCGGCCTCCCTGGGCGCCGATGCCCTGGGCGCGGCCTTCGTCATCGGCTTCGTCAACGTGGGCAACGGCCTGGGCCGCCTCGTGGCGGGAACGCTACTCGACCGGCTTGGCCGCGGGCGCACCATGGTGGGCGTGGGCGTTCTCTCCGTGGCGGGCACCTGCCTTTTGATCTGCTCCCTGCTGGTGGGGAGCACGGCCGTGATGAGCGTCGCCTGCCTGGTGGCTGGCCTTGCGTGGGGCGCCGCCGTGGTCTGCATGCCCTTCGTGACCCGCACCGAGTGGGGCATGGCCAACATGGCCTCCAACATGGCCGTGGTCAACACCTACAGCATCTTCGGCGCCGTCCTGGGCTCCTGGGGCGCTGGCCTTCTCGCCGAGCGCCTGGGCTCCTTCGTGCCGGTGCTGGCCATCATGGCCCTCATGGGCCTTGCCGGCACCCTCGTGGCCGCCGTCATGGCCAGGTCCACGAAGTAGGGCTGGCGAGAAGGGCGGCCGCTCGGCCCCCACGGCCCGCTGTCCTTCTCGCCGCTCGGCCCCCACGGCCCGTCGCCCTTCTCGCCGAGCGCCCGTGAACGCCTGCCACGGCAATTCACCCGTTCACCGAACGCCTCTTTTCAATACAGCCATTCACTGAACGCCTGTATTGCAGCGTTAGGCGTTCACAAGCCGCCATCGCGCCAGCCCGATGACTCCCAACAGCGACCGAGGCTGCCAGATTGCCCCGTCAGGTTGAGACGTCGAGAAGCCCCTCCACCCAGACATTTTTGAGCGCGCCCTTTGCGCGAGGTATGTCTGGGGAGAGGGGCTTCTCGGCGCCACCCCTCAACATGGCGTACAATCGTTCTCATGGAGACCCTCTTCGCCCACATAGAGCGCGCCCGACGCAACGACAACGCGCCGCTTGCCGCGCGCATGCGCCCTCAGACCCTCGACGACTACCTCGGCCAGGCCCAGGCCGTCGGCGAGGGCAGCTGGCTGCGCCGCGCCATCGAGCACGACACGCTCTCGTCCGTCCTTCTCTACGGCCCCGCCGGCACGGGAAAGACCACGCTGGCGCGCATCATCGCGCACTCCACGCACGCGGAGTTCGTCGAGGTCTCGGCCGTCACGGGCACCGTCAAGGACCTGCGCCGAGAGATTGAGGCGGCCGAGAGCCGGCTTCTGACCAGCGGCCGGCGCACCATCCTCTTCGTGGACGAGATCCACCGCTTCAACCGCAGCCAGCAGGACGCCCTTCTCCACGCCGTGGAGGACCGCACCGTCGTGCTGGTGGGGGCCACGACCGAGAACCCCTACTTCGAGGTCAACTCGGCCCTTATCAGCCGCAGCCGCGTGGTGGAGCTCCAGCCCCTAGACGACGACTCCGTCCGTCAGATGGTCCAGCGCGCCTGCACGTCTGAGGCCGGCCTTGCCGGGGCGTTCACGCTCACGCCCGAGGCCGAGGACGAGATCGTGAAGCTCTCCGGGGGAGACGGGCGCGCCGCCCTGACCTCGCTGGAGCTGGCGAGTCAGATGGCCGCGCCCACCGACGGCGCCGAGCCCGCCTCCGAGGACCCCATAGCCATCACCGCCGAGAACGTCCTGGAGGCAAACCCGCGCCGGGGCCTCTCCTACGACAAGTCCGGCGACATGCACTACGACATCATCAGCGCCTTCATCAAGTCCATGCGCGGCAGCGACCCGGACGCCGTCCTCTACTGGCTCGCCCGCATGCTGGACGCCGGCGAGGACCCCAAGTTCATCGCCAGGCGCATCATGATCTGCGCCTCCGAGGACGTGGGCAACGCCGACCCGCAGGCGCTGCTCGTGGCCGAGGCGGCCTTCCGCGCCACGGAGGTCATCGGCATGCCGGAGTGCCGCATCAACCTGGCCCAGGCGGCCACCTACCTGGCCCTTGCCCCCAAGTCGAATGCCTGCGAGGCCGGCATCGACGCCGCCCTTGCCGAGGTGCGCCAGGGCCCGCGCCGCGAGGTGCCCAACTACCTGCGCGACCGCCACCGCCCGGGCTCCGACGAGTACGGCCCCTACCTCTACCCGCACAACTACCCGGAGGGTTGGGTGAGCCAGCGCTACCTGCCCGAGGGGCTCGAGCCCGGCTGCTTCTACCACCCCAGCCCGCGCGGCTGGGAGGCCTGGCGCCTTGACGCCGCCGCCCGCGACCGCGCCGACCGTCCCTAGGCCGCCTGCGAGGGAATCGCAGCGCCTCACTCGGGTAGAATGACAGGGCGCATGCCGCGCAAGGCAAACCCACATCCTCCCGAAGGGGGCTCCCATGAACTATCTGGACATCGCGCTCATCGTCCTGGCGATCGTTGGAATCTGGGCCGTCGTCGAGGTCGCGCTCACCGTCCGCAGCGCGCGCAAGTCCATCGACGAGGTCACCTCCACCGCCAACGAGGCCATCGCCCAGACCCAGCCCATCGTGGCCAAGCTGGACGGCATGGTCGACGAGCTACAGCCCGCCGTCAAGGACGTCCCTGCCCTCATGGAGAAGGCCAACACGGCCATTGACTCCGCAAACTCCTCGCTTGCCAGCGTGAACGCCATCCTGGACGACGTCGCCTGCGTGTCCGGCACCGCCGCCGGCGTGACCGAGGCCGTCAACGGCGCCGTCTCGGGCGCCGCCAACGCCGTGGCCGGCGTGGTGGGCAAGATCGCCGGCGGCCGCAAGGCCTGCGCCCCGGCCCAGATCGAGCAGGGCGCGCCCGCCGGCTCACTGGAGGGCGTCACCGTCCCCGAGCGCGCCGAGCGCCCGGCCCGCGCCGTTTCCTACGTGGACTACGGCGCCGTCTCCGCAGACGACAAGGACGACGAGAAGCCCGCGGACGAGTCCGCTGCTCCCTCCGAGCCCGCTGCCACCCCCTCCGAGCCTGCCGCCGACGCGGCCGACGCAGAGTAGGGGGTGCGCCATGGACCAGAAGCGCGTCTGCCTCACCGTTCCCGCCGAGCCCGCCTTCGCCCGCATCGTGCGCATGACGGCGGCCTCCCTGGCCGTCACCTGCGACATGGGCGTCGACGAGGTCGAGGACGCCCGCATGGCCGCCGAGGAGGGCTTCGTCTATGCCTGTGCCACCGGCCAGCAGGAGTGCGCCATCACCTTCGGCATCTCCGACGAGGCCGTGACCATGGACTTCTCGCTGGGAGAGGATCTTGGCGCTGCCGACTCCGACGAGTCCCTGGAGCTCGTGGAGGCGCTTCTCGCCGCCATCTGCGACGAGAGCTCCATCTCCGGGGACGGAAGGACCCTGAGCCTCGCCAAGCGGACGGGCGGTGCCCATGACGAGTAACGCACCCAAGCCCGCAGACGCCCGCGCGGAGGAGCCCGAGGCCGCCCGGACGCCCCAGAGGGACGCCGCGGAGGCCCGCGCCATTCGCCGCGCACCCAAGGGCAAGGACGCCTGGGACAAGGAGCGCACCCGCGAGCTCTTCCGCCTGTACAAGGAGAAGGGCGACGAGGAGGCGCGCGACCAGCTCATCGTGAGCCACCTCAACCTCGTGCGCTTCCTGGCCTCCAAATTCAAGAACCGCGGCGAGCCCCTTGACGACCTCGTCCAGGTGGGCACCATCGGCCTCATCAAGGCCATCGACCGCTTTGACCCGGAGCGCGGCCTGGAGTTCACCACCTACGCCACGCCCACCATCCTGGGAGAGATCAAGCGCCACTTCCGCGACAAGGGCTGGTCCATCCGCGTGCCCCGCCGCCTTCAGGAGCTCTCCGCCAAGGTCAACCAGGCCACCGACGAGCTCACGGTGGAGCTGCAGCGCAGCCCCTCCGTGGACGAGATCGCGGCCAGGCTCGGCGTGGGCGCCGAGGAGATCCTCGAGGCCATGGAGTCCTCCGGGGCCTACACCTCCGTCTCGCTCGAGGCGGGCGGCTCCTCCGAGGACGACGAGGCCCCGGCCCTCATCGACCGCATCGGCTCGGTGGACGAGGACCTTGACGCCTCCGATGACCGCATGGTCATCGACGAGGCCATCAGGGACTTCTCACCGCGCGAGCAGGAGATCGTGCGCATGCGCTTCATCGACGGCCTCACCCAGGTGGAGATTGCCAAGCGTCTGGGCGTCTCCCAGGTGCAGGTGAGCCGCCTTCTGCGACGCACGCTCCGCAAGATCCAGGACAAGGTCGATCCCGAGGGGCTGATGCGTTGAGCGCCCGTTCAAGCAAGACAGACAGCCAGGCGCGCGTGGACCGTTGGCGTCCGCGCGCGCTTGCGGTATGGACCGTGGTGGGCGCCTTCGTGGTGGCCTGGCTGGTCATTGGGGCCCTCTCCTACGTGCAGCAGGCCCTCGAGCTGCTGCTGGTCGGCGGCGTGGTCGGCTTTGTCTGCAGTCCCATCACCAACCGCCTGGAGGACGTCGGCATGCCCCGCGGCGTGGCGGCCCTCGTGGCCCTGGTCGTCTTTCTCGTCGCGCTCGTCGCGCTCCTGGGCTTTGTGGGAGGGCCGCTCCTCCAGGAGCTCCTGGCCCTGCTGCGCAACGTCCCCGCATACGTGTCCCAGGTCAACGAGGGCCTGGCCGAGTTCTGGGCCAAGGTGGGCACGACGGAGGGCTCCAACGTGCAGAACGTCGTGACCTCTCTGGTGGGGGCCGCCTCCTCCATGGGCAGCTCCATGGCAAGTGACCTCGCCCGCCAGGTCTCGGGCGGCCTGGCCGCCAACCTGGCCTCCCTGGCCAACGACTTCACCACGTTCTTCCTGGGCATCATCCTGGCCTACTGGTTTGCCGTCGACTACCCGCGCATGGTGCGCGAGCTGGTGCGCATCGTCGGGCCCGAGCACGGCCGGGACGTGACGCTCATGCTGGCCGTGCTCTCGCGCTCCACTGGCGGCTACATGCGCGGCACCCTCATCACGTCCATCGCCGACGGCCTCATGGTGGCCGCGGGCCTGGCCCTGGTGGGCCATCCCTACGCGGGACTGGTGGGCGCCCTCACCTTCGTGCTGCACTTCATCCCCGTCATCGGCCCCATGCTCTCGGCCATCGCGGCCACGCTGCTGGGCCTCTTCGTGAGCCCGGCCTGCGCCCTGTGGACGCTGATCATCGCCATGGTGGCCCAAAACGTTGCCGACAACCTGCTCTCTCCCATGGTCATGCGCAGCGCCGTCAAGATCCACCCGGCCCTCTCGCTGGTGGGCATCATCGTGGGCGGCTGTTTGGGCGGCCCCGTGGGCATGGTCATTGCCGTGCCGCTGACGGCGGCCCTGCGCGGCTTCTTCGTGTACTTCTTCGAGACCCGCACCGGGCGCCAGATAGTCTCCGAGGACGGCGCCCTCTTCTGGAGCCGCCCGTACGCCGATGCTGACGGCCGTCCCGTCCCGGCCCTGGACGCCCTGGACGACGAGCGCTTCTTCGAGGGCTCCCGCCTGGCCTTCTCGCCTGACGTCCTTGGCCAGAAGGCCGCTGCGGCCGCCGACGGCAGCGCGGAGGGCGAGTCGTCCGACCCCGATGGCGGCAACGCGCGATGAGCGGGGGCGTCGCGGGGGACCGCCCGGGAGCCCATCCGGGTGCCAACCCCTTCCTGCCCGAGTGGGAGTACGTGCCCGACGGCGAGCCCCACGTCTTTGGGGACCGCGTCTACCTGTACGGCTCGCATGACCGCTTTGACGCCCCCATCTTCTGCGTGGGCGACTACGTCTGCTGGTCCGCCCCCGTGGACGACCTCACCGCCTGGCGCGAGGAGGGCGTCATCTACCGGTGCGGCCAGGACCCGGCAAACCGCCTGGGCCTGCGCCTGCTCTTCGCGCCCGACGTGGCCAAGGGGCCCGACGGCCGCTACTACCTCTTCTACGCCTTCGACTTCATGGGCACCATCGGCGTGGCGGTCTGCGACACGCCGGCCGGCCGCTACGAGTACCTGGGGCGAGTCCACTACCCGGACGGCACGTTCTATGGGCGCCGCCCAGGCGACGGCTTTCCCTTTGACCCGGCGGTTCTCGTCGACGACGGCCGCGTCTGGCTCTACTCCGGCTTCAAGACGCACGTGCCCGCCCTCGCCACCGGGGGCGTCCGCACGGCAAACGAAGGCGCCTACGTGCTCGAGCTCGAGTCCGACATGCTGACGGTTCGCGGGTCCCAGCGCCTGCTCATGAGGACGGACGACCCGGCCTTTTGCGGCCACGGCTTCTTTGAGGCCAGCTCCATCCGCAAGCTGGACGGCCGCTACGTCTTTGTCTACAGCTCCGTGGCCAACCACGAGCTCTGCTACGCCACGAGCGAGCGTCCCGACGGCGGCTTTTCCTATGGCGGCGTGCTGGTCTCTATTGGCGACGTGGGCCTTCCCGGCCACGATGACGAGGTTCATGGCACCAACTACCTGGGAAACACCCACGGCGGGCTCCTGCATCTGGGAGACGACACCTACGTGTTCTACCACCGCCAGACAAACCGCAGCTCCTACGCCCGGCAGGCCTGCGCCGAGAGGCTCGTGCCCGATGGGCGCGGCGGCTACCTCCAGGCCGAGGTTACCACGTCGGGCCTCGCCGGAACCCTTCCCGGCGTGGGCGCCTACCAGGCCCGCCTTGCCTGCAACCTCTGGAGCGCCGAGGGCGTCGGCCGCGTGGACGGGCCGCGCCCGGCCCGAAGCCTTGCGGCCCATCCCTTCCTCACACAGGAGGGACGGGGGAGAGGCGCGCGCCAGTACGTGGCAAACTTGCTCGACGGCGCCGCCTGCGGCTTCAAGTACCTGGACCTCTCGCAGACGCGCGGGATCCGGCTCGTCGCGCGCGGACGCGCCGCCGGCGTCGTCGAGGTCTCCGACGACGCGGGCTTCTCTCGCCTGCTGGGCACGGTGGACGTGGGAAGCGCGGGCCGCGCGTGGTCAGAGTTTTGCGCGCCGATCGAGCCTGCCGGCACAAGGAGCGCCCTCTACCTGCGGCATCGCGGAAGCGGACACGTGGACCTGCTCTCGTTCGAGCTCACGCGCTAGGCCGTCCGCCCTTGTCCGCGTAAAAACCTTGATGCAAGGCACGCGCTTCTCGCCTGTGTCGGACGCGTCTGGCGAGAAAACCGCAGGTCAAGACCTCGTTCCGTCTCTTATATAACATCTGGGCATAAATGTTTTTACGCGGACAACCGCCAGAGAACCGCCGGACAACGTCAGCGCCCCACGCGGCGAGAAGCCCCTCCCGTCGTGCGCTCTGCTGCCTTCGTGCGTTCTTCTCGCCGTGGCCGCACTCGCGGTATACTTCTAACCCGTATGTGAAGAAGAACCCCGATAGCAGGGAGAGATATGAGCACCGCTGACTTTCCTTCCATGACCACCGCTGAGATCCGCTCCACGTTCCTCAAGTTCTTCGAGGAGCGCGGCCTCAAGCTGTATCCCAGCTCCTCCCTCGTGCCCGACGACCCCTCGCTGCTTCTTGCCAACGCCGGCATGAACCAGTTCAAGGAGTTCTACCAGGGCAAGAAGACCATGAAGGAGATCGGCGCCTGCTCCTGCCAGAAGTGCGTCCGCACCAACGACATCGACTGCATCGGCGAGGACGGCCGTCACCTGTCCTTCTTCGAGATGCTCGGCGACTTCTCCTTTGGCGGCGTCTCCAAGCAGCAGGCCTGCGCCTGGGCCTTCGAGCTCATCACCGAGAAGTTCAAGCTCCCGGTGGACCGTCTCTACTTCACCGTCTTCACCGATGACGACGAGACCCACGACGTGTGGCGCTCCCTGGGTGTTGCCGAGGACCACATCTCCCGCCTGGGCGAGGACGACAACTTCTGGGCCGCCGGCCCCACCGGCCCCTGCGGCCCCTGCTCCGAGATCTATTATGACCAGGGTCCCGAGGTGGGCTGCGGCAAGCCCGACTGCAAGCCCGGCTGTGACTGCGACCGCTTCCTGGAGTTCTGGAACCTCGTCTTCACGCAGTTCGACCGCCAGGAGGACGGCTCCATGCCGGAGCTGCCGCACCGCAACCTCGACACGGGCATGGGCCTGGAGCGCATGGCCGCCATCCTGCAGCACAAGAGTGCCAACTACGATGGCGACCTCATGCAGTCCCTCATCTCCCTCGGCGAGAAGATCTCCGGCAAGACCTATGTTGCCGACGATTACTCCGGCGCCTCCCGCAGCCTGCGCATCATCGCCGACCACGCCCGCGCCGTCGACTTCATGATCTCTGACGGCATCCTGCCGGGCAACGAGGGCCGCGAGTACGTCCTGCGCCGCCTGCTGCGCCGCGCCGTCTTCCACGGCCGTCTGCTGGGCATCGAGGACGCCTTCCTCACCACCTTCATCGACGAGGTCAACCGCCTGATGGGCGAGGCCTACCCCGAGCTCCTCAAGAACGTCGCCCTGGTCAAGGGCATCGTCTCTGCCGAGGAGGAGCGCTTCTCTCAGACCCTCGACAACGGCCGTTCCTACCTGGACGCCGCCATCGCCGAGCTGGCCGAGGGCGCAGAGCTCCCCGGCGAGGTGGCCTTCAAGCTGCACGACACCTACGGCTTCCCCATCGACCTCACCGTCGAGATCGCCGAGGCCGCCGGCCACGAGGTTGACATGGCCGCTTTCGACGCCTGCATGACCGAGCAGAAGCAGCGCGCACGCGCCGCTGCCAACCGCGACGCCTGGGGCGACTTCAACAACGTCTGGACGGCCCTCTCCGATAAGCTCGCCGCCACCGAATTCCGCGGCTACGAGGAGGAGTCCTGCGAGGCCAAGGTCCTGGCCCTGGTCAGCGAGGGCGCCGAGGTCGCGAGCGCGGCTGAGGGCTCCGAGGTCGAGGTCGTTCTGGACGCCACGCCCTTCTACGCCGAGATGGGCGGCCAGTGCGGCGACACCGGCACCATCTCCTGCGACGGCGCCACCCTGCGCGTGACCGACACCAAGGGCAGGGGCGGTCTGTACGCCCACGTCTGCGTGGTCGAGCGGGGCACCGTAGAGGTCGGCGCCACCGTCACCGCCACCATCGACCGCGGCCGCCGCGAGCTCATCCGCCGCAACCACACCGCCACGCACCTTTTGGACGCCGCCCTCAAGCAGGTCCTGGGCGAGCACGTCTCTCAGGCCGGCTCCCTCGTCGAGCCGGGCCGCCTGCGCTTTGACTTCACCCACTTCGAGGCCATGACCGCCGACGAGCTCGAGCGCGTCGAGGGCCTGGTCAACGCCGAGATCTTTGCCGCCGAGCCCATCGTGACCCGCGTCATGAGCCTCGAGGACGCCCGTGCCACCGGCGCCGTCGCCCTCTTCGGCGAGAAGTACGGCGACGTCGTGCGCGTGGTCTCCACCGGCGAGTCCGACGCCCCCTTCAGCCGCGAGCTGTGCGGCGGCACCCACGCCCGCAACACCGCCGACCTTGGCTTCTTCAAGATCGTCTCCGAGAGCTCCGTGGGCTCCAACGCCCGCCGCATCGAGGCCGTCACCTCCGCCGGTGCCATCGAGTACGTCGACGAGCTCCTGGCCCAGATGAGCGAGGTCGCCGCCCAGCTCAAGTGCCGTCCGGCCGACGTCACCGAGCGCGTGGCGTCGCTGCTGCGCGAGCTGCGCGACACCCAGAAGAAGCTCGAGGCTGCCACCACCGGCGCCGGCAGCGACAAGGTCGCCGCGGCCTTCAAGACCGCCGTCGACCACAACGGCTACAAGCTCGTCGTCTCCCGTCTGGACGGCCTGTCCGGCAAGGACATGCGCTCCGCCTGGGATGGCATCCGTGACGCCGCCAACGGCGAGCCGGTGGCCTGCGTCATCGCCTCTGCCACGCCCGACGGCAAGGTGGCCCTTCTCGCCGGCGGCACCGATGCGGCCGTCGAGGCCGGCTTTGCCGCCGGCAACGTGGTCAAGGCCATTGCCGGCCTTGTCGGTGGCCGTGGCGGCGGCAGGCCCAACATGGCCCAGGCCGGCGGCTCCGACGTCTCCGGCATCGACGCCGCCCTCGAGGCCGCCAAGAAGGAGCTCGGCCTCTAGTGCGCGCTCTCGCCCTTGACATCGGGGAGGTCCGCGTCGGCATCGCCGTGTGCGACCCTGCCGGTCGCGTGGCCTCCCCGGTCTGCGTCCTGCCCGCCCAGGAGGTTCTCTCCCACGCGTCCACGTTCAGGCGCGTGATTGAGGACTGGGAGCCCGACGTTCTGGTGTGTGGCCGTCCCAAGACCATGGCGGGGGAGGACGGCCCGCAGGCCGAGCGCATCATGGCACAGGGGCGCCAGATAGCCAACGCATGTGGTCTTCCTCTTGAGTTTGCCGACGAGCGTCTTTCGTCCCAGGAGGCCAAGCGTATCCTCAGGGAGCAGGGCCTCTCGGAGAAGTCCATGCGCGGCAAGGTCGACATGGTTGCGGCGTCCCTCTTCCTGCAATCTTGGCTCGACGCCAGACACGATCGATAGGGTCCCTCATGAGCACTCCCAACGGCCAGGCGCCCCGCCGCGCCGCCCACTTCGGCGGCGCCAAGCAGCCGTCTGGCATCCCGCAGGCGCACCAGCGCACGTCGGGTCCTTCTCGCCCCGCCACGCGCATGCGCCAGCAGGCAACGCCTAGTCACAGGGCCAGCTCCACCGGCGCCGTGGGCACCAGGAGCGCCCTGGGCTCCACGGGGGTCTCCAGCCGCACCGCCAAGGCCACGCGCCGCGCGAGCTCCGGCAACGTCCACAAGCGCACCAAGCGCAGGCGCACCGCTGCCGTTCCTGCCATCATTGCCGGTATTGTGGCCGTGCTGGTCGCCATCGGCCTCGTGGTGTTTCTCGTCATCCCGCGCCTGACGGGCGCAGGGTCTGTCGACTCCGACAGGCAGCAGGTCGTGGCCGGGCAGGTCGTCGAGGTCACCGTGCCCGACGGATCGGGTGCGTCCGCCATCGCGCAGGTGCTCTTTGACGCTGGCGTCATCGAGTCCAAGAGCGACTTCCTCAACCAGGTCAGGCGCACCAACTCCGAGCTCAGCCTCAAGAGCGGCACCTACTCCCTCGTGACGGGAGACTCGCTCGACAACATCATCCAGCTGCTGAGCACCGGCCCCAACTCCACGGCGGCCTCCCTCACCATTCCCGAGGGCTACACCGTGGCCAAGGTCGCCTCGGCCGTGGAGGCGCGGTTCGGCATCTCCGCCGATGACTTCATCGCCCAGGCCAAGGCCTCCAACTACGTGGCCGACTATCCCTTCTTGGCGGCCGCCAACAACGACTCCCTCGAGGGCTACCTCTTCCCCAAGACCTACGACTTCTCGGGCAAGGACGTCACCAGCGACCTAGTCATCCGCACCATGCTCTCGCAGTGGCAGACCGAGATGGCAGGCGTCGACTTCGACGCGGCCATCGCGAGCCTCAAGTCCCGCTTCCAGATGGACTTCACGCAGGAGGACATCCTGACCGTTGCCTCCATCGTGGAGCGCGAGACCAACTCGGACGACGACCGCGCCACCGTGGCCTCCGTCTTCTACAACCGCCTTGCCGTGGGCATGCCCCTTCAGTCCGACGCCACCACCGCCTTCTACAAAGGCGGAGACCTCACGGCTGCGGACCTCGGCGAGGACAACGAGTGGAACACCTACACCCGCACCGGCCTCACGCCCACGCCCATCTGCTCGCCGGGCCTCGCCTCCATTAAGGCCGCCTGCAACCCCGATGACACCAACTACTACTACTTCTTCATCAGCGGGGACTACCACGCCTTCTCGGAGACCTACGAGCAGCACCAGCAGGCCATCGACGCCAGGCCGCAGTAGCATGGGCGTCTTCACCGCAACGCGCTACGTGGCGTCCCTTCCCCAGGTGAGCATCGACTGGCTTTTGGGGGAGGGCGTCTCCCTCGTGCTCCTGGACCGAGACAACACCTGCGTCCCCAGGGATACCAGACAGGTTCCCGCCGAGGTCACGGCATGGCTTGATGCGGCCCGCGCGGCTGGCCTCACGCTCTGCCTGGTCTCCAACAACTTTCACTCAACCCAGGTGCGCGCCACGGCCGACGAGCTTGGCTGCGAGGTCGTGGACCACGCCATGAAGCCCGCCCCCTTCGCGTTGCGCCGCGCCATGGAGATGCACGGGGCCACGCCCGAGCAGACCGTCATGATCGGCGACCAGGTCTTCACCGACATCGCTGCCGGAAACCTCGCCGGCGTCCGAACCGTCCTGGTGAGGCCCCAGTCCCACCGCGACCTCTGGTACACGCAGATTTTCCGCGTCTTTGAGCTTCTCGCCCTGAGAAGCCACACCTTCGAGGGGGAGTAGGCCCGCTCACCCAGAAGCGCGTTGCCCCTTTGTCACGCCTTTGCCGGCTCATGCGGCGACCCTCTCGCTCCATGCTAGAATCAGGCCGATGAACACGGCATGGGGGAGCTTTGACGGTGGAGTCGCCAGGACAGGGATACGTAGTCCACGAGGGATGTGACCACATCTTCTTCGTGGGGTTCCTCGGTGCCGGCAAGTCCACCCTCGCGCGCAACCTGAGCGGGCTCTTCCACCGCCCCTGCGTGGACACCGACCGCTTGGTCGAGCGCTCGCTTGGCAAGTCCATCGGCTGCGTCTTTGCGGAGGACGGCGAGGACGCCTTCCGCGACGAGGAGACGCGCGTCCTGCGCGGCCTCAAGAGCCGCAAGTCCCTTCTCGTCAGCTGTGGCGGCGGCATCGTCGAGCGGCCCGAGAATGCGGGGCTCATGCGCCAGATGGGCACGGTCGTCTTCCTGGACGGGGATCTCTCTGACTCCATGCGCCAGATCAGGAGCCGCGAGCGCCGGCCGGACCTGGGCAGCGCCCGCCAGGCGGAGCGCCTCTACCGGCATCGCTACCCGCTCTACCGCGCCGCCGCGGACATCACCATCGACATCCGAAACAAGACCTTCGAGCAGGTGGCGCTTGAAAGCGGCCGCCTTCTCTGGGAGAAGGGCCTGCTATGACAGAGAACGCTGCCGTCCAGCCGGACGAGAAGAATGTGACCGCCGCGCCGGAGGTTGAGGTCGCCGAGCCCGAGGCCGCCGAGCCGGAAGCCGAGGCTACCGAGTCCGAGGCCGCCGCCGAGCCCGAGGCCGCGCCGGCCAAGAAGTGCCGCCAGTGGGTCACCCTGCGCGGCTCCTCCATGGACGTCCGCGTGGGCCGCGGCATCGTGGCCGACATCGCCCACGACCTCAAGAGCGTCGTCGGGCGCCCCCACGCCTGCGCGCTTCTCCACGCCCCCGACGTCTCCGAGGACGCCCTGCGCGAGCTCTTGCGCGGCCTCTCCGACCAGGGCTTCGAGGTCCTTCTCGCCGAGCTCCCGTCTGGCGAGAAGAACTGCGACCTCGCCCACGCCGACGCCGTGGCCGCAGAGCTCGCCCGCATGCGCGTGACCTCCGACGACCTCGTGGTGGCCGTGGGACACTTGCCCGAGCTCTCCCTTGCCACGATGGTCTGCCACTCCTGGTGCGGCGGCACGTCGGTTGCCCTCGTTCCCTGCGACCTCTCGAGCGCCATCCTGGCCGGGGTGACCCCGCAGGGCCTCACCGTGGCAGGCGTACCCGACATGCTGCAGATGGACGGCTCGGCGCGCTTCGAGATCTGCGACCTGGACCTCATGGGTCTCGACGAGGGCACGGACGCCGCCCGCGAGAACCTTCTCTACGCCCGCGCGCTCATGGCGGCCACGGCCATGACCGACTCCTCAAAGGCCTTCGAGACCCTCTTCGACGCTACTGACGGCCTGGTGGCGGGCGACCTCAATGCCCTCACCGAGCAGCTCACGGCCACCCTGAGGAGCCGCGGCAAGGTGGTGTCCTCCACCTCGGTGGCCGTGCGCCAGTCCATCGCCTACGGCCAGACCTTCGTGGCCGCGCTCTCCGGCCTCGTCAGCCCCGACGTGCCACGCTCGGCCATGCTGGCCGACGCCCTGCGCTTCTGCGCCCGCCTATCCGTGGCTGCCGGCGAGCTCTCGCTCGATGACATGTTCACCCAGGACGAGCTCCTGGAGCGCCTGGAGCTCGGCAGTGTGGAGTGCCCGGTTGACGCCGACGCCCTCTTTGAGGCCCTTCGCGCGCAGAGGTTCCTGCGCACCAACCGCTTCATGGTGGAGGAACCGCGCGCCCTGGGCCGCGTGCGCCTGACCAACGTGGAGGAGGCCACCCTTCGCGAGCACGTGGGCGCCTGGTGCGCCGCCCGCTTGCAGGCGGAGTAACATCTAGTTTGGTAACCATGCGCGCGGCGGCGGGGGAGTCCCCGCCGCCGCGCGCCCTTGAGCAAAGGAGAAGAACATGGCAGATTCCAAGGCATGCGCCGGGCGCGTGGAGCGCCTGCGCGCCCTCATGGCGGAGCGCGGCTACGACGCCGTCGTCCTGCGCAACAACCCCGACCTGCGCTGGCTCACCGGAGCCGAGCGCACCTTTGACGACGAGGTGGCCCACACCGCCTTCGTGACGGCCGACGGCCAGTGGCTCCACACCGACTCCCGCTACGCCAACACCTTCCGCGAGCGCCTGGGCGCAGACACCCCCTGGGTCATCGATGAGCAGATCGTCTCGGCCGCCAGCTGGGCCGCCGAGCGCGCCCGCGCCACCCGCTCCCGCGTCGTGGCCGTCGAGGACACCTGCGACCTGGCCTTCTTCGACGCCTTCAACCAGGCCATGGGAGACCTCTCCATCGCCTGCCTCACCCCGCGCATGCACGGTGACATCTGCGACCTGCGCATGGTCAAGGACGCCGAGGAGGTCGAGCTCATGCGCCACGCCCAGTCCATCACTGACGCGGCGTTCACCCACATCTGCGGCTTCATCCAGCCCGGCATGACCGAGCAGCAGATCCGTGTGGAGCTCGAGAACTACATGTTCAACCACGGCGCCGACTCGCTGGCCTTCGGCAGCATCATCGCCGCCGGAGCCAACGGCGCCAACCCCCATGCCCAGCCGGGCGAGACCGTGGTCAAGAAGGGCGACATGATCGTCATGGACTACGGTGCCGGCTACCACGACTACAAGAGCGACATGACCCGCACCGTCTGCGTGGGCCAGCCCACAGACGAGCAGCGCCACGTCTATGACGTCGTCCGTCAGGCGCACGAGGCCTGTGCCGTCGCGGCCAAGCCCGGCTGCATCGGCTCCGACATCCAGGACCTGGCCGTCAAGGTCATCTCGGACGCCGGCTACGGCGACTTCTTCAAGCACGGCCTTGGCCATGGCGTGGGCATCGAGATCCACGAGAACCCCAACTTCGGCCGCCGCTGGAACCGTCCGGTGCCCGAGGGCTCCGTCGTCACCATCGAACCGGGCATCTACCTGCCGGGCAACTTCGGCGTGCGCCTGGAGGACTTTGGCCTCATGACGGCCGAGGGCTTCGCGCCCTTCACGCAGTCCACGCACGACCTCGTCTGCATCGACTGCTAGCTCGCCTGGCGAGAAATGCGCATATCGTTTGGAGTCCGGGGCGGGACCGCTGGGTCTCGCCCCTCTCTTTTGACTAGTTTTTGCGGGCTACATACATAAAGTCATTGGCAGCAAACAAGTTGCAAAACGGCAAGCGGTTGGAATCAGTCGGCGAGCGGACAATAGTGTTGCCAAAAGACAATTTATGGTTGCAATGGTCAATTCGCTCGCTAAAATGTGTTCGGTTCGTAAAGCAGCCGGGTAGGATTTATGAAGGCACGTGTTGCGTTGCGAGCAAGAACAGGGAAGGAAGCGTCAAGAGAAGAAGGAGGTAGGCAGTGGTTAGCATTGTTCTAGCCAGTCATGGCACGTTCGCCGAGGGCATCAAGATGTCCGGTCAGATGATCTTTGGCCAGCAGGACGACGTCGTCGCCGTGACGCTTATGCCCGAGATGGGGCCGGATGACCTCAGGGCTAAGCTCCTTGAGGCCATAGGTGGCCTCAGCGACCAGGACCAGGTCCTGTTCCTGGTCGACCTCCAGGGTGGCACGCCCTGGAACCAGATTTCCCTGCTGCTGGACGAGGGGGGTCACGAGAACTGGGTGGCAGTCGCCGGACTGAATCTGCCCATGCTCGTCTCCGCCTACGGTGCCCGCATGGGCGCCGAGACCGCAGCCGACGTCGCCAAGGAGATCGTCGGCGACGCCAAGGGTGGCATCGTTACCAAGCCGGAGGGCATCGCTCCCGCTGAGGCCGTGGCTGCTGCTCCCGTCGCCCGTCAGGGCGCCATCCCCGAGGGCACCGTCCTCGGCGACGGCCACATCAAGATCGCCCACGTGCGCGTGGACACCCGTCTGCTGCATGGTCAGGTGGCGACTACGTGGACCAAGACCGTCTCCCCGGACCGCATCATCGTGGTCTCCGACGGCGTTGCCCACGACCAGCTCCGCAAGACCATGATCGAGCAGGCGGCCCCTCCCGGAGTCCCCGCCAACGTGGTCCCCGTCTCCAAGATGATCGAGGTCACCAAGGACCCGCGCTTCGGCGCCACCAAGGCGATGCTGCTCTTCGAGAACCCGCAGGATCTTCTCGCCGCCATTGAGGGCGGGGTGGACATCAAGGAGGCCAACATCGGCTCCATGGCCCACTCCGTCGGCAAGGTCGTCGTCACCAACGCCATCGCAATGGACAAGGCCGACGTGGAGACCCTCGAGACCCTGCACGCCAAGGGCGTCGCGCTCGAGGCCCGCAAGGTTCCGTCTGACTCTCCCATCAGCTACGAGGACCTCATCAAGAAGGCCAAGTCCGAGTTGGCCTCTGCCTAGTTAGGAGGATGGGTCATGAACCCAATCACGATTCTGCTCATCGTCATCGTCGCCTTGCTGGCCGGCATGGAGGGCATCCTTGACGAGTTCCAGTTCCACCAGCCGCTGGTGGCCTGCACGCTCATCGGCCTGGTCTCCGGCCACCTGCAGGAGGGCATCATCCTAGGCGGCTCCCTCCAGATGATCGCCCTTGGCTGGGCCAACATCGGCGCAGCCGTCGCCCCCGACGCCGCGCTTGCCTCCGTCGCCTCCTCCATCATCATGGTCCTGGCGCTTGACGGCGGCACCGCCGACCCGACCACGGCCATCAACACGTCCATCGCCCTGGCCGTGCCCCTGTCCGTCGCCGGCCTGTTCCTGACCATGATCTGCCGCACCATCGCCACCGGCATCGTCCACATCATGGACGGCGCCGCCGCGAAGGGCGACTTCGGCGCCATCGAGCGCTGGCAGGTCATCGCCATCCTGATGCAGGGCGTCCGCATTGCCATCCCGGCTGCCATCCTCTGCTTCATCCCGTCCGAGACCGTCACCGCTGCCCTGAACGCCATGCCCGCATGGCTCTCCGGCGGCATGGCCGTCGGTGGTGGTATGGTCGCAGCCGTCGGCTACGCCATGGTCATCAACATGATGGCCACCAAGGAGGTCTGGCCGTTCTTCATCCTCGGCTTCGTCCTCGCTGCCATCTCCGAGCTCACGCTCATCGCCCTGGGCCTCATCGGCATCTCCCTCGCCCTCATCTACCTCGGCCTGAAGGACATGGCCAAGCAGGGCGGCGGCAACGGTGGCTCCGGCGACCCGCTGGGCGACATCCTGAACGACTACGAGTAGGAGGGGAGTGATACACATGGCAGAGAACAAGGTGTCTCTTTCCAAGAAGGACCGCCAGGCAGTTTGCTTCCGTCACCAGTTCCTGCAGGGCTCCTGGAACTACGAGCGCATGCAGAACGGCGGTTGGTGCTACTCCATGATCCCTGCGATCAAGAAGCTGTACACCGACAAGGATGACCAGATCGCGGCCCTCAAGCGCCACATGGAGTTCTACAACACGCACCCGTACGTGTCCGCTCCCGTCATTGGCGTCACCCTGGCCCTCGAGGAGGAGCGCGCCAACGGCGCTCCCGTCGACGACGTCGCCATCCAGGGCGTCAAGGTCGGCATGATGGGCCCGCTCGCCGGCGTCGGCGACCCGGTCTTCTGGTTCACCGTGCGCCCGATCCTGGGCGCCCTGGGCGCCTCCCTGGCCCTCTCCGGCAACATCCTCGGCCCGATCCTCTTCTTCGTGCTGTGGAACGTCATCCGCATCGCCTTTCTGTGGTACACGCAGGAGTTTGGCTACAAGGTGGGCTCCTCCATCGCCAAGGACCTCTCTGGCGGTCTGATGGGCAAGGTCACCGAGGGCGCCTCCATCCTGGGCATGTTCATCATCGGTGCCCTGGTGGAGCGCTGGGTCTCCATCTCCTTCACCCCGGTTGTCTCCCAGGTCACGCAGTCTGAGGGCGCCTACATCGACTGGTCCGCGCTTCCCGCCGGTGCCGAAGGCATCAAGAGCGCCCTCACCCAGTTCGCCGCTCTGGGCGCCACTGGCCTCGACCAGATCAAGGTCACCACGCTCCAGGCCAACCTCGACTCCCTCATCCCGGGTCTCGCCGCCGTGGGCCTGACGATGCTCTGCTGCTACCTGCTCAAGAAGAAGGTCAGCCCCATCGTCATCATCCTCGCCCTCTTCGCCGTGGGCATCATCGGCCGCGTCGTTGGCTTCATGTAGGATGTCAGCGTAGGAACACCTGCGCTCACGGGGCCGCGTTCCAGCAACTCCTGGGGCGCGGCCCCTTTTGTATCGCACTTTTCGTAAGGAGCTTTCATGGCCCAGTCACAGAACAGCTCGGTCGACCTCGCCCTCAAGGCCACGTCCTTCCAGGGGCTCACCACCTATGGCGACGTCATGGTGGGCAACGCCGCCTTCGAGTTCTACAACGAGAAGAACCCCGAGGACTACATCCAGATTCCCTGGGACCAGGTGGACTACGTCGCCGCCGAGGTGCTCCCCGGCAAGAAGATCGCGCGATTTGCCATCTTCACCAAGGAGAACGGCCACTTCTCGTTCTCCACGCGTGACAACAAGGCGACGCTGCGCGCTATGAGGGCCTACATCCCCGAGGACCGCCTCCAGAGGTCGCCCTCCTTCGCCGATGTCATGAAGGCCGGCGCCAAGAGCCTGCTTCACCTCGGTCGCAAGTAGGGGCTTTTTGGGGAGCGGGCGGACCGTGCCGGATGTGCCATGTGCGGGGAGTAGAATCTCTCTCGACAACACGCGTCTTTTGGGAGGAAGCGCATGGCACAGGCCGTCACTGCGGCAGCCCATCGGGCACGCCCGTCCTTCAACTCCGAGGTCGAGCTCGAGACCTCCGCAAACTGCCTGGTGAACGGCTTTGTTCCCAAGCCCGGCACGCTCTACCTGGGGGAGAGGGGCCTGGAGTTCCGCGGGGACTCCAACTTCCGCCAGCACGTCTCGTGGGATGAGGTCGAGCTCGTGAGCTGCGACATCTTCCGCGGCCATGTGCGCACCATGGACGTGCACACCTCGCTGGGGGACATCATCACCCTCACGGTGGACGACGACGTCGAGGCCCTGCGCACCATGGCGGCCCACGTCGGGCGCGAGAAGGTCGAGAACGTCAACGAGGTCGCTCCCGTCGATCAGCCCGCGGGCGGACTCCTTTCTCGCCTGCGCTCCATGTTTGGATAGAGGCGCCCCTGCATGGGCCAGACCGGGCGAGAAGCGCGCTTCTCGCCTTTTATGTTTTCTGGCGGAGAGTTTCACGCCGCTCACCGATTGCTGGTAGAATTAGACCGTTATGCGTAAGCGCCCCAGATGCGGGCTAGAGAGAGAAGAGCAAGAAGTGGCAACCATCAGCACCGCAGACTTCAAGAACGGCATGGGCCTCAAGATCAATGGTAAGTACTACACCATCGTTGAGTTCCAGCACGTCAAGCCGGGCAAGGGCGGCGCTTTCGTGCGCTACAAGATTCGTGACCTCAAGAGCGGCCGCGTCATCGACCAGACCTGCAACGCCGGCTTCAAGTTCGAGAGCGTGCAGCTCATCACCAAGGAGATGCAGTACCTCTACAACGACGGCGACACCTTCTACTTCATGGACAACGAGACCTACGAGCAGATCCCGGTGCCTGTCGACTTCATCGGTGACTCCGTGAAGTGGTTCAAGGAGAACGACAATTGCCAGCTCCTCTACGCCGACACCGAGCTCCTCGGCGTTCAGCCCCCGATGTTCATCGAGGTTGAGATCACCGAGACCGACCCGGGCTTCAAGGGCGACACCGTCCAGGGCGGCACCAAGCCCGCCACCATCGAGACCGGCGCCGTCATCCAGGTCCCGATGTACCTCAACCAGGGCGAGGTCATCAAGGTCGACACCCGCGACGGCAAGTTCGTCTCCCGCGTCTAGCACGCGCCTTCACGCCTGATTGACCCGCGCGGCACCTGTGGGCGCCCGCGGGTCTTTTTGTACCTCGCCGCAACGCGCGTCGGCCCTAGGTCACGATGCGGCTATACTGGAAGCTTGATAACTCACGCCAGGGCCATTGGGGCCCGCGCAAACGAGGGAGGGGTCAGCAATGGCCGAAAGCGAACTCTACGTCTCCGGCATCGGAATCTCCAAGAACGTTGTCTCCACCGTCGTCTCCCTGGCGGCCCGCCGCGTCGCCGGCGTCGCCTCCGTTGGCGGCAACGACATCGCCTCCAGCCTCATCAACGTCTTCACCAGCCGCTCCCTTGCCCCCGAGCAGGCCGTCGAGTCCTCCGTCGAGGACGACCGCCTGAAGCTCGTCGTGCACATCGCGGCCTTCTACGGCTACCCGTTCACCAAGCTCGCCGCCGACGTGCGCGAGGCCGTGGCGGACGCCGTGACCGAGCAGATCGGCGTCGAGGTCGCGGCCATCGACGTCTACATTGACAGCCTCGTCTTCCCCAAGGAGTAAGTCCTCTTGAGCATCCACTTCGGCGGGCGCACCCTCGCCCGCAGCCAGGCGTTCCAGCTTCTGTTCCAGGCCGAGGCCAACCACCTCACGGTGGAGGAGGTCCTGGGCAAGGACTACGTCATCGAGAAGGGCCCGCTGGACGACTTTGCCCGCCAGCTCGCCCTCGGTGCCGACGCCGCCCGTCATGACCTGGACGCCGTCATTGCCAGCCGCTCCGTCACCTGGACGCTGCGCCGCATGCCGTCCATGGACCGTAACCTCCTCCGCCTCGCCATCTACGAGATGCTCTTCGTGGACGAGGTCGAGATTCCCGTCACCATCAACGAGAGCGTCGAGCTTGCCAAGGCCTACGGCACCGACGACTCCTCCCGCTTTGTGAACGGCATCCTCGGCCGCGTGGCTGACGACGTGGAGGCCGGCGTGGACGTCGTTGCCCGCGCCCACGAGGTGCTTGCCGAGCGCGGCGAGGACGAGGCCGACCTCATGGCCGAGCCCACCGTGGCCGAGCCTGCGCCCGTCGCCTCTGACGAGGAGGTCTTCGAGGCTGTCTCCGACGAGGAGTATGACGACTACGAGGGCGGCTACGAGGACGACTACGACTACGAGGACGATGGCTACTGGGAGCTCGCCCACCGCACGCGTCGCGAGCGCGACCAGGCCGCTCCCGTGGAGCACAAGCCCTTCGGCTCCGACATGGCTCCCCAGGAGGGCGAGCTCACCGGCGTCTTCATCCGCCGCGAGGAGACCGACGACGACGGCGAGGGCTGGTAGGCGTGGCCAGACCGGACACCTCCCGCTACCAGACCTTCGGCGACATCACGGGCAGGCTTGACGACATCGTCGCCCAGGTCCGCGACAAGGACGTCTCGCTGGAGCGCTCTCTCGACCTCTTCGACGAGGCCATCGCCCTGGGCTCCAAGGCGGTCGACCTCGTGGACGCCACGGACTTCTCGCCTGAGGAGGAGGCCAAGCTCGACGAGGCCGAGAAGGACGGCAAGGCTGGCGGGGACGCTGCCGGCGCCGATGCCGCTGCCGAGCCGACCGAGGCCGCGGGCGGGGCCGAGTAGTGGCCAAGCGCCAGCGCCTTGACGAGGAGCTCGTCGAGCAGGGATTCTTTGCAACCACAGACGAGGCCTTGCGTGCCATCATGGCGGGCGAGGTCTCGACTTCTGACCGCAGGCTGACCTCGGCGGGGCAGAAGGTCGAGCGGGGGCTTCCCCTGCACGTCAAGGGGCATGGCTCCTACGTGAGCCGCGGGGGCCTCAAGCTCGAGCGCGGCTTGGACCACTTTGGCGTGGACCCCGCCGGCCTTGCCTGCCTTGACGTGGGCTGCTCAACCGGCGGCTTCACGGACTGCCTGCTGCGTCGCGGGGCCGCCTCCGTGCTCTCCGTCGACGTTGGGTACGCCCAGTTTGACTGGGGCCTGCGCCAGGACGCCCGCGTGACCCTCATGGAGCGCACCAACATCGTTGACGTGCCTGCCGCCGTGGGCGAGGGCTGCATCGACCTGGCCGTCTGCGACGTCTCTTTCACGTCGGTGACGACGGTGCTGCCGGCCGTGTTGGAGCTGCTGCGTCCGCAGGGTGCGTTTCTCACCCTGGTGAAGCCGCAGTTCGAGGCCGCCCGAAAGGACGTGGGCGAGGGCGGCGTGGTACGTGACCAGGCCGTGCGCGACGCCGCCATAGAGCGTGTGAGATCTGCCTTCGAGGAGGCGGGCCTGGCTGTCGCCGGCGTCTGCGAGAGCCCCATCCACGGCCACAAGGGCAACGTGGAGTACCTGCTGCTGGGCACGCGCGGATAGGTGCTGCCGCTCGCCGTGTGCTACCATTGCCGTACGGATGTTCGTACTAGGGGGTTGCCGTGAAGGTCCTCATCGTTCCCAACTACTCGCGCCCGGACGCCGTCGAGGGCGCTCGCAGCCTGGAGTCCTGGCTTGACGGGCAAGGCATCGAGGCCAAGTGGGCGCACGACAAGAAGCTCTTCCCCAGCCGCGCCGTGGACGCGTCCGACTGCAACCTGGTGGTCTCCCTCGGAGGCGATGGCACGCTGCTGCGGGCGGCCCGCATCGTCGGCTACTCCGGCACGCCCATCCTCGGCATCTCCTACGGCCACCTCGGGTTTCTCACCAGCGCGGGACCAGCCGATCTCATCGCCACGGTGGGGGAGGCCCTGGCGGGGGAGCTCCACGTGAGCCATCGCGCCACGCTGGACATAGAGAGCGAGTTCGTGCGCACCGACGGCTCCACCTACACCGTGAGGAGCTTTGCGCTCAACGACTTCGCGCTCTCGCGCGGGGGCCACGGCGACATCGTCGAGTTTGACGTCTCGGTCTCCGGCATCCACATCGACCGGCTGCGCGGCGACGGCTTCGTGGTCTCCACGGCAACCGGCTCCACGGGCTACGCCTTGGCGGCGGGCGGCCCCATCGTGACTCCGGAGTTTGGCGGCATGGTCTGCGTGCCCGTGGCCCCCCACACTATCATGGCCCGCGCCTTCCTGACGTCGCCCTCCGACGTGGTTGAGATCGACATGTCTCAGGAGAGGCCCGTCATCAGGCATTTCTTTGCGGACGGCCAGCCCGTGGGCGACGAGGACGCCAGTTGGGCCACGCATGCCACGGTGCGCCGCGGCGAGGGGGACATCCTCCTTTTGGACCACAGCACCGAGAGCTTCTACGGCTCGGTGAGCCGCGTCTTCTACGGTCAGGCGGCCCGCCGATGATCGACCAGATGCATGTCTGCGACGTCGCCCTCATCCACGACGCCACCATCGAGCCGGCAGGCGGCCTCACCGTCCTCACCGGCGAGACGGGCACGGGCAAGACGGCGCTCCTCTCGTCCATAAAGCTGCTGGTGGGAGAGCGCGCGGACGCGTCTGCCGTCCGGGAGGGGGCAGACGGACTCTGCGTCGAGGGTCGCTTCTTCGTGCGCGGGGGAGACCCCGACGGCTGCGTGGTGCGCCGCCGCGTCTCCGCGGACGGTCGCGGTCGCGTGGAGATAGACGGGCGCATGGCCAGCGTGCGCGAGCTCGCCTCCGGCGTGGGGTCCACCGTAGACCTCTGCGGCCAGCACGAGCACCAGCGCCTCCTTGCCGTCCAGACCCACGTCGAGATGCTCGACGCCTGGGCAGGAGAGTCCGTGGCGGCCCCGCTCGCGGCCTACCAGGAGGCGCTTGCCGCCGCCAAGGATGCCGCCGCCGAGCTCGAGCGCATCCGCGAGCTTGGCCGCGCAACCGGCGAGAAGCTCGAGGAGGCCGCCTTTGCGCTGAGGCGCATCGACGAGGTCGACCCCCAGGAGGGGGAGCTCCAGGAGCTCGAGGACGCCCTGCCGCGCGCCGAGCACGGCGAGGCCCTCGTGGAGGCCGCCTCGGGCGCCCACGCGCTGCTGGCGGGCGACGAGGGGGCCTGCGACGCCATCGGCGGCGCCGTGCGCGCCCTGCAGGACGCCTCGCGCTACGACGCGCGCCTGGGCGGCTTTGCGCAGTCTCTGGAGAGCGCCCTCATCGACGTGGAGGACGTGGCGTCTGAGCTGCGCTCCTATGCCGACGAGGTGGAGTTTGACCCGGAGTCCCTCGAGGCCATGCACGCCAGGATGTCGCAGCTGCAGGGGCTGCTGCGTGCCTTCGGGCCGCGCATGGAGGACGTCCTCGCGCGGCGCCAGGAGGCCCGGGAGGTCGTGGAGGCCGCCGGCGACGGCGGCGAGGCCGAACGTCGTGCCCGCGGGGAGATGCAGAGGGCCGAGGCCCTTCTCGCCAGGTGCGCGGACGCGCTGGACGAGGCCCGAGCCAAGGCGGCCCCCGAGCTTGCCCGGCGGGTGAGCGAGCAGATGGGGCGCCTCCAGATGGGCTCGGCCGAGCTCGTGGTTACCCAGGAGAGGCTCCCGCGCGCCGAGTGGGGCCGCCGTGGGCCCAGCCACGTGGAGTTTCTCTACCGCCCCGGCGCCGGGCTCACGGCGCGGCCGCTGCGCCGCATTGCCTCCGGCGGCGAGGTCAGCCGCGTCATGCTTGCCTGCAAGGTGGTCCTGGGCGAGGCCGACGGCTGCGACACGCTGGTCTTTGACGAGGTGGATGCCGGCGTCGGCGGCGCCACGGCCGTGGCCCTGGCGGGCGTGCTGGCAGACCTCGCAAGGAGCCACCAGGTCATCGTGGTCACGCACCTGGCCCAGGTGGCCGTCATGGCCCAGAGGCACTACCTGGTGAGCAAGTCCGCCGGCGACGTCCCCCAGACCAGCATCGCCCAGATTGAGGGCGAGGACCGCGTGGCGGAGATCGCCCGCATGCTCTCCGGCGACGCCTCTAAGCTCTCACTCGCCCACGCCCGAGAGATGCTGGCGGCCGCGCGCGGCTAGCGGGCCTTCTTGGGGCCAGGCCCCGCACTCATGAGTGCGGGTCAATCCAGTGCGGGTCACCCCACCTGCACTGGATTTTTCTTGTCGAGAAGTACCTGGGGTTTCTCGCCCCTCCGGCCATCCAGTGCTGGGATTTCCTTGACTGCGGGAGGGTCTTGACCTGCACTGGATTGGCGGGGACGGTCGGCGCCGACGCCTAGACCTCCAGCAGCTCCACGTCCACGCCGGCGTCTGCCAGCAGCGCCAGGAGGTCGCTCGTCCTCAGGTGGACGGAAGCTGTGTTGTCGCAGGGGTGGCAGCCGATCCAGCCCATGTCCGCAAAGTCGGCGTCCATGGCCACGCGCACGGTGTGGGTCTGCTCGTTGAGCGCCGCAAACGGGGTGACGGAGCCCGGCCAGACGCCGAGCTTTTTGGCCAGGTCATCGGCACTTGCAAACGAGAGGCGGCGGCTTCCCAGGCGCTCCTGAAGGACGCGCAGGTCAATGGCCTTTTGGTCAGGGGCGGTGAAGAGGTAGTAGTTCCTCTTCTTGGGGTCTCGCAGGAAGAAGTTCTTGGCCATGTGGCGCTCGAAGGGAATGCGGGCCGCCTCGGCCTCGCCCACGGTCCGCACGGCCGCGTGGTCGCAGCGCTCGTAGGCAATTCCGCGCTCGTCGAGAAGCGCCACCACCTGCTCCTTGGTGAGCGGCGCGTGACCGTGCGCCTGCTCGTAGGCCGCAAAGCACTCCGCGGGGCCCATCTCGGCCCTGGTCTTCTCCTCGGCCATGCCTAGCCCCTCTTGGAACCCTGGCGGCGGATGCCGCCCTTGTGGCCGCAGGCCTTGTTGGGGCCCATGCCCTTCTGCTGCGCCGGGCTGCCAAGGCCTTGGCGGCCGCGCGGGGCCTTGGGAAGGGGCGGCATGTCGCGGTGGGCCTTGTGGGCTGAGGTCATGGTCTCTCCTTGCTGGTGGCGCCTATAATCAACCGCATGACAGGATACCAGCACATACCCCACGGCTTCGAGCCGGTCTTTGACGAGCGCAGCCGCGTGCTGGTCCTGGGCAGCTTTCCCTCGGTGCTCAGCCGCGCCAACGACTTCTACTACGGAAACCCGCGCAATCGCTTCTGGCGCGTCATGGCAAAGGTCCTGTCCGAGCCCCTTCCGGCTGACGCCGACATCCCCGCCAAGCGAGCCCTTCTCCTCGCGCACGGCGTGGCCCTCTGGGACGTGGTGGGGAGCTGCGACGTGCGCGGCTCGTCTGACGCCAGCATCAAGAACGCCGTCCCCGTCGACGTGGCGAGAATAACGTCCGCCTGCGACATCCGGGCGGTTCTGTGCAACGGTGCCACCGCCGGGCGCCTCTACCACCGCTGGCTGGAGCCTGCCTGCGGCCTTCCCGCGCAGGTCCTTCCCTCCACGAGCCCGGCAAACGCCGCCTGGGACCTGGACCGCCTCGCCTCCGCATGGTCCTGCGCCCTGACGCCCCTTCTCGCCTAGCCCGCCTGCTCGGCGAGAAGCCCCTCCGCCCGCCCCGCCCGCACCGCGCCGCGCGCCGTCCGGAAACCCCGTGGCAACCTCCGTGGGGCATAATGGCAGGCAAGCTATTCCTGCCAGTTCTGTTTCTTGCGTGTCCCGGCCTGCCGGGGGAGAGTGGGGATCCATGGTCAAGCTGTACAAGGGCGGTGTCTACCTGCGTGGGGGCAAGGAGCTCGTCGCCGAGTCCGAGGCCGCGGGCGCCGGCATCACCGCCACGCCCGACGAGGCCCGCCGCGGCACCATCGCCTGGTCCATCCTGCAGGCGCACAACACCTCCGGCGACCCCGAGGCGCTCAAGATCCGCTTCGACGCCATGGCCAGCCACGACATCACCTTCGTCGGCATCATCCAGACGGCCCGCGCCTCCGGCATGACGGAGCTCCCGCTGCCCTACGTGCTCACCAACTGCCACAACTCCCTGTGCGCCGTCGGCGGCACCATCAACGAGGACGACCACGCCTTTGGTCTGTCCGCCGCCAAGAAGTACGGCGGCATCTTCGTGCCGCCCCACATCGCCGTCATCCACCAGTACATGCGCGAGATGATGGCCGGCTGCGGCAAGATGATCCTGGGCTCCGACTCCCACACCCGCTACGGCGCCCTGGGCACCATGGCCATCGGCGAGGGCGGTGGCGAGCTGGTCAAGCAGCTCCTGCGCGACACCTACGACGTGCGCTACCCGGGCGTCGTTGCCGTCTTTCTGGATGGCGCCCCACAGCCCGGCGTGGGTCCGCAGGACATCGCCCTGGCCATCATCCGCGAGGTCTTCAAGGGCGGCTACGTCAAGAACAAGGTCATGGAGTTCGTGGGTCCGGGCATCGCCAGCATGGGCACCGACTACCGCAACGGCGTGGACGTCATGACCACCGAGACCACCTGCCTCAGCTCCATCTGGGCGACTGACGAGGACACCCACCGCTACCTGGCCCTCCACGGCCGCGAGCAGGACTACCACCAGCTTTGCCCGGCAGACGTAGCCTACTACGACGGCTGCGTCTACGTGGACCTCTCCACCGTCAAGCCCATGATCGCCCTGCCGTTCCACCCCTCCAACGCCTTTGAGATCGACGAGCTCAACGCCAACCTCGCCGACATTCTGCGCGAGTGCGAGCTCTCCGCCGAGAAGGTCGGCGGCGGCCGCGCCCACCTGAGCCTCACCGACAAGATCGTGGACGGCCGCCTGCAGGTCCAGCAGGGTGTCATCGCGGGCTGCGCCGGCGGCAACTTTGGCAACGTCATGAACGCGGCGGCGGCCCTGCGCGGCGGCTCCTGCGGCTGCGGCGACTTCACGCTGGCCGTCTACCCCAGCTCACAGCCGGTCAACGTCGAGCTCACGCGCCGCGGCGCGGCCTTCGATCTCATGGAGGCGGGCGCCATCTACCGCACGGCCTTCTGCGGCCCGTGCTTCGGCGCAGGAGACACGCCGCGCAACAACGGCATCTCGGTGCGCCACACCACGCGCAACTTCCCCAACCGCGAGGGCTCCAAGCCCGGCAACGGCCAGCTTTCGGCCGTCGCGCTCATGGACGCCCGCTCCATCGCGGCCACGGCGGCCAACGGCGGCCGCCTGACCTCGGCCACCGAGCTGGACTGCTGGCGCGAGGACTGGGACTACCATTTTGACCCCAAGAGCTACCAGAGCCGCGTCTACCAGGGGTTTGGCAAGGCCGAGCCGGAGCACGAGCTTCTCTTCGGACCCAACATCAAGGACTGGCCCGCCATGGAGCCGCTCGCCGACGACATCCTGCTGCGCGTCTGCTCCAAGATCATGGACGAGGTCACCACCACCGACGAGCTCATCCCGTCCGGCGAGACCAGCTCCTACCGCTCCAACCCGCTGGGTCTGGCCGAGTTCACGCTCTCCCGCCGCGACCCGGAGTATGTGGGCCGCTCCAAGGCCGTCGACGCCATCGAGAAGTGCCGCGCGGCCGGCGAGGACCTGGCGGCCGACCCCGAGCTCTCGCGCGTCTTTGACGCCCTGGCCGGCGCCGGCGTGAAGGCCGACTCCGCTGCAACCGAGTTTGGCAGCATGATCTACGCCGTCAAGCCCGGCGACGGCAGCGCCCGCGAGCAGGCTGCCAGCTGCCAGCGCGTCATCGGCGGCCTTGCCAACGTGGTGAGCGAGTACGCCACCAAGCGCTATCGCTCCAACGTCATGAACTGGGGCATGGTGCCCTTCCAGCTTGCCGGAGAGCCGAGCTTTGAGGTTGGCGACCACCTCTTCGTGCCGGGCGTCCGCGCCGCCCTCGACGGGGACCTCAAGGACATCCCTGCCTACGTCGTGCGCGCCGACGGCTCCGTGAGCCAGGTGAGCCTCTACGTGGCCGATATGACCCCCGAGGAGCGCTCCATCGTCAAGGCTGGCTGCCTCATCAACTACAACCGCGCCAAGGCCGGCTTGTAGGAACGGGCTTCTCGCCTGACGCTTTTTGACCATCGAGCCGGGCGTTGCCTGCCGATCATTTGGTGGGCAACGCCCGGCCCTCTTTTGGCGAGAAACGCACGACCTGCGAAAATGCAGAGGGCTAAAGGAATCGGATGCCGGTTCTTCGGTTCGCATTTCTCGACTCGTACGATGTGGCGCCCCTGTCCGACCGCTTACCGTGTCGTGACGCAAGGCGTGGCTTGCCTGGGGTACGTTCTTGGGCAGGCAACGACCAAGGAGCGACCATGGAACAGAAGAATTCCCTCCAAAATCCGGCGGAAGGCGCCGGCGAGACGTACCACCGCGGCCCCGTCATCATGCGCGGCCACATGATTCCAACCTCGACGACTTCGGAAAATCTGCTCTCTGCGGACCCCGACACCGACTGGCTCCACATGGACCCCTGGCGCGTCTTGCGCATCCAGGCGGAGTTCGTGGACGGCTTCGGCGCGCTCGCGGAGCTCGGACCTGCCGTGACGGTCTTTGGAAGTGCCCGCACTCCGCGCGAGGACCCCACCTACGAGGCGGCCCGGCGCGTGGGCGAGCTCATGGCCCAGACGGGCGTGGCCACCATCACGGGCGGCGGTCCCGGCATCATGGAGGCGGCAAATAGGGGTGCCGCCGAGGCGGGCGGCATCTCCGTCGGCCTGGGCATAGAGCTCCCGCATGAGCAGGGCATTAACCAGTGGGTCAACCTGGGCATGAGCTTCAGGTACTTCTTTGTGAGAAAGACGATGTTCGTCAAGTACGCGAGCGGCGCCATCATCTTCCCGGGCGGCTTTGGCACGATGGACGAGACGTTCGAGCTGCTGACGCTCGTGCAGACCCGCAAGGCCCCGAGCATGCCCATCGTCCTGTTTGGCCACCAGTACTGGGACGGCCTCATGGACTGGCTGCGCACGACCGTGCTCGAGAGCGGCAACATCTCCGCGCCCGACCCCGGCCTCGTGGCCGTGACCGACGACGTCGAGGAGGCCGTGCGCCTGGCCACGAGCCTCATCGTCCCTCGCGGGTAGCCGCGGCCGCCTACGACGACCACGTCCGCGCACAAGACGGCGCCCCCTCCCGCCTGGCCCAGCGATCACGTCGCTGGGGGCAGAAGGGGGCGTCGGTGCATCCGGACGCCGGTGTTGGCGAGAAGCGCTACGGCATGATGGAGTTGGCACCGTCCACGATCACGGACTGGCCGGAGTAGTAGCAGGAGTCGGGGCCCGCGAGGAAGGCGACCACGGGCGCGATGTCGTCCTCGGGGTCACCGAAGCGGTGCATGGGGTTGAGCATGACCTGCTTCTGGTACTCCTCGGGGAACTTCTCGGCCCAGGCCTTGGCGGCGGGGGACTCGGCGCCGGGCAGCACCACGTTCACGCAGATGCCGTACTGGCCCCACTCCTTGGCGGCTATCTTGGTCAGGCCGCGCAGGGCCTCCTTGTTGGAGCCGTAGGCGAGCTGGCCCGCGATGCCGAACATGCCGGTGGCGGAGGCGAAGTTGATGATGCGGCCCTCGTGCTGCTCCTTCATGTACGGGAAGGCTGCCTGCATGTAGTTGAGCGAGCCGATGGTGCCGGACTGCCAGGCGGCGAGCATGTTCTCGTAGGTGGTGTCCTCGACGGGGGCGGAGGGTACGATGGCCTGGCCGTTGTTGACGATGACGTCGATGGAGCCGAAGGTGTCAACGGCGGCCTTGACGACCTCCTCGACGCGGGCACGGTCGGCGGAGTCGCAGGCCATGGCGAGGCCCTGGCCGCCGGCCTCCTCGATCTCGGCCACGGTCTGCTGGATGGGGGCCTCTCGGCGACCGGTGCAGACCACCTTGACGCCGCGCTTGGCGAGGCACAGCGCGATGCCCTTGCCGATGCCCTGGCCGGCTCCGGTGACGATGGCGACCTTCTCGTTGAGCTGCTTCATGTGATGCTCCTCTCATGGGATGCCGCAAAGACGCGTGAGAGCAATTTTGCGCAATCTGGCGACGCGCGTCCGCGTCGTCTTCGCCGAGCGGTGGGGTTTTGCGGGTGAGGGATTCCCACCGCCGCCCGCTCGCAAGACCATCCCGCGAAAAGGCCGCTCGACTATTATGTTGACGGTAAGTAAATCAATACTGACACCAGGTCAGTAAACGGGAAGGATCGCCAGATGGCAAAGGCCGCCTCTACCGTCGCTGCTGCCAACGCCCAGTTCGACATGGGCGTGCGCGACGCTGGCGCGGCTTCGATAAACACCGTGCTCAAGCCTAAAGGTTTTTCGGGGGCAGATTTCTGCAGAGGCCTGCTCTTCGGCGAATCTGCCTTTATGCAGGCGGGCAGAATCGGGCCACAAATCGCGGGTTATAAATCGAATTTCAGCGTCGAATAGCGAAAACGACTGATTCCTATGAAGTTGGCCCCTATCAATCTCGTTAACATACTCTGTAACGCGACAACCTTTAAAACCATTGCCTGCTCTGGCATTCTGGCATTAACTGCTGCCTTCCTCATCGATTAAGTATCCCCACGTATGTAGGCAAAGTGGTAATGTAAAAAATCTGAACAACAGGTCTGGCCTGCGGTGCATCCGGGCGACGCTCAACCGTGGTACCGCAAGACCAGGAAAGAAGCCGAAAGGAGTACTTTATGAAACGTAACCATGGCATGGGGGCCATAAAGGCACTGGGCGGCCGTATCGCCGCCGTGCTGCTCGGCGTGATTTGTGCGGTTTGCGTGACCCCCCCTCGCGTTCGCTGCCGACTCGGGCATAGCTAACGCTAACACCGGCAAGTCTTACACCGACCTTGCCACCGCTGTTGCCGAGGCTCAGAGCGGTGACACTATCAAGCTCGGCGAGGGCAACTACACGCTCTATGGCGTGAGCTCCGCTGGCCACACCAAGGGCAAGGACCTCACCTTCGTGGGTTCCGGCACGGACAAGACCGCGTGGAACATTGGTGCCGAGGTTCCCAACCCGGATAATTACGGCACTGAGTACAACGGCGACTATTCGTTTGATGGAGCCGGCACCATCACCTTCAAGAATATGACGCTGCGTTCCGGCTCTGCGGACTACCTCGGTTTCATCCGCGCCGACAAGACCGTTGTCGATGGCTGCGTCATCAACGGCAAGACGTTCTACTGGGGCTACAAGTCCGCCGAGTTCACCAACACGATGTTCAACGCCCCCGGTGGCGACTATTCCCTGTGGACCTATAGCTCGCCGATCATGGCGTTTAACAGCTGCACCTTCAACTGCGCCGGCAAGGCGATCAATGTCTACACCGATTACAGCGCGGGAAAGAACAACATCGTCATCAACGTAAACAACTGTAAGTTTAACTCGACGGCAACCGCCAAAACCGCCCTCAACATCAACGATAAGAACATGGGCAACTTTAAGTACACGGTCAACATCACGGGCAACACGACTGCCACGGGCCTTGCGACTGATTCCTACACATGCTCCAAAGTGTTTGGCTTCGGCGGCATTATCGGATCCTTGAGGGGTCAGAATTCCGGCCGCACCGACGTCACCATCGATGGCGAGCTCGTGTGGTCCGGCGGCAAGAAGCTCACGCACAGCTACACCGACGGTGAGCACGACAACGCCTACGATGTTACCTATACCGAGTGGGCTTCCGACGGTGCCGGCACCTGGACTCGCACGGCAACCGCAACGTGCAAGTACTGCGGTTACGTCAAGGACCCGGTCGATGAGAAGGCCTACGACCTCTCCTACGACATGAATGGCTCCACGGACAAGCAGTCCGCCGATTTTACCACCGTCGAGTGCGTTACCGAGACTGAGGTCGCCACCGACCAGCCCGTTCGCGATGGTTATTCCTTTGAGGGCTGGAACACCGCGAAGGACGGCTCGGGCACGAGCTATGCCGCGGGTGACAAGGTTGAGCTTACCGCTCCCATGACGCTCTACGCGCAGTGGAAGAAGAACGAGCCGGCGCCTCAGCCCAAGCCGGCTGAGCCCGAGACCAGCAGGCCCAGCGAAAGCACCCAGAAGCCCGCGCAGAAGCCCGCGCAGAAGCCCGCGCAGAAGAAGGTCAAGTCCTCCGTTCCCGCGACCGGCGACAATATCAACGCGGCCCTTCCCGTTGCCGTAGTCATCGCCGGCGTTGCCCTTGTGGGTGTCGCGGCGATCCGCAGGCGCAGCGAGCGCTAGGGGAGCGCAGGCCACGCGATTTCTTCATAGCATGAGCTAGCCTGTAATCCGGGGCGGTCCTTTGGGGCCGCCCTTTTTCTTCTCTATCTCCGGGGCATATCACGGCAATCGCATCTGGGCATGTCTGCAATCTGAAGCTCGGTGAGCGAATCCAACCTATTTATGTGAAGGCATGCATCGCCGAGGACGTGAATCTAGCCAAGCTTCCCGACGGTGTGACCTCCAAGAACGCCTCCAGGCCTGCTGATGGCGCGCTTGGAAAGCTCACGACCACCAAGGTGGTCAAGGCGTTTTGGGAAGGCGTCACGGATTTGCGGCCAAGGGTGAGGAACGCCGGGCTTATCTACGACGAGGACGGCATTGGGCGTGCGCTTGAGGGTTCGGACGGCCCCGTCGAGTGGGGCTCCTTGGCCTAGAACGTCCTGGCAAGCTGCCGGATGGCGTTGGCGGCGGTGGCCTCGTCGGGTCCCTCGACGCGGATCTCTATGGTGGAGCCGCTGGGTACGCCCAGGCCGAGAAGGGCCATGAGGTCGGCCGCGTTGACCTCGGACTGCCCGTGGCGGAAGGTCACGTGGCTGCGCCACCGCTGGGCCTCGCCGGCGAGAAGCACGGCAAGCTGGATGTGGAAGCCCAGAGGGTCCGTGACCTGGTGCTCGATCTTGATCATGCGGCCTCCCGGGGCTCTGGCGCGCTTGACGCATAGCGGCCATGGCGTGTTTGTCGCATGACGGTAGCGCGTGTGCGCGGGCCGCGCAACGCGAGTTCGGCGGAAGGCGGGGTCGGGCGGGGCTAGCGCGTGGAGTTGCGCACGACGAGCTCGTAGCCCATGCGGATGTCCCTCTGGGCGGTGTCTGAGTCGTTCATGAGGCCGACGAGCATCTTTGCCGCCTCGATGCCGCTCGTCTTGTAGTAGGGATGCACGGTGGTGAGCGTCGGGCTGACGATCTGCGAGAGGTCGCCGTCGCCGATGCCCGTGACCTGGATGTCCTCGGGGACGCGGTGGCCGTACTCCTGCAGGCACGTGAGGGTGCCGTAGGCGATGGAGTCCGTGGCGCACACGATGGTGTCCACCTCGGGGTAGTCGTGCAGGATCTGCTCGGCGGCCATGTAGCCGGTGTCCACGGTGGAGGTGGTGACCACCTGGGCGCGCTCGGGCACCTCGACTCCCGCCTCGTGGCAGGCGTCCAAAAAGCCGCGGTGGCTCATGCGTCCGGCGGAGGTGTCCTCCTCGTGCACGCCGATGTAGGCGGGGTGGCTGCCCTTCTTGAGCGCCAGCTCCGTGATGTCGTGCAGGGCCCCCTCGTTGTTCTGATAGACGCAGGACTTGCCGGGGTGGCTCTGGTTGAGCACCACGAGCGGCAGCGTCAGGCCGCCGAGCACCTCCTCGTGGGCGGGCGTGAAGACCGTGGCGATGAGGATGATGCCGTCCACCTGGTTCTTCTCGCCAAAGAGGCGAAGGAAGCTGACCTCGCGGGACTCGTCGTTGTCGGTGTTGGCAAGCAGGAGCTGATAGCCGGCCTCGTTGAGCACCGTGGTCATGCCGGCGACCATGCGGCTCACCGAGGCGGAGTTGATCTTGGGGATGATGACGCCCACGACGTTGGACTTGCCGGTGCGCAGGCTCTTGGCGTACTGGGAGGGCACGTAACCGGTCTCCTTGATGACGCGCGCGATGGCGGCGCGCTTCTCCTGGGAGACGTAGCCGTCGTTGAGGTAGCGAGAGACAGTGGCGCGAGAAACGCCTGCGAGCTGCGCGATCTGGTTGATGTCCATGCTGTTCCTCTCGACGATGCCACCCTTCAGTCTAGCGCACGGACGGCTCCGGAAGGCTCGGGGGATTGGCAGCCCCCGGCCCCTCGCGGCAGCGCGCTCGCGTCATCCGCATGCAATAGAGAGTGCGCCCGGCGAGAAGGGCTTCTCGCCGGGCGTTATTGTGGATATGCTGGTGCGACTTTGGCAATAGGCGTTGCGGAGGGGAAGAGCATGGCGGAGAGGGGCAGGGCGGGGTCGCTGGACGTGACGGAGGGGGTCATCTGGCGGCAGCTCCTGCTGCTGTGCGTGCCGGTGTTCTTCTCGTCGTTCTTCCAGGAGGCGTACTCGCTGGTCAACACCTTCGTGGTGGGGCAGTACGCTGGAAAGGCGGCCCTGGGCGGCATCCAGGCCACCGCGCCGCTGGTGGACCTCGCCGTGGGCTTCTCCGTGGGCATGGGAACGGGCTTTGCCGTGGTGTGCAGCCAGTACTTTGGCGCGCGCGACGAGGAACGCCTCTCGGCTTCCGTCCACACCGCCATGACCATCGCGCTGGTGGGAGGCCTTGCCGTCTCGGTCCTGGGGAGCCTTCTTGCCGAGCCCATCCTCTCGCTCATGGGCACGCCCGCCGACCTCATGGCCGAGTCGCTCGCCTTCGTGCGGATCTACTTTGGCGCCATGGTCTTCTCCATCGTCTACAACACGGGCTCCGCCGTGCAGCGCTCCGTGGGAGACACCCGATCGCCCTCCATCATCGTCGCCTCCACCTGCGTGGTGAACATCGTGCTTGACCTGGTGCTCGTTGCCGGGATGCACATGGAGGCGGCGGGCGCCGGCCTGGCCACGGCGCTCTCGCTCATCTGGGGCTGCGCGCTTACGCTGGCGCGCCTCACGCACGTGGACGGTCCCTGGCGCCTTGACCTGCGCAGGCTTCGCATAGACCCCGGCATCTGCCGCGTCATGCTGCGCTGCGGCCTTCCGCTGGGCCTGCAGTCGTCCTGCTACTCGGTCTCCAACATCATCACGCAGGCCACCATCAACTCCTTCGGCTCCACGGTGGTGACGGCCTTTGGCCTGTGCGGGCGCATCGACGCCATCATCTGGATGGCCTCCGAGGCCCTGGGCGTGGCCGTGACCACGTTCTCGGCCCAGAACTTCGGCGCGCGCAACTACGAGCGCATGCGCCGGGGCCTCAGGTGCGCCCTCTGCCTGACCGCGCTGGTGGTTGGCTCGCTCTCGGTGGTGCTCATGGCCAACGTGCTCGACATCGCCGGCTTCTTTGTGAGAGACCCTGAGATTGCGGCGCTGACGGCCCAGGTCATGTGGTACATCGGGCCCTTCTACGTTGTCTACTCGCTCTACGACAACATTGCTGGCACCATCCGCGGCGCCGGCGAGAGCCTGCGGCCCATGATCATCGTGCTCACGGGGTCGTGCCTGCTGCGCGTGGTCTGGCAGCTGGCTGTAGTGCCGCTCAACCACACGCTGCACATGGCGCTGCTGAGCTACCCCATCACGTGGGCGACCACGGGCGTGGCGTTCATCCTGTACTACCGCCTCGGGCACTGGATGGACCACGCGAGGGAGCACAAGGAGGCCAACCTGGCGGCCTAGGCGAGAAAACCACACCGGGGCCGCCGTCAGCCCTTCTCCCCTGGCTCAGTCCTCGCCGCGCGGAGAGCGCGCGGCTGCGGAAGTCGCCTGGGGAGAAGGGCGGGCGGCGTCGGCCTGCGGCTTTCTCGGCGTAGGGCCTTTTTGCCTGAAGAAGAAAAACCTTACAGGCAGGGTTTCTTTGGGGACGATGGGTTTCTCGACAAGTGGGGAAACCCGTTGGCTGGCTTTGGACGGAAACGCTACCTGTAAGGTTTTTACCTGGGTAAGAAGAGCCTCTTGCCGTGGGGCTTTGGGCAGGGCGTAGAATGGCGGGCGGAAGGTTTGCCGTTGGAGGGGGCGTTTTATGGACAGCAAGGTCGGAAGGGCCGTCAACGAGGTCATCGATGCCATGGTCGAGCGCAGAAGCTGCCGCTCGTTCAAGGCCGAGATGCCCTCCGAGGAGCAGCTGGACGCAGTCGTCGAGGCGGGCCTGTACGCCGCGAGCGGCATGGGGCGCCAGAGCGCCATCATCCTCAAGGTCACCGACCACGCGCTGCGCGACCGCCTCTCTGCCCTGAACGCCCAGGTCATGGGCGCCCCCGAGGGCACCGACCCCTTCTATGGCGCGCCCGCCGTGCTGGTGGTGCTGGCCGCGCGAGACGTGCCCACCCACGTCTACGACGGCTCCCTTGCCATGGGCAACATGCTGCTGGCCGCCGACTCCCTGGGCCTGGGCAGCATCTGGATTCACCGCGCCCGCGAGGTCTTTGACTCCGAGGAGGGCCGCGTCATCCTCGCCCAGCTGGGCGTCGAGGGCGACTACGAGGGTATCGGCCACTGCGCCGTCGGCTTCTGGGAGGGCCAGAAGCCCGAGCCGCCGGCCCGCCGCGAGGGCCGCGTCTTCTGCGCGTAGGGCTTCTCGCCACCCGAAGGCGCCTGGCCGACCAACCTGTCCCCAATTTGCGCAAAAACGAACACGTCCCCAATTTGAGGGGGCGTTCTGGTAGGGTTGAGGGCCACCGCCAACTTCAACAGAGAGCTGCCACATGGATCTGAGCCAGGCAATAGAGTGCGCGAGCGCCTTCATCTTCCCGGGGTTTCTCGCCGACGATGCCTCGCTCGCCGCGGAGCGCTCCAAGAACGAGGAGGCCCTGGCCGTCCTGCGCGACGCCTGGTCGTCTGCCGAGCCCGGCCACGAGCCCTTTGGCTACGACCTCATCATGTCCCTGGCGGACCGCAACCGCGACGTCTGCGACCGCTACGGCATAGAGCGCCTGCGCGACGCGAGCAGCCCCAACCTGGCCCGCAAGCTCTCCGACGCGGACCTCGTGCGCGCCTGCGCCGCGCTGCAGCGCCGTCCCGTCGAGCAGGTCGCGGCCCTTGCCGGCCAGGGCGCCGCCGACCTCAACGTGGCCTATGTGGACGCGCCTGTCTCCGGCATGGTCATGGGCATAGACATCGAGACCACCGACCGGGACCCGGCTCGCGGCTACATCATCAACGTGGGCCTGGAGTTCATGACCATCGAGTCCGGTGCCAAGCCGCACGATGCCCACGCGGCCTACTTCGGCCTGCCGCAGATGTACGCCGAGAAGGGCGTGCCGCTGGCGGACATCCACAAGATCCAGTGGTCCGACGTGGAGGGCAAGCAGCCCTTCCGCGAGAACAAGGCCATCCAGAAGGCGATTCTTACCGCCATGTGCGCCTACCCCTACATGGCCCACAACGCGGCCTTCGAGGACTCTTGGTTCATGCTGCACGTCGACGGCTACGCCGAGGCCCGCCGCGCCGGGCGTGTCCTGCCCATAGACACGCGCGACATCTGCCGCCGCATAGACCCCGAGGTCCGCACCCTCCCGCGCGACTCCCGTCCGGCGTCGCTGGAGAACTGGGCCCGCCGCCGCGGCACGCTTGCCGCCGGCGAGTCCGAGCGCCACCTGGGCCTGGACGACGTGGACCTCATGCTCGCCACCGCCCTGGCGGAGTTCTCCGAGCGCAACATGCTGGAGTAGTCCCGGCTCCGGTGCCAGCCGTGGCCGATTCGGCGAGAAGCGCGTCCTTCTCGCCGCTTGGTGCTAGGCTTGGCGGGTGCAAACCAACCGCCAAGGAGGCACCACATGACAGACCAGAGCGCAGCCCAGGGCCTTTTGGACTTTGTCCGCGCATGCCCTTCCATGTTCCACACCGCCGCCGCCATCAGCCGTAGGCTCGACGAGGCCGGCTTCACCTACCTTCCCGAGGGCGAGGCCTGGCGCATGGAGCCGGGCGGCCGCTACTACACCAGCCGCAACAACTCCAGCGTCATAGCGCTCAAGGTGGGCGCAGACCTTGACTCCTACCACTTCCAGCTGGCAGCCGCCCACGGTGACTCTCCCTGCTTCAAGGTCAAGGCGGTGCCCGAGCTGGCCGGCCCCGGCGAGTACCTGCGCCTTGACGTGGAGGCCTACGGCGGCATGATTGACCACACCTGGCTCGACCGCCCGCTCGGCGTGGCCGGGCGCGCCCTCGTGCGCGAGGGCGACCGCGTGGAGAGCCGCCTGTTTGCCACGGACCGCGACGTGGCCATCATCCCGAGCGTGGCCATCCACCTCAACCGCGAGGGTGGCCGCAACCCCGAGCTCAACCGGGCCGTTGACCTCTGCGCGCTCTTCTCGGCGGGAGACCTCGGCGAGGGCGCCTTCGACCAGATGGTCGCCGACGAGCTGGGCGTGGAGCCCGGGCAGGTGCTGGCCCGCGACGCCTTCCTCTGCAACCGCCAGGAGCCCGTGGCCTGGGGCGGGGCGGCCGGCGCCCCGGAGTTTGTGAGCGCGCCCAAGCTGGACGACCTGGGCTGCGCCTACGTGGCCCTGGAGGCGTTCCTCTCTGCCGAGAACCCCCACGACGTCGGCGTCTACGCGTGCTTTGACAACGAGGAGGTGGGCTCCAACACCAAGCAGGGCGCCATGTCCACCTTCCTGCACGACGTCCTCGCGCGCGCCAACGCCGCCCTGGGCAGGACGCCCGAGGACTACCTGCGCGCCGTTGCTGGCTCCCTGCTTGTGAGCTGCGACAACGCCCACGCCTGCCACCCCAACCACGCCGAGAAGCACGACGAGGCAAACCGCTGCTGGCTCAACCGCGGCCTCGTCATCAAGGAGGCCGCCAACCAGCACTACTGCACGGACGCCTTCAGCCGCGCGGCGCTGGTGGCCGTGCTCCAGGACGCCGGAGTGCCGTTCCAGACCTTTGCCAACAGGAGCGACATGGCCGGCGGCGGCACCCTGGGCAACCTCTCCAACACGCAGGTGTCCCTGCATGGCGTGGACGTGGGCCTGCCCCAGCTGGCCATGCACTCCAGCTTCGAGACCGCCGGCGCCCGCGACGTGGAGCTGGGCATTCGGGCTCTCGCGGCCTTCTATGCCCGCGACCTGCGCATCACCGGCGCGGACTCCGTCACCCTGGCGTGAGAGGGTTGACAAAGGGACAGTCCCTTTGTCAACCGTTCCGCCGCCGCGGCCCTTGCGCAGGCGAGAAGCCCGGCCTTACCCCGGTAGCCGCGGCCGCTGTGCAACGGTACAAACAACCATCCGTTTGGTGCGTCCATTTGGGGCCGTCCTCCATGGAGGGGACGGCCCCTTCTCCATAACATGTCCACATGGGTTAAGAAGACCCAGGGTTACAGGCCCGGGCGCGCCCGGGCGAGGTCCCAGCTGTACGTGTAAGAGCTCGCTCTCCAACGGAAGGTTCGCACCATGCCCATGAAGAACTCCACCAAGCTCGTGAAGGTCCTGCTCACCAACATCGCCATCGCCGTGGCCATCTCGCTCACCGCGAGCTACATCGGCGTCTCCGGCGCCGGCGTCCCGGCCGAGGCCTTCGTGCCCGCCTTTCTGGGCACGTCCCTTGCCAACATCGGCATGTCCTACGTGATTTCCTTCTTCGTGGGCTGGTTCATCCCCGCCGAGAGGCTCGGCTTCGGCTTTGCCATGAAGTGCGGCCTCAAGCCCACCGACGGCCTCAAGTTCGGCGCCGCCCTCAACGTCGTGGTCAACACCATCTACGTTGCCTTCAACAGCGTCATCCTGACCTACGTCAACGCCTGCGTCATGAACGGCGCCCCGCTTGCCGCCTACCCGGCCGCCTTCGCCAGCTCCATCCTGCAGTGCTGGATCGTAGGCTACGTGGTCTCCCTCTTCTGGGCTCCCCAGTGCGAGAAGTGGGCCCGCGCCATCTGCAAGGACCCCGAGCCCCAGATGCACTAAGGCGCTCCAAAGGCGAGACATGCGGCTTCCATTTGTATCGTCCTCGCCAGGGCAATCGCGCTAGCCTAAGAAACGTGCCCCCAGGGTCCGTCCGCACCGCGGGCGGGCCCTTCTCGTCTGGAAAGGACAAGGACCACCCATGGCCAAGCTCATCTCCGCAAGACCCATCGCCGAGGGCATCTGTCAGCTGACCGACCCCTTCGAGAACCGCGCCTACGTGGTGGCCGGACGCGAGCGCGCCCTGCTGGTCGACGCCATGGCCGGCTTTGGCGACGTGGTGGCGCAGGCGTCGGAGCTTGCCGGCGGCCTGCCGGTCACGGTGGCCCTCACGCACCGCCACTGCGACCACGTGGGCGGCTCCTTTGGCGCAGGCGAGGTTCTGATGTCTGCCGCTGACGACGCCGAGGCCGCCTGGGAGGAGTCCGAGCGCGGCGCCCGCCTCTTTGCCGAGGTGGCCCGCCGGGAGGGCATGGTGCCTGGCGGCGAGAAGTGCGCCGTGGAGCGCGGCGGCCGTCCGCGCGTGAGCCACGTGGGGGAGGGCGACGCACTGGACCTGGGCGGCCGCACGGTGGACGTGGTGGAGCTTGCCGGCCACACGGTGGGCAGCGTGGGCTACCTCTTGCGCGACGCCGGGCTTCTGCTCTCCGGCGACGCCGTGACGCCCGTGATGTGCCTCTGCTTTGCGGAGAGCCTCACGCTGGACGCGTGGAGGCAGACGCTCGCCAAGATGGCGGGTCTCGACTTCACGGCCTTCTGGACGGGCCACCACGACGTGCCGTTTGCCAAGGACAGCCTGGAGGGCTTTGCCGCAGCCGCCGACTTTGCCGAGGACGACCGCGGCCACGAGTGGCACCACAGCATCGTGCCGGGCTGGGAGGGCACCATCCATCTCGTGCCCAACGGCGTCTGGAGCCCGGACTCGCCCGACTTCCGCGCCGTCATCACCCGCGGCCTGCCTCCCGCGCGCCCGCGCAGGGGAGGCCGCCACAACGCCTAGCGGCGCGCGGCTGAGCTTGTCCGTATTGAATCTTTGATGCTTCACGTGGGAATTTCTCACCGTCTGGTCCCTGACTGGCGAGAAGTGCCTGGTCAGCGTGTCGTAAAGGGATTGATATCAGATCTGGGCATAAAGAAATTAATACGGTTAATCCATTGTGTACCTTTGGGGCGGGGGTGAGTGGCACCCCTCCGACAGCGCGCGCGGCCCCTCCGCACAAGAGTGCCCCGGCGTGCGGGGGCGCGCCGGGGCGAGGAGAGGGACGGGCCGCATGTGAGGGGTTGGCCCGATGGGTTGATCTGGTGGAGCGGGACGCCTAGGCCTCCTGGCGCGCCTTCCAGCGCAGCGAGAAGAGCGCCAGCACCAGGCAGACGGCCATGCAGGCGTAGCCCAGGATGAACATCAGCGGGTAGCCGCCGGCGGAGTCGCAGACAAAGCCCCAGAAGACGGCCGCGACGGTGCCCATGAGGGAGCTCACCATGCTCACGCGGGAGTAGATGTTGGCGTAGTCCGCGCTGCCGAAGACGGTCCTCACCAGAAGCGGGGTCTGGACGGTGGTCATGGCGTAGACCACGCCAAAGAGGAAGGCGCCCACAAGCAGCAGCGGCAACACGCCGGGCACGAGCCACATCACGGTCACGCCCACGGCGCCGGCGCCGATGCCCAGGAAGACGCCCAGGTGGACGGACTTGTCGTTGATGGCGCCCAACAGGACCTTGCCCACGGCCTGGCCGGCCATGGCGGCGCTGGCAACCACGCCGGAGGCGGCGGCCACGGCGGGCAGGGAGTCGCCAAAGGACTGCGCGTAGCTGGGCAGGAACTGGTAGATGGTCTGGTTGAGCGTGATGACGCCGCAGAAGGCCGCCAGGGCAAAGAAGGCCGGGGTCCTCATGGCCTCGGGGGCGCTCATGCCGGCCTCGGGAGCGGCCGCGGCCTCGCCGGGCTTCTCGGCGGAAGCGGCTTTTGCCTCCTCGGCGCCGTAGGGGGAAAGCCCCTTGTCGGCGGGGTGGTTGCGCACCACCAGCAGGGTGAAGGGCAGGGTGCCCACCAGGACGATGACGCCAAAGACCAGGTAGGCCGTGCGCCAGCCCTCGGCGCCGGAGTTGATGAGGGCGGTTCCCACGGGGTTGAAGATCACGCCGCCGATGCCGGTGAACGCCATGCACAGGCCCACGAAGAAGCCGACGCGCTTGACGCACCAGGCGTTGATGAGCGTGGGGATGGCCAGGTAGATGAAGGGGGCCACGCCGGCGCCCAGGACGGCGCCGCAGACGTAGAACTGCCACATGGCCTGGCAGGCGCTCATGCCCAGAAGGCCGGCGCCGCACAGCACCGCGGCCACGGAGAGCGAGGCGCGCAGGTCGGTCTTGGACATGATCTTGCCCCAGATGGGCAGGGTCACCATCATGGCGAGGTTCACGATGGAGAAGTACAGCGTGAACGTGGCCTTGGGGACGCCAAAGAAGCTGGAGACGGGCGTGAAGAAGATGCCGGCGCAGGAGAGCACGAGCGCGCAGGGCAGGCACGTCATGGCGATGCACGCCGCGACGATGGCGTAGGCGTAGTGGAAGCCGCCTGCCTTCTGGGTCTTGGTCTGGGTTTGGGTCACGGGTTTCCTCCGGTGGTGCGCGGGTTTTTACGGCATCTTGTGCCGCTGCAGGTCAAGTGTGGTGCCAAAGAGGGGCCGAGGCACTGTTTGACGTCACCAAATCAGGCCTCGGCCCCGCAGGGTCGCTTGTGTCACGTGACAAAGGCGACAGGGGGACGATCCCTCTGCCACCTTTCGCTGGCGAGAAGCTCCTCTCGCCTACGCCTCCACGTCGGGCAGGGCGCCCTCGCAGGCAAAGCCCTTCCAGCTGGGCTCGCCCGTGTAGGTCATGACCTGCTCCTTGCCGTCGAGGGCGCGGATGGCGCCAGCGGCGAGCGCGTCCATCTCGAAGTCGCCGGCGTAGACCTTGACGGGGGCGATCCAGCCCACGCGCTCGGTCACGTAGGAGACAAAGCGCGGGTCGTGGGAGACGCCGCCGGTCAGCACGATGCCGTCCACCTTGCCACGGACGACGGCGGCAAAGCCGGCCACGTACTTGGCAACCTGGTAGGCCATGGCGTCGTAGACGGTGGCCGCCCACTCGTCGCCGTTCTCGATGCGCTCTACGATTCTACGGGCGTCATCGGTGCCGAGCAGGCCCAGAAGGCCGCCGGTCTTGCCCACGACGCCGTCCATCTGCTTCTTGCTGGCGCCCTCGGAGAAGGCCATCTTCACGACGGGCTTGGCCGGCACGTCGCCGGAGCGGTTGGGCGCGAAGGGGCCGGCGCCCTCGAGGACGTCGTTGGTGTCCACCATGCGGCCGTGCTCGTGGCAGGCCACGGAGAGGCCACCGCCCACGTGGGCCACGATGAAGTTACCCTCCTCGTAACCCATGCCCAGCTCGGCGGCGCAGCGGATGGCGCACTCCTTCTGGTTGAGGCAGTGGACGTGGCTCTTGCGGTAGACGCCGGGCCAGCCGGTGATGCGTGCCACGTCGGCGAGCTCGTCGGTGTCGGGCTGGTTGACGGCGTAGGCGGGCTTGCCGGTGGCCTGGGTAAAGGCGTGCAGCAGCGGGGCGCCCAGGATGGCGGGGTGGTTGACGCCGGCGTTCATGACGTGCTCGCAGACGGTGTCGTCGATGGCAAAGATGCCGCCCACGGTGGGGCCCATGGCGCCGCAGTAGCCGCTGAAGGCGTCGATGTCCTCGAGCCTGATGCCCTGCTCGGCAAGGGCGTCGAGGATTGTCTGGCGGCGGTAGTCAAACTGGTCCGCGGCGGAGTCAAAGCGGGCGAGCTCGTCTGCGGGGTGGGTGACGTTCAGGCGGAAGAGCGCCTCGGTGCCGTCGAAGACGGCCACCTTGGTGGAGGTGGAGCCGGGGGAGAGCGTGAGGACCTTGTATCCCATGGTTTCCTTTCTGATGGAGTGCGTGGTGCCGTGCCGAATCCGGGCGAGAAGTTGACAAAGGGACTGTCCCTTTGTCAACCGCGCGGCCTATCTTGCGGAGAGGACGAGCATCGCGATGTCGCCCACGATCTCCTCGACGGTGGCGCCGCGGCTGGAGTCGGCCACGGGGCGCTTGAAGCCGTTGAGCGTGTGGCCGTAGGCCGCGCCCTTGGCAAAGCGCTGGATGAGCTTCACGGCGATGTTGGCGGCGTTGAGGTCTGGGAAGACCAGCACGTTGGCGCGGCCGGCGACGTCGGACTCGCGGCCGACCTTCTTGGCGGCCACGGCAGGGTCGATGGCGGCGTCGAGCTGGAACTCGCCGTCGGCGGCCAGCTCGGGGCGCCTCTCGTGCACGAGTTTGATTGCCTCGTCCACGCGATCGACGCTCTGTCCGGCGCCGGAGCCGTCGGTGGAGAAGGACAGGAAGCCCACGCGCGGCTCCCAGCCCATGATGGAGCGCACGCCGTCGGCGGCGCTGATGGCAATGGAGGCCAGCTCGGAGGCGTTGGGTTCGGGGTTGAGGCCGCAGTCGGTGAAGCAGATGACGCTGCCTTCGGGGCCCTCGAAGCCCGGGGTGTCAACCAGGGCCAGGATGGAGGGCACGTCCACGCCCTCGGCCAGGCCAATGGTCATCTGGGCGCACATGAGCACGTCGCCGGTGGTGTTGGTGTGGCCGCAGAAGGTGCAGTCGACCTCGCCGAGCTCCTCCATGACCATGGCGTACCACATGGGCATCTTCATCTTGCGGCGGATGCCCTTGTCGCTCAGCATGCGCCGGCCCGCGGCCATGAAGCGGGCGGCGCGCTCCTCGAGGGCGTCGGCGTCGGTGGTGCCCACGACCTCCATGCCCTCCAGGGAGACGCCGGCCTCCTCGGCGGTGGCGAAGATGACGTCGGCGGGGGAGACCAGCACCGGCGTGCCGATGCCGTCGTCGAGCACGCGGCGGGCGGCCTGCAGGGTCTTGACGGCCTCGCACTCGGGCATGGCCACGCGGCGGGCGGGGGCGGCCTTGGCCTCCTCGGTGAGCTTCTGGATGAGGTTCATCTGTTGGGTCCTTTCTATAGAAAGAGAGCCCGCAGTCAGGCGAGAAGTGCCTGGTTGCGGGCCCTGGGGCAACTACATGGAGAGGGCGTCGTCCACGAACTTGGCGGCGTCGGCGAAGGTGGCGCACTTGTTCAGCTGCATGTAGGGGACCTCGACCTCGTACTCGTCCTCGAGGGCGGAGGCAAACTGCACGATGTTGACGGACTTGCAGTGCAGGTCGTCAACGAAGCTGGTGGCCTCGGAGAGGGTGGAGGGGTCGACGCCAAAGATGTCGGCGGCCTTGTTCTTGAGGATCTCGACGACCTCTTCCTGGAAATCGTTCATGTCAATGCTCCTTCTTGTTTGGTCTTGGTGACAAAGGGACAGTCCCTTTGTCAACTTCTCTTGGTCGTGCGCGGCGGGCTACTTGTTCTCGTCGCCGTGCCAGATGTAGTCGCCCACCTGGTACTTGGGGGGAACGACGGGAATCTGCAGGTAGGACTGGTGCTCGCCGCCGGTGTGGATGACGTGGATGCCGTCGCCGTTGTCGGTGGCGTGGTTCATGTCGTTGTCGTGGAACCACTCGGTCTTGATGAAGCGACCGGCAATGACGACCTGGAGCTTCTCGCCCTTGTGCCAGAAGCGGGAGTGCGGGTACATCTCCACGTCCACCGGGACGATCTCGCCCGGCTGCATGCGCTCCTCCTTCTCGTGGGAGTGCACGGGCTGGAAGTCGCTGGCGTACTTGGGGTCGAGGTCGCGGTGGCTGCAGCGCAGGAACCCCCACGCGCCGCGGAAGGGGGCGCCCATGACGCGGATGGGCACGTAGTTGCCGTCCTTGTCCAGCTTGATGACCCAGGGGAAGAGGTCCATGTTGTCGTAGCCGCGGCACTCGACGTTGAGGTGCAGCTTCATGTAGCCGGTGATCTCGGTGTCCTCGGTGAACTGGTAGGTGAACGTCGTGGTCTCGGTCTTGGGGTCGTAGGTGACCTCGGACTCGTTGGCGTACTCCTCGAAGCCGGCCGCGTGGTTCTCGGCGTCCAGGTACAGCTTCTTGTACTCGGTGCGCTTGAGCGGGAAGGTCTCCTCGGCGCGACGGCTGGCGTAGTCGTAGTCATAGCCGTCCATGACGTCCAAGCGGACGCGCGGGGTCATCTCCCAGCCGTTGTGGATCTCCTTGCAGTAGCGGTCGAAGAAGCGGCGGATGTCGTCGAGGTTCTCGGGCTTGTAGCTGTCGGGCCACTCGAAGTCGCGGTGGGCGCGCATCCACTTCTTGGGGGTGCGGATGCGGCGGAAGCCCTCGAAGGCGCCGCGCAGGTGGTGGTGGACCCAGCCGGCGGTGACGTACGTGGGGATGCGGATCTTGTTCCAGTCGACGATCTTGTCCTTGTAGTACGCGTTCATGAGCGGGTACTTGGCCACCATCGCCGGGGTGTCCTCGATGTAGTTGTTGACGGCGAGGGCCTGGATGATGTGGGTCTCGTAGTCGGGGTTGGGGATGCCGCCGCAGAAGTAGGACTCGCGGTAGAGGTCGCCCTGGCCCTCCCAGGCGGCGAGGCAGGCGAGGTGGGGAGGCCTGGTGGCGGCGATGCGCCAGTGGGCCATGCAGACGCCGGAGTTGCCGATCATGGTGGCGCGACCGTTGCACCACTCCTGGGCCGTCACCCACTCGATGAAGTCATAGCCGTCCTGGGCGTCCTGGGAGCCCCAGAGGTAGACGTCGCCCTCGGAGTTGCCGACGCCGCGCGGGTCCACGTTGGCCACGGCGTAGCCGTAGTGGCACCAGTAGCCGGGGTCGGGGGCCTCGAACTTGGCGTACTGGGAGACCGTCTTGGGCGGCACGCCCATGAGCTGCCAGGAGTCCATGCCCTCGGAGGGGTTCTTGCCAAAGGGGGCAAAGACGCAGATGACGGGCACCTTCTCCGTCGTGTTGGCGGGGCGGTAGATGTCGGCGTAGATGGTGGTGCCGTCACGAAGGACGCAGGCCACGTCGCGCTCGCACATGACGCCCGGAATCTCGGTCATGTAGGTGTGGGGGTTGTACTTGGCGCAGAAGCCCATGGTGGCCACCATCTCGCCGTCGCCGGCCTCGGGGTCCTCCTGCAGCTTGCGCTTGATCTCGTCCAGCTCCTCGCGGGACTTGCCCGGGTTGCCCTTGGCGAATGGGACCTCGAACTCCTCGCCGCCGAAGGTCATCTTCTTGGTGATGCCCGGCTGCTTCTCAGCCATGCGCTCTCCTCTCGGATGTTCTTGACGCGCCTCCTCGAGGCCGCGCCCTGGTCATGGAGAAGTGTCCGTTTTTGGGGCGAGAAGGTCATTGGACTGGATGACAAACTTTCCCGCGTCCGCCCGTGCGGTCGTGGTATGCCGTACAATGGCCGGCCCGCCTCCCCTTGCCAAAAGGAGGAACGCGCGCGTTATGATGATTCCAAAAGAGCCTGGGGGGATTTGACATGAAGCTGAGGACCGTCCTTAACGAGCTGCGCTGCACGCCGCTCTGCGTCGGCAGAGACGAGCTTCTGGACGAGGACGTCATCGCCGTGCCCGAGTACGAGAAGAACGTCCCGCCGGAGGCAAAGCTCCTGCGCCTGTGCAGCCTCGAGAGCTACCTTGAGGAGCACGTCAAGGCCGGCGAGGGGCAGGTCCTTCTCGTCCACACCCAGGAAGGGCTCCCCGAGGGCTTCTCGTGCTCGGCGGACGCCGTGGTGGTGAGCCACCCCTACTCCTACGGGGACTTCCGCGCCACCTTCCTGGACCTTCCCGCCGGCGCGGCCATCCTCGAGGTCAGGCGCGAGAAGATGTTCGAGGCCTTCCTCGCCTCCTACGACCTGGCGCAGTTCGCGCGGCGCTCCTCGGCCGTGCTGGGAAACCCCGTCATCATCACCAACGCCGATATGCGGCTGCTTGCCACCGCCGGCGAGTTTCCCGCCGACGCCCCCGACGTGCAGGAGGTCCTCTCCTGCGGCTACGTGTCCGAGGGCGTGAACTCCGAGCTCGAGGCGGACGGCATGATCGAGGCCGTCCGGCACGCCCGGCACTCCCTGCTCTCGGGCACGTCGCGCTACGGCAGGCACTGGGTGACCTCCATCATCTACTACCACCACCTGGAGATGGGACGTTACGACGTCATGGAGGCAGAGCGCCCCATCACCGGCTTTGACCTGGAGCTCGTTGACTACGCGGGCCAGCTTGCCGGCATCATGATCGACCGCCTTGGCGCGGCGGGGGAGCGCGTGGGGTTTGGCTCGTCGGTCTTGGAGGACCTCGTGGCCGGCTCCTTTGCCAACGAGCCCACCATGCGCGCGCAGCTCGCCCTGACGGGCCTTCCGCTGGACGTCTCGTACGCCATGATGGCCGTCGTCGGCCAGCGCGGCGCGGGCAAGGACTACTACGGCCGGGTCGGCGGCATCGTGGCGCGCGCCTTCCGCGACTGCCTGTGGTGCGCCCGCGAGGACTGCCTGGTGGTGCTGGCGCCCATCGGCAGGAACGAGTGCGTGGGCTACGACGACTACGCCCGCGCCGCCCGCAGGCTCTCCGGAAACACGCAGCTCACGAGCGCCCTGGATAACAACGACCTGCGCGCCTTCGTGGCCGAGCCCCTGCGCGACCTCGCCCTGGCGCCGGGGCGCCTCGCCCAGGCGACCGACCTCGCCTCGGCCTGCGCCTCCCGCGTGGCCGGTCGCGTGGTCTACTTCTGGGAGAACCGCTTCGCCGTCCTGGCCTGCGCCCCGGAGCGCTCCGACCGCCTGGAGCGCATGCTCGACAAGCGCGTGGTGGCCATGGCCGACTACGACCGCGAGCACGGCACCGACTACCTCAAGACCGCGGTCATGTCCGTGCGCTTCCCCGGCAGCCCCGCCGAGGCGGCAAGCGCCCTGAGCGTGCACCGCAACACGTACTTCTACCGCGTGAACAAGGTTCGCGAGCTCTTCTTCATCGACCTCAAGGACGGAGACGACCGCCTGGCCACGTCCTTCTCCACGTCCATCCTGGAGGGCCTTGGCTGACGAGAAATGGGGACAGTCCCTTTTTCTCATTTCGTCCGTCGGCCCCCAACCGGCCCATCCGCATCGCCCGTTGTCATTCAGTACAACGGCCCGTCTCGGCTTGACCCGGTTCTCTATGCGTTTGCCTAACGGCTTTGGCCCTACGCTTTTCCCGAAAGGGCGGCCCACCTTAGGGAGGTGCGCCGCACACCGTTTGTGCACGGAGAGGAAAGGGGTCGCCATGACCAAGATCGTGGGCGTCTCGTTTGGCACCAAGAACGGCAACAACGACACCATCTGCAAGGCTGTGCTTCTGGCCGCCAAGGAGGCTGGCTGCGAGGTCGAGTTCATCCGCGCGATGGACCTCGACATCAAGCACTGCACCGGCTGCATCACCTGCGTCAAGATGCTCATGAGCGGCACCAAGAACATGTGCATCCACAAGGACGACTTTGACTGGCTCGCCTTCGAGATGTTTAACGCCGACGGCGTCGTCATGGTCGATCCGATCTTCGAGACCGGCGCCTCCGGCCTCTTCCACACCATCATGGACCGCTTCGGACCCCGCATGGACACCGGCAACAACTTCATCTCCACGCAGATCGCCAAGGGTCGCCTCGCCGAGGGTGGTCCTGCCGCCCAGGGCGTCGTGGTCCCCGACCCGGCCATCATGAGCCCCAAGGCCGTCTCCTACATCGGCATCGGCGGCTCCGACTGGGGCACGCACGTCCAGTCCGAGCACCAGCTCCAGGCCATGACCCCCAGCTGGAAGGTCATCGACAACGAGTGGGTGCCCTGGTCCAAGACGGCCCTGATGGACGACGCCCTCATCGACCGTGCCACCAAGATCGGCCAGAACCTGGCCGCCGCCGCCAAGCAGATCCAGGAGAACTGCGCCTCCGGCAAGCAGCCCTACGAGGGCGTTGAGTACCAGGGCGAGAAGGGCATCTGCCCGCACTGCAACTGCAACGACTTCTATATGGTTCCCGGCGAGAACCGCGCCATCTGCTGCGTCTGCGGCCTCGAGGGCGAGCTGTCCGTCGACGAGAACGGCGTCCACGTCACCTACAAGGACGAGGACCTGCACAAGGCCCACGACATCATCTCCGGCAAGGAGATCCACGGCAAGGACATCCAGGAGAACGAGGGCAAGCTCGCCGAGATGAAGAAGACCCAGGCCTACAAGGACCGCGTCAACTTCTACAAGGAGGCCATCTCCGCCACCACTCCCGAGCGCTAGGCAAGAGCTCCGAGGTCACGCAAGGCCATGCCGGCCCCGACCGCCCTTGTGCGGCCGGGGCCGTTTTTGTCCCATCGCCTTCGGGTGCTCACGGGCTTCTCGCCCGCTCCATGTCTGATTGCACAAAGGGCGCGGGCGCGCGCGGGCGAGGTCGGTGCGTGCGCACATGGAACGGGCGGCTCCCAAGCGCGAAGGTGTACTCGTGTCTTCAGATTGAAGTTTGGTTGCGAGAAGCGCATCTAACAAGGAGGATTCGCATGAAGCAGCTTGAGACTGACGTCGTCGTCGTTGCCGCCGGCCTGTCCGGCCTGGCCGCGTCCGTGGCTGCCGCCGAGGGCGGCGCCCGCGTCATCACCCTGGAGAAGGCGTCCAACACCGGTGGCGCCGCCAACATGGGCATGGGCCCGGCCGCGGCCGGCTCCCCGGTCCAGAAGGGCTCCATGATCGAGGTCACCCCCGGCGAGCTCTTCCGTCGCCACATGTTCTACACCCACTACCAGGTGGACGCCCGCCTGGTCCGCGACTACTACTTCAAGTCCGGCGACACCATCGCCTGGCTGCAGGACATGGGCGTGGTCTTCAACTCCGTGCGTCCCGCCTTCCGCGCCCGCGAGCGCACCCGCGGCTACTCCGACGGCGAGTACACCTGGCACGTCGTCCAGCCCGAGGACGGCTCCGAGCCCGGCCCGCGTGCTGCCACCACGATGACCAAGCGCATGACCGAGCGCGCCCAGGAGCTGGGCGTCGAGTTCATGCTCGAGTGCCCCGCCACCGGCCTGGTCAAGGGCGAGGACGGCGCCGTCTGCGGCGTCACCGCCAAGGACAAGGACGGCGAGGAGTACCAGATCTCCTGCAAGTCCGTCATCGTCGCCACCGGCGGCTTTGGCCACAATGCCAAGCTCATCAAGGAGAAGCTCGGCTTCGAGTGGGGCAAGGACCTCTTCAGCTTTGCCATCCCCGGCATGGACGGCGACGGCATCAACATGTGCCACGAGGTCGGCGCGGGCCACACCCCCGTCACCATGGAGCTCATGTACCAGATCCCCGACAACATGAACCACTTCTACGTCGAGGGCGCCTTCCGCCAGCCCTGCTACTGGTGCAACCGTCTCGGTGAGCGCTTCATGCCCGAGGACGAGATCTACAACACCACCTTCGTCGGCAACGCCATCAACCACCTGCCCGGCAAGGTCGCCTACGCCATCTTCGACTCCCGCATGCTCAAGCACTGGAAGAAGGACGGCCCCGACATCGTCTCCCACGTCCACCCGCACGACCTTTACGAGGGCTTCGAGGAGCAGTGGAACCGTGACCTGGAGGCCGGCTACCCCGCCATCTGCCAGGCCGACACCCTCGAGGAGCTCGCCGAGAAGGCCGGCATCGACGTCGAGGGGCTCCTCGCCAACGTCGACGAGTACAACGAGATGTGCGACAACGGCTGGGACGACATCTTCGAGAAGGAGCGCGAGTTCATGCGCCCGCTGGAGAAGGGCCCCTTCTACTGCTGCAAGCAGTACTGTGGCGCCTACGGCACCCTGGGCGGCGTGCTCATCAACCACAAGATGGAGGTCATGACCGACGACTACGAGGTCATCCCCGGCCTCTACTGCGTGGGCACCGACGCCTGCACCATCTACGGCGACTCCTACAACTACTGCATCCCGGGCAACACCATGGGCTTCTGCCTCAACTCCGGCCGCATCGCCGGCGAGAACGCGGCTGCCTCCTGCTTCGAGGACGCGGGCGACGAGGAGTGGTCCTAGGCCTGAAGTGGCCTGACCAGCGCTGGCGAGAAGATTTTCTCGCCGCGTGACCTGCCTTTCTTGAGGCGCCCGGGGGAGGGGTTTCCCGGGCGCCTCTTTTGGCTCGTTGGAATACGTTTCGAGGGGAAACGCATGAAGCTTTCTATCAACGGGACCGAGGTCGAGGCCGCCGAGGGGCAAAACGTCCTCGAGGCCGCCCTTGACGCCGGCATCTACATCCCGCACCTGTGCAAGCACCCCGACCTGGAGGCCGTGGGCGGCTGCCGCCTGTGCATGGTCGAGGTCGAGGGAACCGAGGGCCCGGTCTGCGCCTGCAAGACGCCCGTGGCCGAGGGAATGGTCGTGAACACCACCGGCGAGGCCGCCGAGCGCGTGCGCAAGATGGCCATGGAGCTCATCCTGGCCACGCACCCCACCGACTGCACCGGCTGTCCCAAGTACGGCAAGTGCGAGCTGCAGTCCATGTACCAGTACATGGGCGTGTCTCCCACCCGCTGGCGCGTCAAGAGCCGCCCGGTTGCCACCGACGACAAGAACCCGCTCATCACCCACATGTTCACCCGCTGCATCCGCTGCGGCCGCTGCGTGCGCGTCTGCCGCGAGCTGCGCGGCGTCGGCGTGCTCGACTACCAGCACACCGAGGAGGGCATCCGCATCGGCACCGACGGCTCCGTGAGCCTGCAGCAGGCCGGCTGCCGCTTCTGCGGAGCCTGCATCGAGGTGTGCCCGACGGGCTCCATCGTGGACACCCTCAACATGCTTGACGAGAACAAGTCCTACGCCGACAACGTGGTTCCCTGCCGCTCCGGCTGCCCCGCGCACGTGGACATCCCGCGCTACCTGCGCCACATCCGCAACGGCGAGTACACCCAGGCCGCGGCCGTCGTCCGCGAGAAGGTGCCCTTCCCCGAGAGCCTGGGCGACATCTGCGTCCACAACTGCCAGGGCGCCTGCAAGCGCAACGGCCTCAACGGCACGCCGGTCTCCGTCTGCCGCCTGAAGCGCGCCGCCGCCGTCCGCGACGAGGGCACCTGGAAGGCCAACGTCCGCCACGAGCCTCTCACCGGCAAGCGCGTCGCCGTCGTGGGCGCTGGCCCCGCCGGCCTCACCGCGGCCCTCTACTGCGCCGAGAAGGGCCACCAGGTCAAGGTCTTCGAGGCAAACGAGAAGGTCGGCGGCCAGATGCGCTACGGCATCCCGGCTTACCGCCTGCCCGACGAGACCGTCGACGCCGAGGTGGCAACCATCCTGGAGATCTCCCAGGCCAGCGACCCCGAGCCTCGCATCGAGCTTGCCTGCGGGACCCGCGTTGCCGACCCCAAGGCGCTTCTCTCCGAGGGCTTCGACGCCGTGCTGGTGACCATCGGCACCCACGACGGCACCGTGCTGCCCATGGCCGGCCACGACCTTGAGGGCGTCGTCCGCAACACCGACTTCCTGAAGGCCGCTCGCAAGGGCGAGGCCGAGGACCTCACGGGCCTGCGCGTCATGGTCCTGGGCGGCGGCAACGTGGCCTACGACTGCGCCCGCACCGCCGTGCGCCTGGGCGCCGCCTCCGTGGACATGGCCTGCCTGGAGGCCGAGGCCGTCATGACCTCCACTCCCGAGGAGCGCGCCGAGGCCGCAGAGGAGGGCGTGGTCCTGCACGACGCCTACGCCTTCACGAGCATCAACGAGAGCGCCGAGGGCTCGGGCAAGGTCGGCTCCATGACCATCCACAAGATCGAGCGCTTCTACTTTGACGAGAACCACCGCGCCGTGACCGAGCTTCTCGACGGCGGCGAGATGACCATCGACGCCGACCGCGTCATCTTTGCCGTGGGCCAGAAGCCCGAGGGCACCGCCGACATGGGCTTCGAGCTCACGCACGGCCCCTACATCGTGGCCGACGCCGAGGGCAAGACCAGCGTCGAGGGCGTCTGGGCCGCCGGCGACTGCGTGACTGGCACCAAGTCCGTCATCGCCGCCATCGCCGCGGGCCGCGCGTGCGCCTCCGCCATCGACCGCGCCCTGGGCGGCGACGGCGACATCGACGGCGAGCTCACCGAGCACGAGGCTCCCTGCCAGCACATCGGCCGCGCGCCGGAGGGCTTCTACGGCGAGGCCGTGGAGCCACAGTTCCGCGCTCCCGAGGAGCGCAAGCACGACTTCGACGTCTTCGAGTGCCCCTACACCGAGCAGGAGGCCACCTGCGAGGCCAGCCGCTGCCTGCAGTGCGACCTGCGCCTCACGCTCACGTCCCCGCGCCTCTGGAATGAGTACTAGGAAAGGAGCCAAGAACATGACCATCGTCAACCTCATGCCTGCCCACAGGCAGGCTCCCGTCGCGCTCTGGCTCCTGGCCAGGGACTTTGACGCTTCCGTCTCAAGAATCGCCGACTCCGGCGCTAAGGCCGTGCTTCTTCCGGCCGGCCACGAGCTCGCGGCACGTCTGTCCGACGCCCTGGGCGACTCCGTCCGCGTGGTGGAGTGCAACCCCGAGCTGGGCTTCGTCTACGCCAACCCGTCCGCTGCCGCCAAGGTGCTCTCCGGCGAGAAGCCCATCCCATCCTGCGCCAACGGCGAGGGCGCCGACTCCGTCATCGAGGGCAGCGCCCTGCTGGCGGACGAGGGCAGCCGCTGGGTTTGGCTCGAGGGTGCCTCCGAGCCCGTCTGCCTGGGGGCCACCGCCACGGTGGCCGAGCTCGTCGCCGCAGGGGGCGCCGAGGAGCCCAAGGCCGTCTACGTCGGCTATCCCGCCGGCACGCTGACCTCAGCCGCCGACGCCGAGGCCACGGTCGAGCTCGCCAGCGACTACGTGCGCGTCTACACGGCCAAGAACTGCATGGCCAACGCGCTGAACGAGATCTGCCAGCTCTACCGCCACGAGACCTGTGGCCGCTGCGTCTTTGGCCACGAGGGCAGCCACCAGATCGCCACCATCGTGGCGGACGTCTGCCGCAAGAAGGGCAAGCCCTCCGACCTGGCGCTCCTTCGCGACCTCTGCCCCGTCATGCAGAGCCAGTGCCTCTGCGAGCAGGGCCGCGTCATGGCCAGGACCGTCATGGCCTTCCTCGACCTCTTCGAGGCCGAGATTTCTGCCCACATCGGCAAGAAGACCTGCCCGGCGGGGGAGTGCAAGGCGTTTCTCACCTACCACATCCTGGCCAGCAAGTGCCAGGCATGCAACGCCTGCGTGGACTCCTGCGAGGAGGACGCCATCCTGGGCCGTCCGCGCTTCATCCACGTCATCGACCAGAAGGCCTGCACCCAGTGCGGCGCCTGCCTGGGCTCCTGCGAGTACAGTGCCATCGTGACCGCCGGCGCCGTCAAGCCCAAGTGCCCGCCCAAGCCCATTCCGTTCCGCAAGCGCTAGCCCCCTCGGCGCATCTGCGGCAAGCGCCCCGCACCCCGGAAGTCATGCCCGGGCTGCGGGGCGCTTTTTCGTTGCCACGCGCAAATTGGGGACGTGTTCAAATTTGCGCAAAAAGGGGACAGGTTCGTCTCGCCGCGGGCCGGTGGGGCCTCGGGCAACCTGTCCCAAACTTGCGCAAGAACGAACACGTCCCCAATTTGAGGGCTACGCCCCCAGGAGGGCGGCGCAGACGAAGCTGCCCACCCAGTGGTCGGCCAGGTAGCCGGAGAGCTGCACGTCCTCGACGCCCTCGACCAGCCAGCGGGCCGCCTCGGCGGAGAGCCTGCCCTGGGCGGGCCCGGCCGGAAGCGCCGACGCGGCATCGCGGGCGGCAAGCGCGCGGGAGGTCGGCAGCGCCACGGTGTGCACCTCAAGGTACCCCTCGCCGTTCCAGCGCCCGGGCAGGTCTGCGATGAGCGGCGCGGAGAAGTGCGCGCGGAAGAGCTGGGGCAGGAAGGCCTCGAGCCACTCCGCGTACTCGTCGGCATCGAGCGCGCGGGCCATGAGCGCGGCCTCGTTCAGGACCGAGGAGGTGAAGGTGTCGGCCTGGGGCTCATAGGCGCAGGGTGCGCACTCGTCGGCCAGGAAGAGCCTGCGGGCGGCGGCCGTGGCGGCCTCGGCGAGCTCCGCGTCGCCGGTGGCGCGGCCGCAATCTATGGCCATGGCAAGGTTCCAGCCCGTGTCGGAGTGGACGCCCGTGCGCGCGGGAAGCGAGAGCCCAGAAATCCAGCCCATGGTGCGGCGGCGCATCTCCTCGGTGAGGGGAAGGGCGGCCTCGCGCCACGCGGCCGCGTCTGCGGCATGGGCGCTTTCGGGCGCCGCGGCAAGGCGCATGAGCTCGGCGTCCAGGGCGAGCTCCCAGGTCCAGCCGTAGGGCTTCTCCTCCCATGTGGGGACGCGGTCGCGCCAGCTTGCGGCCTCCGCCGCCATGAGCTCTGGCGAGAAGGTCCTGGCCAGCTGCGCCGCTGCTATCGCCTCGAGCTCGGGGTCTCCCGCGAGGACGCCCGTGGCCAGCATGCGGACGAGCGTCCAGTGGGAGTGCACGCAGGAGTGCCAGTCGAAGGAGCCAAAGAAGGCCGGGAAGCGCAGGCGCGGCAGCTCGAGGTCGTCCGGGCTGGTGAGCGTCTGCCGCTCCGAGCAGGGATAGGGGCGCTCTATCTGCGAGAGCACGCAGCGGGCGACGCCCGCGAGCGCCTCCGCGCGGCCCCTCTCGCCAAGCGCGTCTGCCGTGAGGTCAAATCCGAGGTCGCCGATCATGGTGCCCGCCCTTCTCGTCAGCTGTCGTCCATCCCATTGTGGCCGCCTCGCCGGACGGTGGGGACGCTGTTAATTACCTGGTAAAGGGGACACCCTTCCCGCAAATTGGGGACGTGTTCAAATTTGCGCAAACAGGGGACAGGTTCGCTGAGTCGACGGCGTGTGCCTAGTCTGTCCCAAACTTGCGCAAAAACGAACACGTCCCCAATTTGCGGGGGCTGGCGCCCTGCCGTCTGGTGCGTGCGCACGAAGGGGCGGGCGCAGGCTGGCGAAGGCTCGTTTGTGCGGACGGTGAAAGACCGGCCGCGCGGCCATAGCATCTCTCAAGAATGCGCGGACGGGGGTCCGCGCCGGTCGCTTCGGAGAGGAGCACAAATGTCATTCAAGGTCATGACAATCTGCGCGGGCAGGCATGGCGGCAACGGCGAGGCCCTTGCCAAGGAGGCCCTCTGCGCGGTCCAGGAGGCGGGCGGAGAGGTCGAGCTCATCAACCTCTTTGACTACAACATCCTGCCCTGCACCGGCTGCGAGGGCTGCACCATGCAGATGGGCAAGATGGCCGCCGGCCTCCAGAAGGAGTACCACGGCTGCGTCCTCAAGAACAAGGACGACGTTGACGCCATCATCAACGAGATCCAGACCTGCCAGGGCGTGATCATCTCGGTCCCCACCTATGACCTCACGCCCAGCTCCGTCTACACCCGCCTGGCCCAGCGCTTCCTCGCCTACGAGCTCTCCTTCAGGCTCGCCATCGGCGACGTCAAGGAGAACCCGCACACGGTGGCCGGCCTCATCTCCGTCGGCGGCTCCATGCACGACTGGCAGTCCCTTGCGCTGGAGAGCCTGCAGGCCACCATGTTCACCATGTCCATGCAGGTCGTTGACCGCTACATGGCCCAGCGCGACGGACGTCCGGGCAACTGCTTCGTGTGGAGCGAGGGCGACGAGTGGGGCGGCCAGCTCGCCCGCGCCCGCAGGATGGGCGAGAACATCGTCAAGGCCATCCAGACCCCCGTCGAGGAGCGCTGCTGGCTGGGCGACCCGGAGGACGGCGTCTGCCCCAACTGCCACAGCTCCCTGGTCTACCCCGGCGACAAGCACTGGGACGGCGTCGAGTTCCCGTGGGAGTGCGCGGTCTGCGGCGCCGGCGGCGACCTCGTGACCGACGAGAAGACCGGTCGCCCCAAGCTCAGAATCGCCGAGAACGGCCTCATCCGCGACCGCAACGACGACCGCGCCCGCGCCGAGCACCTGAACGAGATCAACAAGACGCGCGACGAGTTCTTCGCGCGCATGGGCGAGGTCAAGCCCCTCATGGACAAGTACGCCAAGATGGAGTTTCCCACGCTTGAGATCAAGCGCGACTAGCGCCAGGCGACGCCCTGCGCCCGGTGGGTCCCTGCGGCCCGCCGGGCTTCTCGCCATACGGGCAAGGTGGCGAGAAGGGCCTGCGAGAAGGGCCTGTGGCAGGGCTCCGCGCGGCGACGCTACTCCGCCGGCAGGTGCAGGTCCGCGCTCGAGCGCGGCTTGGTGCGGGTCTCGAGGATGCCCAGGTAGAGCAGGACGCGGATGGAGAGGTGGAAGAGGAACAGGTCCTCCCCGGAGGCGAGGTCGTTGCCGGTGACCTCGCGGATCCTGCCCAGGCGGTAGAGCAGCGTGTTCTTGTGCAGGCTGAGCAGGGCGGAGGTGCGGGCGGTGTTGCAGCTGTTCTGCATGTAGGCAAAGAGCGTCTCCACGAGCTCGGTGCCGTGCGCCTGGTCGTACTCCCACAGGGCCCAGACGGCCGGGTGACAGTAGTTCATCAGGTTCACGTGGTCGTTGCAGATGTCCAGCATCTCCATGTAGGTGTACTCGCAGTAGCGGTAGACGCCGGTGTCGTCCAAGATTTTGGTGTAGGTGGACCCGTAGCGGATGGCGCTTCTCGCCTGCTCCAGGTGGGGGCGCACGTCGGTGACCTCCGAGAACGCGTTGCTGATGCCCACCAAGAGCCCGTTGCTCGCGGCGGCGCGCACGAGGGCCTCCTCGTCGCGTGCGGGAAGCACTGGCTCGTCCGTGCGAGAGACCAGGCAGACGAGCTCGTTGTCGTAGATGGTGGAGAGGCTGTGCACAAGGAAGCCCGAGAGGTGGGCGCGCACGCGCTGGGCGCAGCTGCCGTCCATGTCGCCCTCGCGGCGGCGCAGGGTCACCACGAAGAGCGTGGAGAGGGGAGAGAAGCCCACCAGCTTCATGCGGCGCGCGGTGTGCATGGGGTTGGGCTGCTCGTCGTCGAGCAGGCGGGCCAGGAAGTAGGGCCCTGCCTGCGAGTCCTTGGAGGAGAGGAACCCGCCCTTCTGGAGCTCCTGGGCCACCAGGGCCACGAGCCGGTCGAAGACGGCGCGGTCGGCCTCGCCGAAGGGGTGGTTCTTTGCCAGGGCCATGACGCGGCCCAGGCAGATGCCCTCGGCCACGACGTCCTGCGTCAGGGTGTCGAGGTCGTAGAGGGGGTTGTGCCGCAGCACCGCGCCGTGCGCGCGGGCGAGCTCCTCGTCCACGCCCGTCTCCTTGATGTAGCGGATGCCCTCGTCGGCGATGACCTCGTCGGCGGACTCGGTGCGGACGAAGCGGGCGAAGGCGGAGTCGTCGGCGTCGTCGAGCTCTATGCCGGCGCGGGCGGCGTAGTGATAGGTTGGGTCAACTACCAGTACCGGGTTGCCGAGCTCGGCGGCGCCCACCTCCACGAGGTGAGTCAGGCCTCGGTTGGAAAACAGGGCCTTGAGCAGGCGCTCGTTTGATTCCTGCACGTCTGTGCCGGTGGTGTTCATGGGAGTCCCCTCGCTTGGGCGTTGGTGACGGATGTGGATAGCGGTCCCGTCGCGGGACATGGTAGCCGAATCTGAAAGGAATTGTGGTCATGACGGCCTGGGGATACGACAAGAAGCGCGACTCAGCTGACGAGCGCATAGAGGACGCAGTCTTCTCGCTCATGAGGACCACCGACATACCGGACATCCGCGTGGCGGACGTCTGCCATGGGGCGGGGGTGTCGCGCTCCACGTTCTATCGGCATTTTGATAGCGTGGACCAGGTGGTCAAGGGATTTGAGATGGACCTTTTGGCCAACATGCACGACATCAATGGCTATGCCCTGAAGGCCCGCTTCGGCCTGGCCGAGCTCGACCCCACGCCCACCATGATCCGCCGCATGGAGCTCCTCCAGGAGCGCCGCGACAAGATCGTGGCGCTGAACGGACCCCACGGAGACCCGCAGTTCATCCACAAGGCCACCGTGCTCATGCACGGCCACTTCCGCGACCGCCTGGCAGACGTCCCGGGGTCTGCCGACTACCGCGACTTCTACCTGGCCTTCGTCCTGGCGGGACACCACAACGTCATCCAGTACTGGCTGGAGGAGCGTCCCGACACGCCGCCCGAGAAGGTGGCCGGCGTCCTCAACCGCCTCTTCTACGCCCCCTTCTTCCTCGACGAGTCCCGCGCCCGCACAAGCCCCACCTCCCCGTTTGGCGCTAAGTAAAGCCCACCGGACACTGGGGACGTTGTTAGTTACCTGGTAAAAGGGACACCCTTGCCCTGCCTCACAAATTGGGGACGTGTTCAAGTTTGCGCAAACTTGGGACAGGTTCGGGCTGGCGAGCGCCGGGCCGCGCTCTCGGTGGACAGGAGTGTCCCTTTTACCTGGCAAACAACAGCGTCCCCACTGTCAGGGACGAACCTGTCCCCAATTTGCGCAAAAACGAACACGTCCCCAATTTGAGGGCGGGCGGCGGACGGTAGGGGGAGTCCGGCGAGCGGTTGTCGGCCGAGGCCTCTCTCCCAGGAGAGATAACACCGTCTACCTGCGGAATGGGACACGTGACGTTGGATTGTCCCGCAGGTGGGAACGCGGGACGCGCGGCTGTTCTTCTCGGCTGCGGCTCGTCTTCGTAGCATCCATGCCAGAAAGCCGGTCCCACGCGAGGGACCGCCAAGGGATAAGGATGTGAACCATGGTCAAGCTTGGCAAGAACGCTCGAAGCGTGTCCATCGTCGGCGTGGGCTGCACGCCGTTCAAGGACTTCGAGACCCACCCCGAGACCCAGGGCATCGGCGAGGGCGAGGCCTTTGGCTACGCCGCGCTGGAGGCCATCGCCGACGCCGGCCTCGAGCCGCGCGACGTGGACTTCTTCTACCACGGCAGCGCCAACCCCTACCTGGTGGGAGACTGCATCACCCCCAACATGCAGGTGGCCGACTGGATCGGCATGCGCGCCAAGGGCTCCGTCCACCATTCCGAGGCCTGCTGCACCGGCTACGTGGCACTCGAGCAGGCCGTCATGGCCGTGGCCTCCGGCACCTACGACGTCGTGCTCTCCGGCGCCTGCGACCTGGCCTCCACGCTTCCGGTGGAGCACCGGCCGTCCCACATCCGCCAGGACTTCCCGCTCTCCGTCATGATCCCGTCCCTGGACAAGATCTACGACCGCGCCTACGGACGCCCGCTTGACGGCGCCTTCGGCGTGTCCTTCGACAACTGGATCAACGAGTACTCCATGCAGTACGACATCGACGCCGACAAGATCGACGACGCCCTGAACGGCCTCACCAAGAGCCTGCGCCGCGGCGCCGTGGCAAACCCGCTGGCTTGGTACGAGACCACGGTCGAGCAGGACGCGGCCGCCAACGGCTTTGAGACCGCCGACGAGTACCTCAAGTCCATGTACAACCCCAAGGTCACCCAGTACCTGCGCGTGACCGGCTTCGAGAAGAAGTGCGACGGCGCGGCGGCCCTGGTGGTCATGCCCACCGAGAAGGCCCTGGCCATGGGCGTGCCCCACACCCCCATCGAGGTCCTGGGCACCGGCGCCTCCGCCGTTGAGGCGGGCCTTGTCCACAACGAGCACTGGGCCACGAAGGTCGCCGCCCAGCAGGTCTACGAGCTCACCGGCGTCTCTCCCGACGAGATCGACCTCTTCATGTGCAACGACTTCTTCCTGGCCTCCGAGATCGTCTCCGCGGAGGAGTGCGGCTACATCCCGCGCGGCGAGGCCTGGCGCTACGCCATCGACGGCCGCACCGCCTTCGACGGCGACAAGCCCATCAACCCGCACGGCGGCCGCTGCAACTTCGGCCACGCCCACGGCGCCTCGGGCATCGCGGACATCTACGAGTGCGTCAAGCAGATGCGCGGCGAGGCGGGCGCCACCCAGATGGCCAAGCGCCCCGACACCACCTTTGTCCGCGGCTTCGGCGGTTCCCAGAACGTCCGCTGCCAGATCCTGCGCGCCGTCCGCTAGGCGCCGAGAGGAGAGACCCATGAAGCTCGAAATGATGGAGCCCATCGTCAAGAAGTTCTACGAGGGCCTGGAGCAGGGCAAGTTCTACGCCCGCAAGTGCAAGGAGTGCGGTGCCGTGGAGTTCCCGCCCCACCTGGCCTGCAACGCCTGTGGCTACCACGAGACCGAGTGGTGCGAGGTCTCCGGCCACGGCTGCCTGATTGACTTCACCCTGCCCGGGCCGCAGAACGACAAGCCCTACCTCAAGGAGAACGGCAAGTACGCCTACGGCGCCGTGGAGATCGACGAGGGCGCCCAGTACACCTACGTCATCTACGGAATCACCAAGAAGAAGGCCCCGGCCATCCGCGCGGCCCTCATGGCCGGCGAGAAGGTCGGCGTCCACGCAAAGGTGATCGACCGCCCCGGCTACAAGATGCTCACCTTCGAGCTGGACTAGCCATCTGACCTGTCCCTTTTACCTGCCATTGGGGACTGTCCCCAATGGCAGGTCCTTCTCGACTTATCAACCTATGAAAGGAATCAAACCATGAACCAGGAAGTCTTCGAGCAGGTTGCCGAGTTCGCCAAGAACGCCTACAAGTACGAGGGCCAGATCACGCCCGAGACCACCTTCGACGAGCTCGGCAAGGGCTCCATGAAGATGATCGCCCTCACCTCCATGATCGAGAACGAGCTCGATGCCGAGGTGCCCGTCCGCGAGGTCATGGTCATGAAGAACATCGCCGAGCTCGTGGCCCGCGTCGAGGAAGAGATGGAGTAGCGCATGGATCTGATGCAGACCCTGCGCGAGCGCGCCGCCGCGCGCCCCATGCGCGTCGCCTTCCCCGAGGGCGACAACGAGACCATGATGCGCGCCGTGCGCGAGCTGGCCGACGAGGGCCTGGCCCAGTGCGTGCTGGTGGGCGACGGCGCCGAGCTGGCCCGCCTGGCCGGCGAGCGCGGCATCTCGCTCGATGGCATCGAGGTCGTCGACGTGACCGACGAGGCCGCCAACGCCGCCTGCTGCGAGCGCTACCTCGCCCACCCCGACTGCCGCTACAAGCCCAAGGGCGCGGCCAAGCGCATGACGCGCCCCCTGGAGCGCGCCCTCATCATGCAGGTGCTCGGCGACGTGGACGTGATGTTCGCCGGCATCGCCAACGCCACCGGCGACATCATCCTGGCCGGCCAGACCATCGTGGGCCTGGCCGACGGCGTGGACACCATCAGCTCCTGCGGCATCGCCCAGGTCCCCGGCTGGAGCGGCGGCGAGGACGGCCTCATCGGCTTTGGCGACTCCGCCGTCTGCGTTGACCCCACGCCCGAGGAACTGGCCTCCATCGCCTGCGCCTCCTGCGACACGGTGGCCGCGCTCACCGGTTGGGACGTGCGCTGCGCCCTGCTCTCGCACTCCACGGACGGCTCCATGGACAACGCCCTTGTCGACAAGGTCCGCGCCGCCCGCGACATCGCCAACGAGCGCAGGCCCGACCTCAAGATCGACGGCGAGTTCCAGTTCGACGCCGCCGTGCGCCCGGACGTGGCCGTCAAGAAGGTGCGCCGCGAGTCCGCGGTGGCCGGTCGCGCCAACCTCCTCATCTGGCCCGACATCAACGTCGGAAACATCGGCGTCAAGATCATCCAGAACCTCACGGGCGCCGATGCCTACGGCCCCATGCTCCAGGGCTTCAAGAAGATCGTCTGCGACTGCAGCCGCAGCGCCCCGGTGTCCGAGATCGTGGGCAACGTGGTTATGAGCTGTGTGCGCGCCCAGGCGCTGGCGGAGGGGGAGTAGCCGTGGCCCAGACGACTGAGTCCCGCGCCTGGCGCGTCCTTGTCATCAACCCGGGCTCCACCTCCACCAAGGTCGGCCTCTTTGACGGCGAGAAGCCCGTCTTCACCGCAAACGTCGCGCACGAGGCCTCCGAGCTGGCAAAGTTCGCCGGCGTGTCAGACCAGCTGCCGTACCGCCTGGGCCTCATCGAGACCGCGCTCGCCGAGAACGGCGTGGACCTTGCCAGCGTGGACGCCTTCGTGGGGCGCGGAGGCGGCCTACTGCCGCTCCCGGGAGGCACCTACGAGGTGGACGACGTCCTTCTCGACCACTCCACGCGCGGCGCCAACGGCGTTCAGCACCCGGCCCAGCTGGGGCCGCAGATCGCGCACGCCCTTGCGGCGAGGTGCGGTCGCCCGGCCTTTGTGGTGAACCCGCCCGACACCGACGAGCTGTGCGACGAGGCGCGCATGACCGGCGTGCGCGGCGTCTACCGCCACGTCCACCTGCACGCGCTCAACCTCAAGGAGACCGCCATCCGCCACGCGGCCGGCATGGGCCGCTCCTATGAGGACTGCCGCTTTGTGGTCTGCCACATCGGCGGCGGCATCTCCGTCAGCGCCCACGACCACGGCAAGATGGTCGACGGCGCCGACATCGTGGGCGGCGAGGGCCCGATGGCCCCCACGCGCGCCGGTGCCCTTCCCGTGGCCGAGGTGCTGAACTACCTCGAGGCCGGGCACAGCATTGCCGAGACGCGACGCCTGTGCATGAAGACCGGCGGCTTCGTCGACCTCCTAGGCACCTCCGACGCCCTCGAGGTCAGCCAGCGCGCCGAGGCCAGCGACGAGGCGGCCCGTCGCGCCTGGGACGCCATGGTCTATCAGATCTGCAAGGAGATCGGCGCCATGGCCGCGGCCCTGGGCGGCGACGTCGACGGCATCCTGCTCGGAGGCGGCATGGTCCACAACAAGGGCCTGGTCGCCGCCATCGGCGAGCGCTGCGGCTGGATAGCCCCGGTCACGGCCTATCCGGGCGAGTTCGAGCTCGAGGCCATGGCCGCCGGCGCGCGCCGCGTACTCGACGGCGTCGAGCGGCCCCGCCGCTACTCCGGCAAGCCCGTCTTCGAGGGCTTTTCCTGCTTTGGCGCCTAGCGCCTGACACTGGGGACGTTGTTAGTTACCAGGTAAAGGGGACACCCCTGCCCGCGGCCGCCGAGGCCGGGCGGCAGGGGTGTCCCTTTTCCCAGGGAATGATCAACGTCCCCGGTGTCCGGTGCCTGGCGGCGGGGGACCAACCTGTCCCAACTTTGCGCAAAAACGAACACGTCCCCAATTTGCGCGTGCCATAATGGGCGGGTCACTTCGCGCTCTGCGCTTATTCCAGGGAGGCCAACATGCTGAGGATCGGACTGCTCACCAGCGGCGGAGACTGCCAGGCGCTCAACGCCACCATGCGCGGCATCGTCAAGACCGTGCTCAACAACGCCAAGGAGAAGGTCGAGATCTACGGCTTCGAGGACGGCTACCAGGGCCTCATCTACGGGCGCTACCGCAAGATGGAGTGGGCCGACTTCTCGGGCGTCCTCACCCAGGGTGGCACCATCCTGGGCACCTCCCGCACGCCCTTCAAGATGCTCGACACCCCCGAGGCCGACGGCGTGGAGAAGGTCCCGGCCATGGTGGCCAACTACCGCAAGATCAAGCTCGACTGCCTCTTCATGCTGGGCGGCAACGGCTCCACCAAGACGGCCAACCGCCTGCGCCAGGAGGGCCTGAACGTCATCGCCCTGCCCAAGACCATCGACAACGACACCTGGGGCACCGACATGACCTTCGGCTTCCCCTCCGCCATCGACGTGGCCACCCGCTGCATCGACGACATCCACACCACGGCCAGCTCCCACGGCCGCGTCTTCGTCATAGAGATCATGGGCCACAAGGTGGGCTGGATCCCGCTGTACGCGGGCGTGGCCGGCGGCGCCGACGTCATCCTCATCCCGGAGATCCCCTACGACATGGACAACGTCGTGGCCGCCATCGAGAGGCGCGAGGAGAAGGGAGGCCGCTTCGCCATCGTCGTGGTGGCCGAGGGCGCCATCTCGCGCGAGGAGGCGGCCATGAAGAAGAAGGCCTACAAGGCCAAGGTGGCCGCCCGCGTGAAGCCCTCCGTGGCCTACGACATCGCCGAGGAGATAGCCGCCCGCACCGGCCGCGAGGTCCGCGTCGCGGTACCCGGCCACACCCAGCGCGGCGGCGCCCCGGACGCCCAGGACCGCATCTTCGCCACGCAGTGCGGCGTCGAGGCGGCCCGCGCCTGCCTGGAGGGCCAGTTCGGCTTCATGGTGGCCCAGCGTGCCGGCAAGATGGTGCGCGTCCCGCTCGAGGACGTGGCCGGCAAGCTCAAGTTCGTGGACCCCGAGAGCGACCTCGTGCGCGAGGCCAAGCTCCTGGGCATCAGCTTCGGAGACGAGTAGCGTGCTTGCCGACTGGTTCGGCGCGTTTTTCGCCGCCGCGGCCGCCTGGGACGAGCGCGCCGTCTTCCTGCGCCTTCTGGTTGCCACGCTGGTGGGCGCCGTCATCGGCCTGGACCGCGAGTACCACAACAAGGGCGCGGGCATAAAGACCCACGTCCTGGTCTGCCTGGGCTCGGCCATGACCATGGTGGTCTCCGAGTACGTGGCCATGATGTTTCCTGAGGTCCGGGCCGACATGAACCGCATTGGCGCCCAGGTTGTCTCCGGCGTGGGCTTCCTCGGCGTGGGCACCATCATCGTGACCGGCCGAAACGAGGTCCGTGGTCTCACCACGGCCGCCGGCCTGTGGGCCTGCGCCTGCATCGGCCTCGCGGTGGGCATCGGCTACGTGGAGGCGGCCCTTCTCGCCCTGCTGTTTGTGGTGCTGACCTTCTCGGCGCTCTCCCTGGTGGACCGCTGGCTGCACGACAACGCCCGCGTCTTTGACCTCTACATCGAGCTGGAGAGCCCCGGGGCGGTCAAGGAGCTTCTGAAGAAGCTCAACTCCTGGGACTGCCAGTACAGCGACTTCACGCTCACCAAGGGCGCGGCCGGCAGCCGCGACCGCGCCGTCACGCTTACCGTCACGCTCGGCCACATGGGCCGAAAGGCGGCCTTCGTCGAGGCCATCCAGCTGCTTGACTTTGTGAGCTTCTGCAACGAGCTCTAGGGCCTGCGCCCACCGAGCCAAAGCTCGCGCGCCTGTGCGTCCACACAAAAGTGGCGCCGGGCGCGCGTCGCGTTTCTGAGGTCGCACACCTTGGAGGCGCCCGGGCGCTTGCGTACGCTCTTCTCTGCATATACAGACTGACGTCGAGAAGGGCACGCCCATGTGCGAGTGGAACCGCAGCATCATCATCCAGGACATCGTCCTTGCCATTGTCATCAACACGAGCGCGACGCTTCTGGGCGGGGACCCGTTTGACCACACCTGGTACACCTTCACCTGCGTGGCGCTGGCGACCAACGTCCTGGGGCAGTTCCTGCTTCCCACCGGGACCTGGGCGCGTGCGCTGACCGGCTGGGCGGGGGAGGCGTCCTGGCGCGTCTACGTGCAGATCTTTATCGAGAACCTCATCTTCGTGACCATCATCAGCCTCGTTGAGGCCTGGGTGCACACCGGCGGCGCCGGCCTCGTTGCCGCATGGCTTGCCACCTACGTCTACCTGGTCCTCATTGGCTACGTGACCTCCGTGGCGCTCACCTACGCCCTGAAGCCCAGGGCGTAGGGCCGCGGGCCGAGCGCATTGGGTATCATTGGGCCAGCCTGACTTGAAGGAGGACCCATGTACGACCGTGCCGTTGAGATCGACGAGGCCATCGCCGCCGGGCACCGGGCGCTGGACGCGCTGGCCGAGGCCGCCGACTCGCTTGACTCCGCCAAGCGCTGGGGCATCGTGGACATCCTGGGCGGCGGCTTTCTGACCAGTGTGGTCAAGCACTCCCGCCTGGGCGACGCCAACCGCGAGCTTGCCCGCGCCCGCGAGGAGATCAGCGCCTTCACGAGGGAGATCTCGGACGTGCGAGACCTCGACATGCTCAACGCCGACGTGGGAGGCCTCAACACCTTCTTTGACATTGCCATGGACAACATGCTGGTGGACATCTTCGTTCAGAAGGACATCTCCGACGCCGAGGACCGCGTCGAGGAGGCCACGGCCTGGGTCCGCGAGGCGCTCTCTCGCCTGGAGGCGTGCCGGTAACCCCCCAATTGCGTTTTGGGTTCGAGAATCAGAGCACTGCGCGCAAGCCGCTCACCGTTTCCGCAGGTGAGCGGCTTGCTTGTTGTCTGGGCGCCGCCTGCCGCCTGGTGCGGTGAACCCAATTCCATATTGGATTTGGGTTCGGGGCGTGCGCGGAGGAGACATGTGCTTCTCTCGAGCGAGCTATCTACCTGCGGGTTTGCAAACTGGTCTTGCGTGTTGTCACCAAACGGCGAACCCAAAACGCAAATGGGGCCTTTGACGGCATGCAATGACATACAGGTCTTAAATGGCAACCAATGCAAACATGTATTTCACTTATCACAAACGGCGTTCTACCATGGTTCTTGTAACGAGCGCCGCCCAAGCGACGCGTACTTCTCGTTGTTTGGAGGCATCCCATGATCCTTGGACTGGGCGTTCCCGAGCTTGCGGTCATCATGGTCGTCGTTCTGGTCATCTTCGGGCCCAAGAACCTGCCCAAGCTGGGCAGCTCGCTCGGCAAGACCGTCAAGAACTTCCGCGACGGCATGGGCGAGGGCACCGACTCCATGGCCAAGCCACAGGTCGCGCAGGCCGAGGCCGTCGTCGAGGACCCTGACGACCAGGACGCCTAGCATCGCCGCACCCGCGCGGCCTGGCGACTCGGGCCGCGCGCACAACCGATCCTTTCTCCCTTGAGCCCCCGGACAACCTCCTCCCGTCCGGGGGCGCTTTCCGTGGCGACTCTCTGCCATATACTCCTTGTATAGAACGCACCGCCGAGAAGGGCCTCTCGTATGAACCTCAAGCAGCTCGAGTACTTCGTGGCCATTGCCGAGGAGCGCCAGATCACCGCCGCCGCGCGCAGGCTCAACATCTCGCAGCCGCCGCTCTCCTACGAGCTGCGTCGCCTCGAGGAGGAGCTGGGCGTCACGCTGGTGGTCCGCGGGCCGCGCCAGGCCACGCTCACGGAGGCTGGGCGCCTTCTCTACCAGCGCGCCACCAAGATCCTCGCCATGACGGCGGCCGCGCGCCGCGAGGTAGAGAGCGTTGGCTCCGGCATGACGGGCACGCTCTCGCTGGGCGTGTGCCCCGACTGCGCCGGCCTTGTTCCGGCCGCACGCCTGCGCGAGCTGCGTGACCGCTATCCCGAGGTCTCCATCGAGGTCACCGGGGGCTCTGCTGCCGAGGTCCTCGAGCTCCTGGAGGGTGGCATCGTCGACGTGGGCGTGGTCCGAACGCCGTTCAAGAGCGAGGGCCTGCGCTGCCGCTTTGCCGCCGCCGAGCAGCTCGTTGCCATCATGCCGGCCGCCCTCGAGGTAGGCTCCGAGCTCTCCTGCACTCTGGCCGACCTCGCGGGCCTGCCGCTCGTCCTCTCCCGCAGGCAAGAGCCGACCGTTCGCGCCGCATTTGACGAGAAGGGCATAGATCCGCTGGTGGGATGCCTCGTTGACGACGTCCGCACGTGCGCGCTGTGGGCCCGCGAGGGCATGGGCGTGGCCCTGGTTCCCCGATCGCTCATCCGCGTCACTGACACCGGCGAGCAGTTCATCAAGGTCGTGGAGAGCCGAGAGCTCGAGACCCGGTCCGCGGTGGTGTGGCGGGCCGGCAGGATCCTGTCGCCCCTGGCGGAGCGGGCCGTGGCCCTTCTCGGCGAGCTCGCGTGTCGCAGGGGCCCTCTCGCCGCCGCTCGGGACCGCCCCTCTACCAGGTGGAAATCAACGTCTTCGGCGTCAGGTGCGGGGGAGGGCCTTGGCGTGGGCGAGCATCAGGGCGAGGATGACGGCCAGGCCGCGCCTGAGGCTGGCCTTCTCGACCCACTCCTCGCGGGTGTGCAGGAGGTCTCCCTCCACGGCGCCCACCGTGTGGGCGGCAATGCCCAGCGACAGCGGGATGTTGGCGTCGGTGGAGGACTCCTGGTGGATGGGCTTCTCGCCGGCAAGGGTGCGCAGGGCCTCGTCCGCGGCGTCCACCAGGGCCTGCTGGCCGTCCGGCACGAGGGTGCCGCTGGCGGGCCGCCTGCCAATGAGCTCCACGTCGATGCGGGTGTTCTCCTTGAGGTGCTCCTCGACGAGCGCCACGAACTTGCCGTACATCTGCTCCAGGCACTCCTCGGAGGCGCTGCGGTACTCCACGAGCACGGAGGCCTCCTCGGCGATGGAGTTGACCGTCGTGCCACCCACAAAGCGGCCGACGTTGACCGTGGTCTTGGCCTCGGCCGGCAGCTCCATGGCGTAGAGGTCCTCGATGAACGAGCACAGCGCCTCGATGGCGTTGTCACGCCCGAAGTTCTCCCAGGAGTGGCCGCCCTCGGTGGTGCAGCGCACGCGCCAGCGGTGGCTGCCCACGGCCGAGGTCACGTGCATGCCCAGGTAGAGGTCAAAGCTCGTGAACTCGTGGACGCGGCGCTTGAGCGCGCGGAAGAGGGCCCTGGTGCCCTCGAGGTTGCCCAGGCCCTCCTCGCAGGAGTTGGCCACCACCAGGATGTCTCGGTCCAGGGGCAGCCTGTGCCTGATGAAGAAGCGCGCCGCCATGAGAAGACCCACCAGGTTGGCGGTGTCGTCTCCCACGCCGGGCGCGTACAGGCGCGTCTCGTCCTCGTGAAGTGGCAGCTCGTCGGTGTCGGGAAAGACCACGTCGGTGTGGGCCGAGAAGACCGCGCACTCCTCGTGCTCCTCCCCGCCAAGGGACAAGATCACGTTGTTGGCCTCGTCGATGCGGACGGAGTCCTCGGGGGCGCCCTGCTCTATGAGCCACTCCCGGATGAACGCGGCGCGCCTCTCCTCGTGGTGGGAGGGCGCGGGAATGCGCGCGAGCCTCCTCAGCAGCTCGAGTTCCTCCTCGTAGACCTCTCGCGCATAGGCGCGAGCGAGCTCGCAGATCCTCTCGTCCACGTGTCCTCCCGTACGGCGCAAAGCCTTCCCTTACGGTTGCAGTCTATATGCAAACTGTTTCCGATGCGTGTATCGGCGCGACTTTGGGTGGCGCGCCCACCGCCGCGGTGCTAGGGTAGGCGCATCGACAGAGGAGCGGGCACGATGGCTCCTGGGGGAGCCGGCAGGCAAAGATCCCGGGAGGAGGCGAGGCCCGCCGAACTTCCGTTGCCGGGCGCGGCGCGGCGGTGGGCCGTGGGGAAACACCTCACGGACTGTCTGCGAGAGCAACCTCGCAGGAGCGCTGTCTTACGGGCATGGCGGCCCGCCCAGCCAGGGAGCCGCCGCAGCCGGTGAGCCTTCGAGCCTGCGCACACGTCAGCACGTCGAGGGCAAGGAGCCGCGCTCATGGAGAAGCGCCCGTTCATTGGCAAGGAGCAGCTCGAGGCCGTCTGCGCCGAGCACCCCACGCCGTTCCACATCTACGACGAGGCCCAGATCCGCCAGCGGGCGCGGGCGCTCAACGCCGCGTTTGCCTGGAACCCGGGCTTCTGCGAGTACTTTGCCGTCAAGGCCACGCCCAACCCCTGGATCGTCTCCATCCTGGCCGAGGAGGGCTGCGGCTGCGACTGCGCCACGGCCACCGAGCTCACCCTCGCCCAGGCTGCGGGCGTGACCGGCGAGCGCGTCATGCTCTCGAGCAACGACACGCCCGACGCGGACTTTGCCCAGGCAGACGCCACGGGCGCCATCATCAACCTGGACAGCCTCGACATGGTGGGGTGCCTCGAGCGCGCCCTGGGCGGCCGGGTGCCCTCCCGCGTGTGCTGCCGCGTCAACCCCGGTGGCACCTTTGAGGCGGCAAACGGCATCATCGGAAACCCCGAGGACGCCAAGTTTGGCATGACCGTCCCGCAGCTTGAGGAGGCCTTCCGCAGGCTTGCCGCCCTGGGCGTGGAGGACTTTGGCATCCATGCGTTTCTCGCCAGCAACACGCAGGTGGACGACTACTACCCGCGCCTGGCCCGCACGCTCTTCGAGCTGGCCGTGCGTCTGCACGAGGAGCTCGGCGTCCACGTGTGGCTCATCGACCTCTCCGGCGGCATCGGCGTCGACTACCGGCCCGAGGACCGCGCCGCGGACATCTCCGCCATCGGCGAGGGCGTGCGCCGGGCCTTCGAGGAGGTGCTGGTGCCGGCGGGCATGGGAGACGTTCGCCTTGCCGCAGAGCTCGGTCGCTGGATGCTGGCCCCGGCGGGCGGCCTTGTGACCCGCGTCATCCACCACAAGGTGACCTACCACGACTACCTGGGCGTGGACGCCTGCGCGGCCAACCTCATGCGTCCGGCCATCTACGACGCCTACCACCACGTGAGCGTCATGGGCAAGGAGGACGAGCCCGCCTGCCACGCCTACAACGTGGTGGGCCGCCTCTGCGAGAACAACGACCAGTTTGCCCGCGACCGCATGCTGCCGGAGTGCGGCATCGGCGACCTGCTGTTCATTCACGACACGGGCGCCCACGGATTCAGCATGGGCTACAACTACAACGGCAGCCTCCGCTCGGCCGAGCTGCTCCTGCGCGAGGACGGCTCCGTGCGGCAGATCCGCCGCGCCGAGACCCAGGCCGACTACTTTGCCACCTTTGACGACGACGAGCGCTTCTCGGCGCTTGCGCGCAGGTGACGGGCCGGGTTCGTGGCGGCCTTGCCGCCTGACGCGCATCCCGCGTCCGCACCGATCGCACCGCCGGCACCACCAACAGCCGCAGACCCTCTGAAAGGGGAGAAGAACATGGACATGACAAACCTCGCCGGATCGGTCGTCGCTCTGGTCACGCCGTTCAAGAAGGACGGCAGCGTCGACTTCGAGCGCCTCGAGGGCCTTGTTGACTTCCACCTGGCCAACGGCACCGACGGCATCCTGGTCCTGGGGACCACGGGCGAGTCCGCCACCATGACCGACGCCGAGGACCTGGCCGTCGCCGAGTGCGTCGTGCAGCGCGTGGCCGGCCGCGTGCCCGTCATCGGCGGCTCCGGCTCCAACTGCACGGGCGAGTCCCTGCGCAAGAGCCTGGAGCTCCAGAAGCTCGGCGTGGACGGCCTTCTCGTCATCAGCCCTTATTACAACAAGTCCAACGAGGAGGGCATCTACCACCACCTGGCCGACGTCATGGACGCCGTCAACGTGCCGTGCATCCTCTACAACATCCCCGGCCGCACCGGCTGCTCCATCAGCCCGGCCAACGTGGAGCGCCTCTCGCGCCACCCCAACGCCTGGGGCATCAAGGAGGCCTCCGGCAACATCTCCTACGCCGCCGACATCGCCCGCTGCCTCTCCGATGACTTCCGCATGATGAGCGGCAACGATGACATGGTGGTGCCCCTCATGAGCCTGGGCGCCGTGGGCGTCATCTCGGTCTGGGCCGACGTCGCCCCCAGGACCGTCCATGACATGTGCGCCGCCTACCTGGCCGGGGACGTCGAGTCCGCCCGCCGCGCGCAGATCGACAACCTGGAGCTCATCCACTCCCTCTTCTGCGAGGTCAACCCCATCCCGGTCAAGGCCGCCCTGGCCAAGATGGGCCTGCTCGAGGAGAACTACCGCAAGCCCCTGTGGCCCATGGCAGATGCCCACCGCGAGCGCCTCTACGCGGCCATGAGGGAGGCTGGTCTCATTGACTAGCGTCGTCCTCATCGGCGGGGGCCGCATGGGCTCCCTCATCCGCGCGCGCCTGGAGGAGGTCGGCGGCTTTGAGCTGCTGGGCACCTACGACGCCTCCAACGCCGCCGAGCTCGACGAGGCGGCGCCCGCGGCCGACCTCGCCATCGACTTCTCCAACAAGGCGGCCCTGCCGCACGCGATGGCCTACGTGCGTCGCACCGGCGCGGCACTGCTCAGCGGCACCACGGGCTTCTCGGATGCCGAGCTTGACGAGCTGCGGGCGCTGGGCAAGGCCACGCGCGTGGTCCACTCGGCCAACTACTCGATGGGCGTGGCCGTGCTGCGCCGCATGTGCGCCGAGGCGGCACGCGCCCTTGGCGACTGGGACGCCGAGATCGTGGAGACCCATCACAACCAGAAGGCCGACGCCCCCTCCGGCACGGCCAAGCTGCTGCTGGAGGCCATCGACCCTGCCGGTGAGGCGCCCGTCGCCTACGGTCGCGAGGGCATGGTGGGCGCGCGGCCGGCCGGCGAGGTCGGTATGCACTCCCTGCGCGGCGGCACCGTCGCCGGCACCCATGAGGTGCACTTCTTTGGCCCTGACGAGGAGGTCTGCCTCACGCACCGTGCCGCGAGCCGCCAGATCTTCGTCAACGGCGCCGTGGCCTGCGCCCAGCGCCTGGTGGCCCAGGCCGGGCCCGGCTTCTACACCTTCGACCAGCTCATGTTTGACTAGGAGAGACGCGTGGACGCACAGGAAATCATTAACTACATTGCCACGGCCCCCAAGAAGACGCCGGTCAAGGCCTACGTGAGGGTCAGGGAGGGCGCCAAGCTCGACCTCTCGTGCGCCGAGCACGTCTTTGGCCTGGGCAGCCGCGAGAAGGTCGTCTTTGCGGACTGGGCCAAGCTGGGGCCGGTCCTTGCGGCCGCCGGCGACGCCGTGGAGGACCTCGTGGTGGAGAACGACGGCCGCAACACCGGCGTGCCCATGCTCTCCAAGCTTGACGTCAACGCCCGCATAGAGCCGGGCGCCATCATCCGCGAGAAGGTGGAGATCGGCGACAACGCCGTCATCATGATGGGCGCCATCATCAACATCGGCGCCGTGGTGGGGGAGGGCACCATGATCGACATGGGCGCCGTCCTGGGCGGTCGCGCCACCGTGGGCGCCCGCTGCCACGTGGGTGCCGGCACCGTGCTCGCCGGCGTGGTGGAGCCTGCGAGCGCCACGCCCGTCGTCATCGAGGATGACGTCCTCATCGGCGCAAACGCCGTGGTCCTCGAGGGCGTTCGCGTGGGCAGGGGCGCCGTCGTGGCCGCCGGTGCCGTCGTGGTGGAGGACGTCCCGGCCGGTGCCGTCGTCGCCGGCGTTCCCGCCCGCGTCATCAAGCAGGCCGCCGACGTGGCCGAGGGCAAGATCGCCCTCGTCGACGCCCTCCGCTCCCTCTAGCCCCGCAAATTTGGGACGTGTTCAAGTTTGCGCAAAAAGGGGACAGGTTCGTCTTGCTGACCCGGCGTCGGGCTGGCGGGGCGAATCTGTCCCAAACTTGCGAAAAAACGAACACGTCCCAAATTTGAGAGGGGGCTAGTCGGCGCCGAGGACGCCTCCGACGAGCATGCTGACCACGGAGATCACGATGGCGCCCAGGAAGGCAGCGCCAAAGGACTCGATGGCAATGCCCGCGTGGAAGACGTTGCGCGAGAGCGCGCTTGCCATCTCGAGCACCACGGCGTTGATCACCAGATGGAAGATGCCCAGGCTGATGACCGTGATGGGGAGGGAGAGCACCTGCAGCAGCGGCCGCACGGTGGCGTTGAGCAAGGAAAGCGCCAGGGCGCAGAAGATGGGGGCGGCCCAGTCTCCCCCTATGGCGGTGATGCCGGGCACCATCCAGATGGCAAAGGCGCAGGCAATGGCGTCGACAAGCCAGGTTCCCAGGAACTTCATGAGGTCCTCCTCCGTTCGTTTTCACTGAGCATACCCAATCCGCGCCCACCCGCGGCGCTTTAATGAACTAAAGTGAGGGCATTGCAAGACAGCCGGCGAGAAGAAGGTGGGGGACGCATGGACGCGAACGAGCTCAGACAGGACGAAGACGCAACGCTCCTGCTCTCCGCCCTCTCCTCGCTGGGCTCCGCCGACGAGGCGGCCGAGCTTCTCCTCGACCTCTGCACCCCGCGGGAGATCTCGGACCTCTCCCAGCGCCTGGAGGTTGCCGTCTTGCTCTCCCAGGGCCATTCGTACGCTGACGTGATACACGCCACCGGCGCCTCGTCGACCACGGTGAGCCGCGTCTCCAAGTGCCTTAACGGTCCCGTCGGCGGGTATCGCCGCGCCCTCGCCCGCCTGGAGCGGGAGGGCCTTGCCGTTGACGTCCGCCCGCAGGAGTAGCATGTCCTGAGGCGGTGACCATCCCCGACCAAAGGAACAAGATGCCCCTGCACATCCTCAACGCCCCATCCGACGCCAGCCTCGAGGCGGTGGCGCACTCCTTCCTGGCGCCGGCGCTCGCCAAGGCCGGCTCGGCCGCGCTGCTGTGCCCCTCGTTCCAGGAGGCGCTGGACGCCCAGCGCTTCCTTGCCGAGGCGGGCTCGCTTGCCATGGGCGTCGCCGTGACCACGCCCTCGGCCTGGGCGCAGGAGCGCTGGGAGGTCTGGGGAGACGGGCGCAGGCTCGTCGACGCCGTCACCAGGCAGGTCGTGTGCGCGACGGTGGTCGAGGAGGCCGCCGCCCGCGGCGAGGTCGCAAACACGCCCGGCACCGCGCGCCTGCTTGCCGACCTCGTGCGGCAGGGGGCTCCCTGGCTCGCCGAGGCGGCCGGCGCCCCCTGCGACGGCGTGACCGACGCCGAGCGTGCCGTCGCCGCCCTCGCCGCGCCCTACGTCGAGCGCCTCTCCGAGCTGGGCATGGTCGAGGAGTGCGATGCCACCGCGCGGCTCGCCGGCATCTTCGCCAGGTCGGGCGTCTCCGTCGCGCCCCTCGCCCTCGTGGGCTTCTCGTCGCTGGCGCGCGCCCAGCGTGACCTGGTGCGGTCGCTCGCGCGCGCCGGCGAGGTCTGCCTCGTCCTGCCCGCCGACGCCGGTCCGGCCGCAGCCCCGGCCCGCGCCCTCGCGGGCGAGCTCTCGCGCGGCCTGGAGGACGTCGCCACGCGGGAGGTCCCTGCCGCCACGCGCGCGCCCCGCTCGCCGGAGCTGAACGACCTTCTCGGCCAGCTCTTCTGCCCCGATCAGGGACGCCACGTCGCTCCGACGGGGGCCTTCGGCGTGCTGCTCCCAGCCGGTCCCGCCGCCGAGCCGGAGCTCGTCTGCCGGGAGGTCGCCCGCCTCGCCGCCTCGGGCGCCTCCGACGTCGTCGTGGCCGCGCCTGACGCCGCCGCGGCATGGCGCACGCTCACGGGACGCCTCGCCACGCGTGGCGCCTCCGTCCGCTGCCAGCTCTCCGTGCCCGTCTCGTCGCTTCCCGCCGGCCGCGCCGTCATGGCCTACCTGCGCGGCGTCTCTCGCCTGGCGGTCCTGGCCGAGGGCTGGCCGGCGCCGGAGCCGGTGCCCGGCCGAGGCTCGGACGTGCGCGTCACGGTGGGCGACATGTCCTGGTGGCCGCCGCGCGACCTCTCCGACTTCCTGCTCAGCGAGGTCTCCCACGTGCCGGCCGCCCGCGCCCGCGCGCTTGATCGCGACTGGCGCGCCAACCGCCTGCTCACGCCCCAGGCCGTCCTCGACCAGCTCTCCAGCGAGAAGGAGGTCGGCGCCCCCTGCGCCCAGGCCACCCGCGAGCTGCTGCGGGGCCGCATCGGCTCGGCGGCCTCCAAGCTGCTGGCGCCCTACGTTGCCGCGCAGGCCGACGGCGCCGCCGCGGCGGGGGAGCCCCAGTCCGCCGCCGAGGCCCGCGCCGTCCTGACGGCGGTCCTCTCCGTCGCAAAGAGCCTCAAGGAGGCCGGCCTCACCGCCGACCCCCAGGCCGACGCTCGCGTGGGCCTTGACGTGCTGGTGGAGCATGCCTGCAACGTCCTGGGGCACGCCCCCGTTGCCCTGCGCCTGGCGCACGAGGCGCGGGGCGCGTCCTGCCGCGTCCTGGTGGCCTCAACCGCCGTGGCCGGCCACCTGGCGCCCGGCTCGGCGGACGCGCTTGTCCTCATGGGCCAGACCTCGACGGAGTCCGCCGTCTCGCCCGCAGACGGGCCGCTCCAGGCCATCCTGGCCGCCTACGGCATCGAGGAGCCGCCCGACCCCATGGCCCGCGCCCGCGCCGGCTTTGCCGCCCTGGCCCGCGTGCCGAGAACCCGGCTCACGCTGGTCCGCCGCCTCTTCGGGGCGGACGCCAAGGAGTGCTACCCCTCCGTCATGATGGGGGAGTGCCTCGCCTGCTACGGCCTCGACGCCTCGGCCGGTGCCTCCGACCTCGCGCGCGTGCTTGGCGAGAAGGACGTGCGCGGCCGCTCCGAGACCCTGGTGGGGGCAAACCTCTCCGCCTCCGGCGAGCGCCCCGCGACCGGGGCGAGCGAGCGGCCCGCCGCGCCGGGCGCCATCGAGCCCAGCCGCCGCGCGGGCGTCATGGCGCCTCCCGAGGGCGTGTCCGTCGAGGACTCCCGGCCGCTCCTGTCGGCCTCGCAGATCGAGACCTACCTGGAGTGCCCGTACAAGTGGTTCAGCCTGAGGCGCCTGCGGCTCCGGGACGCCGACGCGGGGTTCACCGGGGCGGAGATGGGTACGTTTGCCCATCGCGTGCTCGAGGTGTCCCACAAGGAGCTTCTCGCCCGCGCCATGGAGCGGGCGGCCGGCACCTCCGAGCTGGAGCGCATTGCCGCCGAGGACGAGCAGGGCGCTCATGGCGAGGCCTGGTGCGCCGAGGTGGACCGCCTGGTCGCCCTTGCCGCGGCCGACCCCACGGCCCGCGTGGCCGGCTCCCGCGTGAGCCTCTCCGACGAGAAGGGCCTCGAGTCCGCCCGCCAGGCGCTTCTCGCCGAGTTCGACGCGCACCTCTCGCACCAGTACCAGCTCGTGCGCGGACGGCGCCCCCTGCCGCAGGCGCTCGTGGCCCACACGTCTGCCGAGCGCGGCCAGGTGGACGCCCTGCGACGGGACCTCCTGACCCTCCTCGACTACGAGGCTGGCCTTCTGGACGGCTATGAGCCCAGGCTCTTTGAGTGGAGCTTTGGCCGCGGCGGGGCGGAGGTGGAGTACGCCGGCGTGCGCCTGACGGGCACCGTGGACCGCGTGGACGTGGACGCCCACGGCCAGGCGGTGGTCATCGACTACAAGCACAAGTCAGACCGCGGCTTTGCCGCCGAGTACGACGTCTTCCCCAAGGACGGCGCGGGCTCCGTTGCCGGGTTTGCCATGCCCAGGCGCGTGCAGTCGCTCATATACGGGCAGGTCATCCGTCACGCCTTCCCCGACCTCAGGGTCACGGGTGCCGTCTACCTGTGCACCAAGGACGCCCACGAGCTCGCCGGCGCGGTTGACGAGAACGCGCTCGACAACGTCTTTTCGCTCCGCGCGCCCTCCCAGCAGCGCCTGCCGCGCCTGGCTGTGCCGCGCTCCTGCTCCTTTGGGCGCGCCGACGCGTCCGGCATGCCCGCCCTTCTGGACGCCTGCGAGGAGGCCATAGCTCGCGAGCTCTCGCACATGCTCTCCGGAGACGTGGAGGCCAGGCCCAAGGACAGCGAGTCCTGTAGGTTCTGTCCGGTTCTCAACTGCGAGAGGAGGCTCGGCAAGTGAACGAGCCCATTTCAAACCAGTCCCAGCTCAAAGACATCGAGAAGCCCGCGGCCCAGCAGCGTTGCGCCATTGACCTGAGCGGTCTGAACGAGCGCCAGGCAAGAATCGCCCGCACGCTCGACGAGCCCCTCTTCGTGGAGGCGGGCGCCGGCTCGGGCAAGACCTTCACGCTCACCCAGCGCGTGGCCTGGGCCCTCTCGCCCGGCTCCGGCGCGGACGGCCGCCCCTTCCTGGAAGACCTCTCCCAGGTCCTCGTCATCACCTTCACCGAGGCGGCCGCGCGAGAGATCCGCGAGCGCGTGCGGTCCACGCTGCGCCGCGCCGGCATGGCCGAGGCGGCCCTTGCCGTGGACGACGCCTGGATCATGACCATCAACGGCATGTGCTCGCGCATCCTGCACCGCTATGCCCTTGACCTGGGCCTTGACCCGGACTTCTCCGTGGTGGTGAACTCCGACGAGGAGGCGCTTGTGGCCCAGGCCATGGAGGACGTCATGTCCGAGGCCCGCCGGGACCCCGCCTTCTCCTGCGTCTGGGAGCGCCAGGACCTGGGCACCTACAGCCCCCAGAGCGGCCACACGGGCGCCATGGGGCAGGTGCGCGCCATCCTGGACGCCGCACGTGCCCTTCCCGGCGGCCTTGCGTCCCTCGCGCCCGAGGCCTCCCGCGTGGGGCTGCCCGAGCTCATGCATGACCTCCTCATGCGCTTCGAGGAGCTTGGGGCCGAGAAGCTCAGCGCCGCCGCGGCCGCCGCGGTGGGCCCCTCCCTGGAGGCCCTGCGCGCCTTCGACTCCCTGGCCGCCGGCGGGAAGACCGCCGCTTGCGCCCGCGAGGCCCTGGCCGCGGTGTCGGCGCCCCGCTCGAGCAAGGCCATAGCCGAGAAGCTCGCGGAGGCCAAGGCGGCCCTCGCCCTGGCACGCGCCGAGGCGGCCTTCTCCGACGCGGCCGAGGCCACGCCGCGGCTCCTCGAGCTCGCCCGCCGCGTGGACGCGCGCTATGGCGGGCTCAAGGCCCAGGCGCGCTGCCTCGACAACGACGACCTGGTCAGGATGGCCCTTTCCGCCGTGAGGGACAACCCCGGCGTGGCGGCGGCCTTCCAGGGGCGCTTCCGCCTGGTGATGGTCGACGAGTTCCAGGACACCGACGAGGTCCAGCTCGAGCTCATCGGCCTTCTGGCCGGCGAGGGGGCGCGCCACCTCTGCACCGTCGGAGACGCTCAGCAGTCCATCTACCGCTTCCGCGGCGCCGACGTCGGCGTCTTCCGCCGCCAGGGCAGGGCGGTGGGGGAGACCCACGGCGTCAGGCTCGACACCAACTACCGCAGCCACGGCGATGTGCTTGCCTTCGTGGAGCGCGTGGGCACCGGCGGCGCCCGCGACGGCGAGCCCACGCGCGGCACCATGCGCGGCTTCATGCACCTCGACGACAACCCCTCCAGGAAGGACGGGCTTCTCGCCCGCGACCTGCCGCGCGTCGACGTCGAGGTGACGGCCGGAAACGGCGCCTCGGGTCGCGCCACCTCGCAGCAGTCCGCCACGGCGGCGGCCCAGGTGGCGGACGCCCTGGCGACCTACGCCGCCCACGGCGAGCGCCCCGGCGACATGGCGCTCCTCCTGGGCGTGACCACCCATGCGGGAACCTACATCGACGCCATCCGCGCCCGCGGCCTGGAGTGCGTGGTCACCGGCGGCTCCACCTTCACCTCCTCCGCGGAGGCCAGGGTGACCTGCGCGCTTCTCCACGCGCTCGCCAACCCGTCGGACACCCAGTCCGGCACCTTCCCGCTCCTGGCGAGCGAGATGTTCGGTCTGGACGCAAACGACTTCGCCGACCTGGGCACCCGCGCCCAGGACAAGCTGGACGCCCCCACCAAGCGGCCCATCGAGCGCGGCCTGGCCACGCTCGAGCTCTACGGCGGCGTCACCCCCTCGGCGCGCCTGGTCCGCGCCCACGAGGTCATGACGCGCGCGCTGGAGGACGTGCGGAGCCGACCTGTGGCCGACGTCTGCGAGGACGTCGTGCGCGCCTCGGGCTGGCTGGAGCGCCTGGAGGACCAGGGGGCCCAGGGCCTGGCGCGCGCCGCCAACGTGCTCGCGGCCCTGCGCTACGTGCGCGACCTCACCGACTCCCTCGGCCTGGGCGCCGCGCGTGCGGCCACGGAGTTTGACCTGTGGCTTGCCGCGAGCAAGATCGCCCCGGCCTCGCTCTCCGGGGCCGACGCCGCGGGCGGCGGCTGCGTGCGCGTGATGACCATCCACGCCTCCAAGGGCCTCGAGTTTCCCGTGACGGCCGTGGCCGAGTGCTGGGGCAACCCGCGCTCGGAGTCCCAGGTGGCCGTGGTCCCGCACGCCGACGGCACCTCCGGCCTGGTGGTGCGCCCGGCAGACTGCCCCAAGCTGGACGGCATCGACGCCGACGAGGCCGCCTGCGACCTCGCGGACGGACGGAGCCTGCCGCTTGCCGCCGCCTACCTTGCCTGCCGCCGCACGGACGAGCGGGAGGCCCTGGAGGAGAAGGCCCGCCTGCTCTACGTGGCCATGACGCGCGCCCGCGAGGCGCTCGTGCTCTCCGTCGCGGCCGCCTCCGGCAAGCAGGAGGTCTCCTCGGAGCTCGCGGCCCAGGCCCTCAGCGCCCTGGGGCTTCCCGCCGGGGCCGACCAGGCGGCGGGTGTGACCTCCGTCGAGTACGGCGGGAGCGGCCCGGCGCGCGTGCGCACCGTGGTGGTCTCCACCTCGGGCGGCCGCGGCAAGCCCAAGGAGGTCGCGGCCGAGTCCGCGGGCTCGCTTGCCGGCTTCGACGGCGCGCTGCCCCTGGAGGACGCGGACATCGTCAGGCTCGGCCTTGACGGCGCCGGGGCCGGCGCCGGGGCCGAGCCGGCCGGCGAGGGACTCGCGGGCGCCCCGGCCCCCTTCGACCTCTACGACGACCCCGGAGAGCTGCTGCTCCGCGAGGTCAGGCCCTGGAGCGCGCGGGAGGGCGTCTTCAGCTACTCCTCCGTTGCCGCGGCCGAGCGCGTGGCGTCGGGCCGGCCCGACCCGGTGCCCACGCGCGAGCAGCGCGAGGCGGCCGACGCCGGCGCCCCCACCACCGAGGACGCCGACCGTGCCACCAACCTGGGATCTGCCTTCCACGAGCTTGCCCAGGCCATGGTCGAGCGCGGCGGGCGCGTTGGCGAGGCCGAGGTCTGCGCCCGCGCGGACTACTGGAACCTCTCCGCGAGGGCCCGCGCCCGGCTCGGGGCCGCGCTCGCGCGCTGGGAGGGCTCCGCGCTCAGGGCGGAGGCGCTCTCCCACGGGCTCGTCCGCGCCGAGGTGCCGTTCTTCTGCCGGGTGGACTCGCCCCACGGGCGCTACCTGGAGGGCGCCATCGACCTTCTGGCCACCGACGCCGGTTCAGACGACGCGCTTCTCGTCGACTACAAGACCGGCGACGCGGGGCTTTCCGTGGAGGAGGTCCGCCAGCGTCACCAGATGCAGGCCGAGTTCTACGCCGATGTCCTGGCGCACCAGGGCTTCTCGTCCGTGACCTGCGTCTTTGTGTGCGTCGAGCGAGAGGACCCGGCCGACCCCGCCCAGCCCCTCCAGGTCCGCTACCGCTTCGGCGGCTGACCCGGCGCCTGGCGCGGGCGGCATCGCAAGATGTGATGGGGTTCGGCGGACGGCGCCAAGGCCGCCCGCCGAACCCGCTATCCTCAGAGGCTGAGAAGATCACGACCAAAACGGAAGGTGCCCATGGCCTTCGTCCACCTGCACAACCACTCCGACTACTCAATGCTTGACGCTGCGACCAAGATCCCCGACATGGTCAAGCGCGCGGTCGACCTCAACATGCCGGCCCTCGCGCTCACCGACCACGGCTACATGTTCGGCGTCCCCGACTTCGACCTGGAGTGCCGCAAGTACAACGACGCCCAGAAGGACATGAAGCAGTGGAAGCACGATGTCGAGTGCTTCAAGAAGGACTGGGACCTCGAGGAGCCCGAGGCCGACGCCGACGACGCCGGCCCGCACGACCGCGTCCACGCCCAGTGGGCCTCCGACGTGGCCGTCTGGGAGGAGTCCGGCCACGACCTCGCGGCCGTGGAGGCCAACCGCCCCGAGCTTCTCATCAAGCCCATCTTTGGCTGCGAGGCCTACTTCATCACCGACGACTGCATCCAGAAGGGCACCAAGCAGCACCGCTACCACCTGCTGCTTTTGGCCAAGAACGAGACCGGCTACGTCAACCTCATGAAGATGATGAGCGAGGCGGCCTCCGGCGAGATGTTCTACTACTACCCGCGCACCACGCTCGACATGCTGCGCCGCTACCACGAGGGCATCATCTGCAGCTCGGCGTGCGTGTCGGGCATCATCCCGCGCATGTACTTCCAGGGCAGGCCCGACGAGGCCAAGCAGTGGGCCCTCACCTTCCGGGAGATCTTTGGCGAGGACTTCTACCTGGAGGTCCAGGACCACGGCCTTTCCGACCCGGCCTGGGGCGGCTTTGACGATCGCTCCCTCTCCGAGCAGATCATCCGCCTGGGCCGCGAGCTCGGCATCAAGGTCATCGCCACCAACGACAACCACTACCTCACCCGCGAGGACGCCCCCACCCAGGACATCCTCTCGTGCATCGGCACGGCGTCAAAGGTCGACGACGTCAACCGCAAGCGCATGACGGGCACGGAGTTCTACATCAAGAGCGAGGAGGAGATGCGCGAGCTCTTCTCCTGGTGTCCCGAGGTCATCGACAACACCCTCGAGGTGGCGGCCAAGTGCGACTACGAGCTGGACTGGACGCACATGTACCTGCCCAAGTTCCCTGGCCTGCGCGAGGGGGAGACCTCCGAGCAGCGCTTCCGCGAGGAGTGCGAGAAGGGCCTGGCCATCCGCTACGGCGAGGATTGGAAGAACGTGGAGATCGGCGGCTGGAACGTCCTGGACCGCCTGAACCACGAGTACGACATCATCTGCACCAAGGGATTTGCCGACTACTTCCTCATCGTGCAGGAGTACGTGCAGTGGGCAAAGCGCAACGGCATCGGCGTGGGCCCGGGACGCGGCTCGGCCGCCGGCGCCCTCGTCGCCTACGCCATGGACATCACTACCTTCGACCCGCTCTCCAACGGCCTGATGTTCGAGAGGTTCCTCTCGCCGCAGCGCTCCGAGATGCCCGATATCGACATGGACTTCGACGACGAGCGGCGCCTGGAGGTCGTGCAGCACGTGCGCGAGCTCTACGGCCCCGAGCGCGTCTGCCACGTCATCACCTACTCCACGATCAAGGCCAAGCAGGCCATCAACGACGCCTGCCGCGTCCTGGGCTTCCCTGTCTGGCAGGGCCAGAAGCTCTCCAAGATGATCACCAACGACCCCAAGGCAAAGCTGAAGTTCGTCCTCGAGAAGTGCGAGGGCAAGGAGGACATGTTCTCGCCCGACTTCGCCGAGGCCTACCAGAAGGACGCCGACTCCCGCCGCATCATCGACGCGGCCCTCTCCATAGAGGGTCTGCACCGTGGCGAGGGCGTGCATGCCTGCGCCGTCCTCATCGCCCCCACGCCCGTCAACGACCACGTGCCCACCAAGGTGGACACCAAGGGTGGCGTCGAGATCACCCAGTACGAGGGCCACTCGGTGGCGGACATGGGCCTGCTCAAGATGGACTTCCTGGGCCTGCGCACCCTGACCGTCATCTCCAAGGCGCTGGCCAACATCCGCAAGAGCTACCCCAACGCCTCCGACATCGAGCAGATGCCCGAGATCGTCCGCCAGACCATCAGGCCTGGTGCCACCTGCGTGGACATCAACGTCGACAAGATCCCCTTCGACGACCCCAAGATCTTCGAGCTCATGGGCCGCGGCCACACCGCGGGCGTCTTCCAGATCGAGTCCGCGGGCATGACGGCCACCATCAAGGGCATGCAGCCCAAGGAGTACCGACAGGTGGTCGCCCTCATCGCCCTGTACCGACCGGGCCCGCTGGGCGCCGGCATGGTCACGAGCTACATCAACCGCATGAACGGCAAGGAGCCCGTCGCCTTCTACGACGACCGCCTCTCCGACATTCTGGACGAGACCTACGGCACCATGGTCTACCAGGAGCAGGTCATGCAGATCTCGATGAAGATGTCGAACTTCTCGCCAGGCGAGTCCGACTCGCGCATCCGCAAGCCGGTGGCAAAGAAGAAGATCAAGATGCTGACCGACCAGATCTTCCACTGGGAGGCCAACGGCGCCGACGAGACCATCTACGACCACTGGATCAACGGCGCGGTGGAGAACGGCTACAAGCGCGAGGTCGCCCAGCGCATCTGGGACGACGTCCTGGAGTTTGCGTCCTATGCCTTCAATAAGTCGCACTCGGCCGGCTACGCCATCCTGGTCATGCAGACGGCCTGGCTCAAGGCCTACTTCCCCAAGGAGTACATGGCCTCGGTCCTGACCTCCTATATGGGCAAGACCGAGAAGATCGTCCACTACGTCACGGCCTTCCGCCGCGAGGGCGTGGACATCCTGCCGCCCGACATCAACGAGAGCGGCCGCGACTTCACGGCGAGCGCCGACGGCGTGCGCTTTGGCTTTGCCGGCATCCGCGGCGTGGGCGACGGCGTGGGCGACGCCATCATGGCCGAGCGCGAGGCCGGCGGCCCCTTCAAGAGCCTGCACGACTTCGTGGACCGCGTGGACTCCTCCCAGGCCAACCGCCGCGTGGTGGAGGCCCTCATCATGTCCGGCGCCTTCGACTCCACCGGCTACACCCGCATGCAGCTCATGGGCTTCGTCGACAAGACCAACCCGGCCAACATCATCGACGCGGCCGCCAAGCGCCAGAAGGAGCGCGCGAGCGGGCAGTTCTCCATGTTCGACATGTTCGGCGATGTGGAGGGCTCCGGCTTCAAGGAGGAGGTGCCGCCCCCCGACGGCGTGGAGTGGGACCGCTCCATGAAGCTCAAGCGCGAGCACGAGGTGCTGGGCCTCTACGTCTCTGACCACCCGCTGCGCCCGTACGAGTACGCCCTCAACAAGGCGCGCGACTATTCGCTCTCCGACATCGAGGTCTCCGAGGAGTTCACGGACTCCGCCGGCGGCGTCCACGAGCGCTTCAAGGTGCCCGAGGGCAAGGTCCTGCGCTTTGCGGGCATGGTCTCCGGCGTGCAGAAGAAGACCACCAAGAACGGCGACCCCATGGCCGTCGTCACTCTGGAGGACATGGAGGGCGAGACCACCCTGGTCATCTTCCCCAAGCTCTACAAGAAGTGCGCTGACGCCCTGACGCCCCACGTTGACGAGGAGACCGGCGAGGCCGAGGGAGACGTCTTCGTCAAGGTCTCCGGCAAGCTGGAGCGCAGCGACCGCGGCAACCAGATCATCTGCATGGAGGTGGAGCCCCTCGTCCTCAACGAGAAGACCAACCGTCCCAAGGTCGTCGAGGTCATGATGCCCGCCAGCATGCTCACTCGCGGCCGCATGGACGAGCTGGGAAGCGTGCTGGCGCGTTACCCGGGCCTGGACCACGTGGAGCTGCGCGTGGAGGCCGAGAGCGGAGACACCATGCGCATGGAGCTTCCCTGTCGCGTGGACGCCCGCAACATGGTCCTTCTTGCCGAGGTGACCGACATCGTGGGCCTTGCCGGCCACATCTGCGTCGCCTAGCCCGCCGCCCGCAAATTGGGTACGTGTTCGTTTTTGCGCAAATTTGGGACACGTTGCCGGACGGACGTCTGCCAGTGCCTCGGGCATGATGGGTAGAACCCCGGTGAGGGGCCGCAAGGGGCGGCCCGCACGCACGGAGGGGAGTCATCATGTCCGAGGTCAAGTTCTATCGTTGCAGGCACTGCGGTAACCTCGTCGCCGTTGTGGAGGACGGAGGCCCCGTTCCCATCTGCTGCGGCGAGCCCATGCAGCTGCTTGTGGCCGGATCGGTGGACGCGGCGGCCGAAAAGCACGTGCCCGAGGTCACGCGCGAGGGCAACGTGCTGCGCGTCACCGTGGGCGCAACCGAGCACCCCATGCTGCCCGAGCACCACATCCAGTGGATTGCTGTGGCCTGCGAGAGGCGCCTGCAGCTGGCCCACCTCGAGCCCGGCGAGAGGCCCTATGCCGGCTTCTGGGTGCCCGAGGGCGTGCCCGTCACCGTCTACGAGTACTGCAACCTCCACGGCCTCTGGAAGGCCGAGGCGTAGGGGCGCGGCCGGTCGCGGGGCGCGGGCGTTTCTCGCCGTATACTCAAACGACCGACCAAGAGCTAGGAGCAACACATGAGACTGGGCATCGCGCAGATGGGGAGCCTCGCGGGGGACTTTGCGGCGACGGCGGACCGCATGGCGGCATACTCCCGCCGTGCCGCCGAGCAGGGCGTCGACCTGCTGGTCTTTCCCATGAACGTGCTGTCCGGCGCGGCCGGCGTGCCCTACGTAGACCGCGAGGGGTTCCTGCTCGACCTCGCCGAGGCGCTCTCGGGCCTGACCGAGCGCCTGGCGTGCCCGTGCCTGGTGCCGGCAACTGCCGACGGCGACGGCACTCCCACGC
>CAJMPT010000003.1 GCA_905215465.1 uncultured bacterium | reverse complement strand
CATTGGTGAAAGGTGCCATTGGTGAAAGGTGCCATTGGTGAAAGGTGCCATTGGGGACGGGGGTGAATGGCACGCCGGCTCCTGCGTGCCATTCACCCCCGTCCCCAATGGCACCCAATGGCACGCTGCCCCACGGTCTGGGGTTTTCCTGCACGTTGGGAATTGCCCACGCGCGCGTGGCACAATGCGGGGTTAGGTACAAACCGCACGTCCAACGGAGGACATCGAATGCCCGAGGCAATCCGCAAGGTCAACGTCATTGGCCACCTCAACCCCGACACCGACAGCATCTGCTCGGCGATCGCCTACGCCTATCTGAAGAACAAGCTCGGCAACACCGACATCTACGAGGCACGCCGCGCGGGCTCCGTCAACCGCGAGACCGCCTTCGCGCTCAAGCACTTTGGCTTTGCCGAGCCCGAGCTCATCACCACCGTCACGCCCCAGATCAAGGACTGCGAGGTCCAGAAGCAGGACGGCATCGAGGCCGGCATGAGCCTGTTTGCCGCCTGGAGCCGCATGCGCGAGACCGGCACCGACACCCTCTGCATCACCGACGAGCAGAACAACCTAGGCGGCCTCATCGCCGTCAAGGACATCGCCAACGCCAACCTGGACATCTTTGACACCGAGGTCATCGCCGAGTCCTCCACGCGCTACGCCAACATCGTCTCCACCCTCAACGGCGAGATGCTGCTCGGCGACCCGGAGGCCACCGTCACCGAGGGCAGCGTCCGCGTGGGCACCACCCCCGAGATGATGGAGGACACCGTCAAGAAGGGCGACCTCGTCCTGGTGACCAACCGCTACGAGACCCAGCAGTTTGCCGTCGAGTGCGACGCCTCCTGCATCGTGGTCTGCTGTGGCGCGCACGTCTCTGCGCAGGTCATGGCCTCCGCCAAGCGTCACGGCTGCGCCATCATCGCCACGCCGTACGACACCTACGCGGCCTCCCGCCTCATCTGCATGTCCATCCCGGTCAGCGCCAAGATGCATCGCGACGGCATCGTCAAGCTCTCCGTCAACACCTCCGTCGACGACGCCAAGAAGACCATCGCCTCCAGCCGCCACCGCTTCTTCCCCGTCATCGACGAGGACGGCAAGTACAAGGGCCTCGTGAGCACCCCGAGCCTCCTGACCGCCAAGAAGAAGCACGTCATCCTCGTCGACCACAACGAGCGCAGCCAGGCGGTCGAGGGCCTGGAGCAGGCCGAGATCATGGAGATCATCGACCACCACCGCATCGGCTCCATCGAGACCGCTGCCCCCGCGCTCTTCCGCAACATGCCCGTGGGCTGCACCTCCACCATCCTCTGGCAGATCTACCAGGAGAACGACGTTGAGATCCCGACCAACATCGCCGGCCTGATGCTCTCCGCCATCATGTCCGACACCCTGGCCTTCCGCTCCCCCACCTGCACCCCGCTTGACGTCAAGGCCGGCGAGGACCTCGCCCGCATCTGCGGCGAGGACATCCCCTCCTACTCCGACGCCATGTTCGAGGCCGGCGCCGACCTGACGGGCCGCACCGCCGAGGAGGTCTTCCACCAGGACTTCAAGGTCTTCTCCCGCGGCAACGCCAAGTTCGGCGTGGGCCAGGGCAGCTTCATGACCGAGAACAGCCGCAAGGCCGCCGAGAAGCTCGTCGGGCCGTACCTGGCCGAGGCCGCCGCTGCCGAGGAGCTTCCCATGGTGTTCTACATGTTCACCGACGTTAAGTCCTCCACCACCGAGTTCCTCTACTACGGCGAGGGCGCCGAGGACGTCATCCGCCGCGCCTTTGGCGTCGAGGTCAAGGACGGCATGGCCGTGCTGCCCGGCGTCGTGAGCCGCAAGAAGCAGATCGTGCCGCCGCTCATGGCCACCTTCCAGAAGATCCAGGAGGAGCAGGACTAGTGTCCAAGTGCCCGCAAAGGCCAGCCTCTGACTCGCGCGTCTCCGCCTCGGGGGCGCGCGAGTCCCATTTCCTGGCCATACTCTCCCGCATGAAGTACATCGAGCGCTGGGCCCTCATGAGAAGCTCCCGCCCCGAGAACCTCTCGGAGCACGCGCTTGACGTGGCGCTCATTGCCCACGTACTGGCAAGCCTGGGCAACGCCCGCCACGGCCGCCGCCTGGACGCGGACCGCGCCGCCGTCCTGGGCCTCTTCCACGACGCGAGTGAGATCATCACCGGAGACATGCCCACGCCCGTGAAGTACCACGACGCCACCATCAACGAGGCGTACAAGGCCGTGGAGGCCGGGGCCGAGGCGCGTCTTCTGGCAACGCTGCCGGAGGACCTGCGGGACGTCTACGGGACGTACTTCTCGACTGGCGGGACGGACGGCGTCGACGGGGATGAGGCGTACCTGCGGCGCCTGGTCAAGGCCGCGGACAAGATCTCTGCCCTCATCAAGTGCGTGGACGAGAGGCGCAGCGGAAACGCGGAGTTTGCCAGCGCCGAGGACACCTGCCGGGCGGCCGTGGAGGCCGCGGCGGCCGAGCTTCCCGAGGTGGCGGACTTCGTGGAGGAGTTCCTGCCCTCCTTTGGCTCCACCCTCGACCAGCTTCTTGGATAGACGAGATAAAGGGACTGTCCCTTTATCTCATTCCCGCAACCACGCCAGAAACGGAGCACCATGCACGGCATGCACGCACGCCTTCCCAAGCACTTTGTCCTGGAAGAGCGCCTGGAGCGCTACCGGGACGCCATCGAGCCCGACCCCTACCACTGGAGGGGGCATTGGGCCAGCGCCTGCGCGCCCGCCGGAGCCACCCCCTTCCGCGAGGTGCGTCTGGACCTTGGCTGCGGCAAGGGCTCCTTCACCGTCGAGGCGGCCCGCAGGGAGCCTGACGTGCTGTTTGTTGGCATGGACTCCGAGCCGGTCTGCATTGCCTACGCGGCGCAGCACGGTGTGGAGAGCGGCCTTCCCAACGTGGTGTTTGTCCCCGGGACGGGCATGCGCATCCGCGAGATGTTTGCCGAGGGCGAGCTCGGGCGCATCTACCTCAACTTTCCCACGCCCTTCCCCCGCAAGCGCGAGAGCCACCTGCGCCTGGTCAACCTGGAGCGCCTGATGGACTACCGCCACGTGCTGGCGCCCGGCGCCGAGGTCTGCCTGCGCACCGACAGCCTGCCGCTGCGCGAGTTTGCCCTCACCCAGTGGGAGCTTGCCGGCTATCGCCAGACCTGGCGCTCGGACGATGCCCGCGCGGAGCGCCCCGAGCTTCCCACCAGCGAGTACGAGCTACGCCTCAGCGCGCAGGGAGCCAAGGTCTTCGCCCTCTTTGGCACGCCCGAGGAGCCCGCGCCAAAGGACCCACGGCAGACTGCCGAGATGAGCCTGGCCTGCTACATTCCGCAGGACCTCTCTGCCTTTGACGGCTATGCGCCCCACGGCATGCAGGCCACGGTCCAGAACCTGCGCAACCGCGCCGCCCGCACCGGCGGGGACTGGAGCCACGGCATAACCCGCTAGCGGTGACCTCTGAATGGCCGGACCACGCCGCTCGGGAGCGCGCAGCCGGTAAACGGCGCGCAGGTAGTAAGGTAGAAGGTCGAAACGTCGCGCGGCGGTGCCCATGGCGGTGCCGCCGCGTTTTCTTAGAGAGGCTCACCATGGCAAAGATAACCGCAGGCAACGCCCTGTATCTGTACCGGCTGCTCGGCCGAGAACTGGGCGTGGGCAAGCAGACCTCGATGGCCCGCGTCGCGGAGGTCCTGGAGGCCGACGGCATCTGGCCCGAGGACCTGGGCTGCGCCGACGTCCGCGCGCTCTGCGAGGCCCTGACCGACTTCGCCAAGGTCACCGCCTTCAAGAAGGGCCAGGTGTTTGTCACCGTCATGCGCAACGAGGAGCTCGACCGCATGCTCGAGCGCGCCGGCGAGCCCACCGCCGCAGAGAAGGCCGCCTCCAAGGGCAAGCCCTGGAAGCACCGCAAGGGCGCAAAGGCCGTGAAGCCCCAGAAGCCCCGCCACGTGGAGAAGCCCGCGGCGGTCGAGCCCGCGGTTGAGCCGGAGCCCGAACCCATGCCCGAGCCCGTGACCGAGCCTGCGGCAGAGCCGGCACCCGAGCCCGTGGCTGAGCCGGCTGCGGATGAAGAGCCCCAGGCAGAGGCCGCGGTGGAGAAGACCGCCGAGGCGGAGGCCGCTTCCGAGCCGGCCACCAAGGTCGAGGTGGCGTCTGAGCCTGCGGCAGAGCCGGAGCCGGAGCCTGAGCCCGCTCCCCAGGCAGAGCCGGAGCCCGCGCCCGTCGCGCCCGAGCCCTCCATCAAGCTCACCATCACGTTTGACCCGGACCCCGAGCCGGAGCCCGTGCCCGCCACGGAGCCCGAGCCCGTCTCGGCCGCAGTCCCCACCCCCGCACCGGCCTCCGCGCCAGCACGCCCCGAGCGCGCGCACGCGGACCTGCCCCAGGACTTCTATGCCGACGTCCGCTGCCCTGACGAGCAGCTCAGCACCCTCTACCAGCTGCTTCCCGCAGACGTTGATCCCATGGCCACGCTCGAGGAGGACTTCCGCCTGGCCCGCTCCACCCACGCCCTGGAGGGCACGCGCAGCAACGTGACCTTTCCCCTGCGCTACCAGCGCGCCGACGGCTCCCCCGTCACGGTGACGCTACGCCGCACGGCCCGCGCGCAGGCGGGCAAGCACTGGACGCTCGCCGAGGTCACGGGCGACGCCCCGGAGACCGTGGGCCTGGAGGGCCTTTCTCGCCGCGTGGAGGGGGCCTGGCGCGCCTTTGCCTCGGACGAGGACGCCGCCGCGGCCACCAGTCCGGAGGACGAGCTCGCCCGTTACGCCGTCCTTGGCAGCTGGGACAGGCTCCTGGCCGACCTGGCGGGCGCCGCCGAGGCCGAGAACTGGGGTACTGACCTGCACGTCCTCAAGGACTTCCTCACCATGGCATTCCATCGCGAGCGCCTGCAGGGCCGCCTTGCCGTGACCGACGACGGCTCGAGCGCCGCCTTTGACACCGGCCTGCTCTCCCCCGGGGGCGAGCCCATCTGCGCCGTCCTGGAGCCGCGCGACGGAGACATTGCCTGGGAGCTCGCGTGCTTCTCCACCAACGCCTGCGCTCGTGCGGCCAGCTACGGCGAGGCCCCGTCCGTCCAGACGGTAATTGACGCCCTCCTTGCCGCCAACAGCATGGACCTGCGCCGCCTGGCCCAGCGCCTGGCGAGAAACCCCCGCACGATGACCCTGGCCTATGACGCGGTGGCGGACGAAGTCCGTGTCCTTCTCCCCGGCAAGAACGACGCGCTCGTGGTTGACCTTTCCGGCAACACCGCGCAGGTCACAGGACATGTCTCGCTTGAGGACGCCTATTCTTGCGCACGCGTCGTCAGCTCCGACCAGCCCGGCTGGCTCGCCGCGGGCCTTGGCTAGGCCAGGGGCACGACCCTCGTTCCATGAACCTCGCTTACGCCGAGCTCGCCAGCCACGAGCTCGGCGTTTTTGTAGGTCACGCCCCCGCCCGGAAGCACGGTAAGGCGGCCGTTGGCCCAGGACACGATCTCCTTGAGGTGCGGCAGGGTCTTCTCGATGGGCACGCCCGCCGAACCGCCGTGCGTGAGCACCCGCTCCACGCCAAGGGCCGCGAGCTCCTCGATGGCCACCCGCTGGGCAGCGGCATCCAGCTCGTCAAAGGCCATGTGCATGGTCACCTCAAGTCCCGCGGCATGGGCCTGTTCCACGAGTCTGCCCATCAGCGGGCGGTCAAGCCCGCCGTCCCGCAGGCAGCCAAAGACCGCCCCGTCGACGCCTGCCTCGGCGGCGCAGCTCAGGTCGCGAGCCATGATCTCTGCCTCCACCGGCGAATACTCAAAGCCGCCGCCTCGCGGGCGAATCATGCACATCACCCGTGCCCCACGCGCATGGCACAGGTCAACCGCCGCCTCCATCACGCCCAGGCTCGGCGTCGTCCCGCCCACGGCAAGGTTGTCGCACAGCTCGATCCTGCCCGCGCCCGCATCAAGCGCCGACGGAACCCTCCCCAGGTTCTCCGCACAGAACTCCCGAAGAACCACGCCCTTCTCGCCAGCCATAGCGCCTCCAATCACTTAGCCAACCTTCAAACTCCGTTGTCCACGGACGTTTGCCCACCTAAAACGTCCGTCAGCAACGGAGTTTGCTCGCTTGACTCCGCAACACCCCACACCCTATGCCACTCGGTCGTAGACCATAACCGGGCGTTCCTCGGTTCCCATGCGCCTCACGCGTGCCCACACCGCTCCAGGCTCCCTCATGGGAACCCCGGCAGTCGTAAGCAGACGCCTCAGGTAGCCGTCTCTCGTTGCCTCCGCAAACGTAAAGCGCACGACAGGCACCTTGGAGAAGGTCAGGCGAGACTCCCTTCTTCTCTCCGCAGAGAGCACCTCGGTCGCGCCACCCTTTCCGACCTTGTCCGCATCCTCAAGCTTACATGCCCCGTCCAGCTCGCCAATGGCAACGAGCTCTCCGGCCTCGTTGTACCAAGCAAAGTCCACGCGCCGCCCCAATCCCTCCACAGGGTCGAAGAACCACTGCTGCAGAACCGGCACCTCCAGCCCCTGCCTGATCATTGCCGCCCGGGCCATGGACTCCCCGCCGTTCTCGCTCCGGCCATCGGCGAACCTTGCAACCGCAAGTGCACGGCCGATGCCTCGCCAACCGCAATACGCGTCCTTGATTGTCCTGACCAGCCACCAAGCCGTGCGTCCGGTCTTTCTCAAGAGCGAGTCAGCCACCACAAGGGCCTCGTCCGCGGGAAGCGACCTCATGCAGTCAAAGGCAGTCCGCAGCAACGAGGTCACGCGAACACCGCCCACGCTCACGCACTCAGCAAGCTCCTCATCCGGAACGCAGTGCCGCACAATCTGACCCGAGCTTTCCGTGTGGGCTGTTTGGTTGGTTGCAAGATGTATCTTTCCAAGCGAACGGCCGGAAACCTGCAGCCCATGGGCAAGCGCGGCGGAAACGTGCGCAAATACCCAGTCTGGATGCTGCGTCGCCAGACCCCTCACCACCATGAGCGCGCGGATGTCGGGATGTCGCCTCAGCAATTCCCACTTTGCCCTTCTCGCATAGAGACCCGGTCGGGGGCAAATGACCTCGGCCGGCTTACGACGGTCCAGAGCCTTCCGGTCGGCATCGTTTGCCGGCACAAGGCATGACGTCCTTGTCTCTGCCTCATCGAGCAGAGCCGCCAACCTCAAATCAACCTTTTGCCCCATGTGCCATCGCCTCCCCGCGTCCGGTGAGGAGGATGGTTCCCCGTTTGTCGCCTATTCAGCCCCGTGAAAGTCAAACCGCCGCTCGCCAATCGCCCAGCGGCAAACTCCGTTACCCACGGACGTTTGCCCACCTAAAACGTCCGTCAGCAACGGAGTTTATCCGACCGCTCGCTCCAGCCACCCGTCAAACGCAACGCGGGGCGGCGAGAAGCGCGAACTTCTCGCCGCCCCGCGTCTGGGAGGCTATGTCGGGCTCAGGCCCTCAGCGTCTCGCCGCTACTCGACGGGAGCCTCATCCTTGGCCTCGGCCTCTGCCGGAGCGTCGGTGCCGGCAGCCTTCTGCTCGTTGAGCGTGCGACGGGCCTTGTAGGCGCGGTAGCCAAAGAAGCCGGCCAGCGCGACGAGGGCGGCGCTGCCACCCCAGACGCCCATCTGCCACGGGGCAATGCCGTAGTTGACCTTGGAGCCCGGGGCCATGCCCTGCATGGCGTTGGAGTTGGCGATGGTGTAGAGCGCGCGGTGCATGGACTCGCGCAGCTGGCTCACCACGGTAGCGGTGTTGGTGCCCTCGAAGGCGGGCGTCATCGCGGAGTAAGTGAGCTGAAGGTCGGTGCCACCGGCCAGGGCGGCGTTCTTGTCCATGTAGCCGTAGAGGTTGAAGTCGGTGATGACGCAGCCACGGAAGCCCCACTCGTCACGCAGGACGTTGGTGCACAGGCTCTTGCGGCCGCCGGACCACTCGGTGCCCACGAAGTTGAAGGAGCTCATGGCCGCGGTGCAGGCGTTCATCTTCTTGGTGGAGATGGTGCCCTGCTCGTCGGAGATGTACTTGATCTCGCAGGTGGCCTCCTTCACCGGAATCTCGAACTGGCGCAGGTAGATCTCGCGGCAGGCCTGCTCGGTCGCCCAGGTCATGACGTGCTGGACGCGGTAGGACTCCTGGTCGTTGAGGGCAAAGTGCTTGATCATGGCGTAGCAGCCGTTGGTGGCAGCGCCGGAGACCACGGCAGAGCCGATCTTGCCGCCCAGCAGCGGGTCCTCGGAGTAGTACTCAAAGTTGCGGCCGGCAAACGGGCTGCGGTGCGTGTTGAACGCCGGGGCATACCAGCCGTTGTAGCCAGAGGCCAGGGCCTCCTGGCCCACCATCTCGCCCATGCGCTCCATGAGCTCGACGTTCCAGGTCTGGGCCATGATGAACTCGGAGCAGTAGGCGCAGTTGCCGGTGGGGCCGGTGAGGGAGGTGAAGCCGGCGGGGCCGTCGGGCTCGGAGGTCTCGGGCTTGGAGATGGACTCGACGGCGCCGGTGTTGTAGGCGCAGTCGTTGAGCATGCCGGTCATCTCGTCAACGGAGAGCTGGTCGAGCAGGGTGTCCCAGGCCTCGTCATCGTAGTCCTTGCCGCGCATGTCAATGAGGGAGAGGCCGTTGGAGGCGCCGGTGGTGGGCATGGTGGCCGCGGAGTCCTCGTGGTCCTTCCAGTTGTACTCGGCGACGGTGATGCCGCAGTCGGCGGAGTCCTTGTCCTCGGCGGGCTTGGGGAAGGTTCCCTTGAAGTCGGAGCGAGAGAGCATCTCGCCCTTGCAGTTCTTCTCCATGTACTCGGTCAGGTCGGCAAACTGGTTCTGGAGCTTGGTGCCGGTGACCTCGTCGGTGTCGAAGGTCTTCTCGGTGACGCTGACGGTCTGCTGGTCGACCACGGTGTGGGAGTCGGTGCGCAGGGAGATGACGTAGTCGCCGCCGTCCAGGACGTAGGCGCCCTTCTCGGAGCTCCAGGAGGCCATCTGGCGGACGGGGAACTCGATCTTCACGGTCTCGGAGGCGCCGGCGGCAAGCGCGGACGTCTTGGCAAAGCCGGCGAGAACCACGGCGGGCTTCTCGATGCCGCCCTTGGTGTACGGGGCGCTGTAGTAGACCTCGACGACGTCCTTGCCCTCGACGGAGCCGGAGTTGGTGACGGTGGCGGTCACGGTCACCTTGTCGCCGGAGGCGTCGACGGAGTCGAGCGTCTGCGTGAAGGTGGTGTAGGAGAGGCCGTAGCCAAACGGGAACACGACGGCGCTGTCGTAGTCAAAGCCAGCGTAGTTGCCAGCCTCGGCCTCGGCCGCCGCGGTCTCGTAGTAGCGGTAGCCCATGTAGACGCCTTCCTTGTACTCCACAAAGTACGCGGTGCCCTCGGAGGCAACGTTGTTGTAGTTCTTCTCGTAGAAGCCGGAGACGTCGGTGTAGTGCTTGCCGCCAAAGTTGCCGAAGGTCGGGTCGGCGGTGAAGTCGGCGGGCCAGATGTCGGTGGTGCGGCCGGAGGGGTTGTACTCGCCGGTCAGCAGCTTGCCCACGGCGGTGGAGCCGGTGGCACCCAGGGAGCCCACGCACAGGATGGCGTCGGCCTCGTACTCGCCGCTCATGAGCGGGCCAAGCTCCATGGGGGTGGAGGCGTTGACGATGACGATGGTCTTGTCGCAGGAGGCCTTGGCCGCCGCAATGACGCTCTTCTCCTCGACGGTGAGCTCCAGCTCGTGCTGGCCCTCCTCGTAGTTGGAAGTCTCGTCGTTGGGCGTAAAGTTCTTGGAGACGCCGGAGTTCAGGTCGCCCAGCAGGTCGCGGGAGAGGTCGCCACCCTCGCCGCCGCCACGGCCGATGACCACCAGGGCGGTGGTGCCGGCGATGGAGGCCTGTGCCTCGCCGCTGTACGCGGAGAAGGGAATCTCGCCGATGTAGTAGGTGGCCGTGGACGGGTCGTCCATGGTGATGTCGGCCTTGGGGTAATTGGAGTAGTTGTCGTTGATCCAGCCGAAGGCGGTCTCGTTGATGTTGAGGCCGGCGGCGGCAATGCCGTCGTGCATGTTCACGCAGGCGTTGGCATCAACGGTGCCGGAGCCGGCGCCGCCATAGATGGGGTCGGCGGCATAGCGGCCCAGCAGGGAGACCTCGGTGCCGGCGGCCAGCGGCAGAGCGCCGTTGTTCTTCAGCAGGACGGCGCCCTCGCCCAAGATCTCGTCGACGATCTCGTTGGCGGCAGCGGTGGCCTGGGTGCGGCCACGGTACTGGGCGTCGTAGTAGTCGGTGTCCCAGCTCTCGGAACCCTCGACGTGCTCGACGGTGGACGGACGGCCGCCCAGGTAGTGGTCAAGCAGCGAGCGGAACATGTTGGTGCCCACGTTTGCGGCTGCCGTAATGCCGAGCAGGCCCGCGGAGACGGCCGCGTTGCCAACGAACGCACGCCTGGTAATGGGCTTCTTTGCCTTTGCCATTTCTGGGTTTCCTTCCTCTCTCCCAAAGAAGAAGGCCCGCCCGCCGCCGCAGGAGGTTGGACGGTGGGCGGGCCTTCGAAGGGGAGCACGCTTGGTGGTTCCATACGGTCTGCGGAGTCTGTCTCCGCATCCCTCGTCCGACCCTAATTCAACCAAGGCAGCCTGCCTTTGGGCGAACTATCGCGTGACTAGCCTCAAACGTGGCACGAATTGCAGTGGTCACGACTCGGCGGCACGCGGCCGGAAAAGGGGCGCCGGCCCCCGAGGGAGCCGGCGGGGAGAAGCGAGAAGAGCGGACTAGGCGTCAGCCTTGACCTCTTCCCGTAGGGTCTTACTTAGGCGGAAGCGGGCTTGGTAAGGGCGTCGACGCAGTACTTCTTGGTGCGCTCGTCGTCAATCTGGCCCTTGTAGTTCAGGCCGAAGCCGAAGTCGTAGGTGTTGCCGTCGGAGTCGGTGTAGCAATCCATGTCGCGCGGGACGTCCTCGAGCTGCTTCTCGACAGCGAGCATGTTCTCGGGCATCTGCATGGGCAGCAGGCCGGAGGGCTCGGTCTGGCCGGCAACGATGCGGCAGGCCGCCTCGGTGCAGCCGGACATGGAGACGAGGATAGCGTCGACCTCGGGCTCGAACTCATCGACGCACATGGGCTGCTTGATGTCCAGGACGACGATGCAGGGCTTGCCGATCTCCTTGGCGAGCTTGGCGGCGTCGAGAATCTGGTCGAGCTGGCCCTCGTTGGTGACCTGAGAGGTCTTGCCGAAGTAGGAGCGGTTCTCCATCTCGACACCAGCGGCGGTCTCGTGCTCAGCCCACTTGGAGCCGTCGGCGGGATCGCCGGCGATGGAGACCTCGCGGACGTCAGCACCGTCGGCAGTGTAGGGACGGTACTGGAGCGACAGCGGCACGAACTCGCCAGCCTCGTTCTTCGAGCCGCGCGAGTCGGCGTTGTTCGGGGCGACGGCGCAGACCAGGACGGCATCGACGTCGGCAAGGTCAGCGGCGGTCAGGCGGGTAAGGTCTGCCTCGGCAGGCGTGGCGGAGCCGCTCTTCTCGTCAACGGGGCCGGTCAGGGTGTCGGCGAGCTTGTCGGTCACGACGTCGAAGTACTTCTCGAGCGTCTTGGACGAGAGGGGCAGCTCGCAGGTGGCGGAGCTGTCGGCAAAGCCGCCCGCGCGGCCGGCCGCGCGAGCAGCTGCGGTGTAGCGCATGGGAACGTAGACCTTCATCTTGTCGGAGCCGGAGGCAGCCTTGATGACGCCGTCGTGGTTCTTGAGCATGACGATGCCCTTGGTCTGGGCAACGAGGGCCTTCTCGGCGGTCTCGTCGTCGGTCTTGTCGACCTCAGACTTGGCGACGGAGGGATCGACGTAGGGATCCTCAAAGAGGCCGGTGTTGAAATAGCCGAGCAGCAGGCGCTTGCCGACCTCGCGGAAGTTGGCGTCGGCCTTCTCCTCGCCAAGCTGCTCCTTCATGGTCTCATAGGCGGAGACGAGCAGGGTCGGATCGTTGCAGCCGCCCATCTGGTCCACGCCGACCTCAACGGCCTTGGCGGCGCGCTTGGCGGGGTTCCAGAAGTTCGAGTCCTCGAGGCCCCAGTTGGTGGACGGGGTGTCGTTCAGAACAGCCCAGTCGGTGCAGGCAGCGCCCTTGAAGCCGTACTTGTCGCGCAGGAGCTCCTGGACCTTGTACTTCGAGAAGCCGGAGCCGACGAGCTCGCCGTACTCGCCGTTCTCGGAGAAGGCGATGGTGTAGGAGGTCATGATGGCGCCGGCGCAGCCGGTCTTGCCGTCGAGCTTGAAGCCGCCGTCGACGAACGGGATGGTGAGGGCTTCGAAGTTGTTGCCCGGGTAGACGGCGAACTTACCGCCGTCCCTGTGGCCCTCGCGGCCGCCCTCGCCGGGAGCCTCGGCGGGCCAGTGCTTGATCATCGCGACGAGCGAGCCGGTGCCCCAGCCCATGTCCTCGCCCTTATCGTTAACGGTAGACTGCATGCCGTCGCAGAAGCCCTTGGCCATGTCGCGGGAGAGCGCAGGGTCCTCACCGAAGGTGCCGGAGAAGCGCATCCAGCGCGGATCGGAAGCGACGTCGATCTGCGGGCCGAGGAACGTGGTGATGCCCATGCGGCGCATGTCGTGGGCGATACCGGCAGCGGCCTCCTTGGCGACGGTCGGGTCGAAGGATGCGGCAAGGCCGAGGTTGCCGGGCCAGTTGGTGCAGTTCTTGCCCGTACGCGGATCGGACGAGAAGTTGATCGGGAGCTTGTTGTCGGAGCCCTCGACGTAGGCCTGCATGGCGTTGGCCCAGGTGGCCTGCTTGAAGGCGGGGAAACCTGAGGCAGCATTCAGGACGGCGCGAACGTTGCCGTCGAGGAACTCCTTCTGCTCGTCGGTGACGGAGCAGTCGTCCTCAATCTTCATCTGGTGCGCAGAGAAGCACATGAGGCCGGCGATCTGCTCGATGGAGATGCGGCCGGCGAGGTCCTCGGCGCGCTCCTCGGCGGAAAGGCGCCAGTCCTCGTAAGGAACGAGCTCGCCCGTACCCTCGAAGTCCTTGAAGGCATAGCCGTCCTTCTCAATCAGCTTGAGACCGGACTCGGGCGAATAGGAGAGCTGCTTGCCGTTGCCGTTGTCGACAATCGTGTAGCCGTTGCCGGAGTCGGTCTCCTTGTAGCCGTTGCCCTTGGCAGGCTTGCTGGAGCCATCGCCGGTGGAGCAGCCCGCGAGTGCCAGGAGGCCGGCGGTGACGGCGCTGCCTGCGAGGAAGCCCCTGCGAGAGACGTTCTTCATGTCTTTCTCCATTCTGTAAGAGTGCTCTTCCCGAGGGGACGGCCGCCCCTTATTGCGGCCGCCCCCTCCACTCAACAAAAACGAACGCCGGGCAAGCCGGCATTCGGCCTAGCCGTAGAAGTCGAACTGGATGGTGTCGAAGTCCGCGATGTCAAAGGCGTGGGCGTCGCCCTCGAGGCTGTTCTTGCCAGAGGAGGTCAGCTCGATGTCGCCGGCCTTCTCGAGGTGAAGGGTCAGCTTGTCAGCGGTGCCCTCCCAGGTGCCCTTGTCGTCCAGGAGGTCGGCGTGGGCCTCGAGCGGCACGACGGTGCAGGTGCCGTCATCGGAGATGTTGACGTCGAGCATCGGCTCGAAGCCGCCGGCGGTGCCGTAGACGGTCTGGCCGGTCATCTCGACGGAACCACGCCACTGGCCGGCGTAGACCTTGTTGGCGTCGAAGTCGCTCTTGGAGTCGGACTTGGAGTCGGACTTCTGCTCGGTAGCGGTGGTGGTGCCGCTGTTGGAGCTGGTGCCGCTGGAGGCGTTGCCGCACGCCACCAGGGGCATGCTGAGCGCCATGGCAAGAGCGCCGACGACGAGCATCTGCTTCTTCATACCTACCTCTTTCTCCCAAACCCGCCGCAGGTAGAGGCGGGTTTCCCTTGCCCCGCGGGGCAACCTTCTGCGCTTTGCTCGCCAGCGAGTGAAACTGCCCCGCTGACCTCGCTTTGCTTGAGCTGAACTTAAAATGCGGAGTTAACGAGGCGCTAACATTTGTCACAAAGAAGCGCGCCGATGGCACAAAAGACAGCACCAGGCCGCGAACGGCGGCGGCGAACGGTCGATATTTGCCGCAGACGGCAACATTGCCCGGTGGTATGCGGCAAAGGTAACCTGTTGTGTGGGGAGAAACGCGCGTGCGCGGGCAACGGTCGCGCGCGGCTACAGGAGGAGGCAGCATGTATCGCACGCTCGTCGTCGAGGACGAGGCGCAGGAGGCCCGGCACCTGACGGACCTGCTGACCCGCTACGGAAAGCAGCACGGCGTTGAGTTCAAGGTAACCTGGCACTCCTCGGCCATGGAGATGCTCTCCGACAAGGGCCACTACGACCTCTGCCTGCTGGACATCGAGATGCCCGGCATCAACGGCATGGAGGCCGCGGGGCTGCTTCGCACCTACGACGAGACCATCCCCATCATCTTTGTTACCAACCTGGCCAAGTATGCCGTCAAGGGCTACGAGGTGGGCGCGCTGGGGTTCATCGTCAAGCCGGTGAGCTACGGCGGCCTCTCGCTCAGCCTCGACCGCGCGCTGCGCGCCATCGGCGCAAACGCCGGGCGCTCCGTGGCCGTGCCCACCGAAGACGGCGTGCGCGTGGTTCCGCTGCGCTCCATCATCTACGTCGAGGTCACCAAGCACCGCCTGACCTACCACATAGAGAACGAGGAGCCCCTGGAGGCCCGCAGCTCCCTCGTCCAGCTCGAGGAGGAACTCGCCGAGGCGCCCGTGGTGCGCGTCTCAAAGAGCTGCCTTGCCAACATGGACAAGATCTCGCTGGTCAGAAACGCCGAGGTCCAGATGACCAACGGAGACCTGCTGCGCATTTCCCGCACGCACAAGAAGGAGGTAGTCGACAAGGTCACCGACTACCTGGGCGGCCGCCGATGAGCGTGGCTAGGGCGCTGGCGGGCCTGCTCTCGGCCCGCTGGGCCATCCAGATTGTGGTGACGCTGACCATCCCCGTCTTCATGCTGGCCCACAGGCTCCCCCATCGGCCCAGCTCCCGCCTTCGCGGCGCCATCGCCATCCTGGCGCTCTTTGTGCTGTGCGTCACGCCCGTGGCAACGGGCGTGGTCCGCGGCCTGGGCATCGGGGAGTCCTCGGCGGTCTTCACGGTACTTTTGGCCATATACGCGCTGCTCATCATGTGGGTGTACGACACGGGCCCCTGGCCGGCCCTCTTCTGCGCCACCGCCGGCTACACCCTACAGAACCTAGCGAGCGGCCTGGAGGTGCTCTGCGCCATTCTGGCCTCGCACCGCTCCAGCGGAGAGCTGCCCGAACCCTTGGCAAACATCCTGGGGTTTGGCATCCCGCTGGTGGTCTACGTCGTCGGCTACCTGTCGTTTGTCCGCCAGATCGACCGCAACGGCCTCGCGGGCGTGGGCGACAAGTCCATGCTGGCGATGTTTCTGGTCGTGGTGCTCGTCATCATCAACTTTGACATCCTGATCAAGAGCCTGTCCTGGGGAAGCATCAAATACACCAGCCTCATCCTGCTGCGCATGGTGCACTCGGTGCTCTGCGCCTTCGTGCTCTTTGCCGAGTACGAGATCCTCTATGCGCGCCGCATGAGCGACGAGAAGGCCGAGACCGAGCGCCTGCTGGCAGAGCGGCAGCGCCAGTACCGCCTCTCCAAGGAGAACATCGACGCCATCAACATCAAGTGCCACGACATCCGCCACCAGATCCGCCACTTCGCGGACGGGGGCGACGTGGTGGACCGCGAGGCCCTGAAGGACATCGCGCGCGAGGTCAACGTGTACGACTCCGTGGTCGAGACCGGCAACGAGGCCCTGGACACCATCCTCACCGAGAAGAGCCTGGCGTGCTCCCAGGAGAACATCACGCTCTCGTGCATTGCCGACGGCGCCGCGCTGGGCTTTTTGGCCCCGTCGGACATCTACTCGTTCTTTGGCAACGCCCTGGACAACGCCATCGAGGCAACGCGGGCCATCGAGGACCCGGAGCGCCGCAACATATCGCTCAACGTGGCCCGGCGCGGAGCCATGGTGGCCGTGAGCGTAGAGAACTTCTATGCCACGGAGCCGCAGTTTGACGGCGACCTGCCCCGCAGCACCAAGGGTGACGACGCCAACCACGGCTTTGGCGTCCGCAGCATGCGCGGCACCGTCGAGCGCTACGGCGGCACCCTCCACGTGGGCACCAACGACGGCGTCTTCTACCTCAACGCCCTGCTGCCTGCAAAGTAGGGGCGCACGGCCCCGGACGGACCGCGAGGACACGCAAAAGGGCGCCCGGCGAGAAGTGCTTGCCTCTCGCCGGGCGCCCTATTTTGCGGTGGGGCAAGGCCTTAGTACAGCGCGAACTCGATGGAGTCGAAGCCGTCGATGCCGAACTGGGTGGGGTCGGCGGACATGGCGTTGTCGTTCTCGATCTTCATGGTGATGGTCTTGCCGTCGAGCTCGAGGGTGACGGTGTCGCCGTCAAGCGCCCAGGTGCCGGTGGCGGTCAGCAGGTCCTCGTGGTTCTTGCAGGGCTTGGTCTCGGCGGTGCCGTCCTCGTTGAGGAAGACGTCGAGCATCTGCTCGGTGCCGCCGGCGGTGCCGTAGACGGTCTGGCCGGTGGTCTCCACGGAGCCGCGCCACTGGCCGGCGTAGTAGGAGGCGTCCTTGGTCTTGGAGTCGGAGGACGAGGAGCTGGACTGGGCGGTCGTGGCCTCAGACTTGGTGTCGGTGGTGGTGGAGGCGCCAGAGTTGCCGCAGGCGGCCAGCGGCATGGCGAGGACGGCGGCAACGGCGAGGACGAGGGCCTTCTGCTTGATCATGTTCTTCTCCCTTTTGATCGGAGGGTTTGGGACGCCCGAGGCGCACGGGGCGCCCTGGGCCACTTGGCTTGACCCCATTAAACGAGAAGTGCGCGACGGGAGGCCATTCTTCTCGCAGGCCGTCAGACTGACGGCACGAAGTGCATTCCTAGCTTGCGACGACCTTGGTCTCGGGCTCGGTCAGCGGCGTGGCGCCATAGGTCTTGGTGCGCTCGTCGGAAATCTTGCCGCTCCAGTTGAGGCCAAAGGCAAAGTCGTACGCGTTGCCCTCGGAGTCGGTGTAGGGCACCATGTCGCGCGGGACGTCCTCGTCCTGGCCCTCGACCTCGGACATGTCCTTGGGCATCTGGCACGAGAGAAGCGCGGAGGGCTCGGTCTGGCCGGTCACGATGTTTGCCAGGGCCATGCCGTTCACGCCCTGGGACATCTCGAAGTGGACCAGGATGACGTCGACATAGGGCTCGATCTCGTGAAAGCACATGGGGTGGGTGGCCTGAACCACAAGGATGAGCTTGGCGTCCTCGGGCAGCTTGCTCTTAACCTCGATGACGCGGTCAAGGTCGCTCTCGTTGCCGCAGACGGTGGTCTGGCCGTAGTGGCTGCGGTTCTCCTTGACGCCGCCGGACTGGGAGTCCCAGACGGTGCCGTTGGCGGAGCCCATGACGTTGCCGGCGATGGACTCGCGGCGGACGTTTTCGCCGTCGGCGGTGTAGGGGCGGTACTGCAGCGAGGCGGGCGTGCAGGTCACGGTGCCGTCCTCGTTGGTGGTAAGAGAGGACTCGCCGGTGGGACAGTCCACGACCAGGATGGCGTACTTGCACTGGACAAGCTCCTCGTCGGAGGGCATCTGGGCGTCGGAGGCCTGGTAGACGGGGTCGCTGGAGGCGTTCTCGTCGACGGGCATGCCCGGGAAGCCGCCCGCGGCCTTGCCGGTGGGCTCGCCCACGGTGTCGGTCAGGACGTCAAAGTACTTGTTGGCAACGTCCTCGTCGATGGCCAGCTGGAACTTAGCCGGCGTCGTGGAGAACATGCCGCCGCCCACGAGGGCCTGCGGGATGTAGCAGCGGGGCTTGTCGCCCAGGCCGGCCTTGGAGATGACGTTGCCCTTGTTCTTGAGCATGACGATGGACTTCTCGGCGGCCTCGACGCCCAGGGCGGTGTTGGCCTCGTCCTCAAAGAGAGCCTGGGCCTCCTCGCGGTCGGAGTAGGGCTGGTCGAAGAGGTCGACGTAGTTCATGCAGGTGAAGATGCGGCGAGCGGAGTCGCGCACGCGGGCCAGGGCCTCGTCGGCGCCCACCTCGGCCTCAAGGCTCTTGTAGGCCTTGGTGAGGTTCTCCACGTCAAACTCACCGCCAAACTGGTCGTCTCCGGCCTTCAGACCCTTGAGCTGGCGCTCGTCGGGCGTGAGGTCCTCGACGCCCCAGACGCGGTTCTTCATAAAGGCGCCGGGCTCAGAGTCTCCCGTGATCTGCCAGTCGGTGGTCACCATGCCGTCCCAGCCGGCGTTGCGCAGGTAGCTGGTGCGCATCTCGGAGAAGCCGCCGCCCACGTTCTCGCCGTACTTCTGGTCCTGGTCGTAGGCAATGCCGTAGTTGGGCATGATCGAGGCCGTGGCGCCAGTCTTGGAGCCCAGGTTGAGCGCGCCGTCCAGGAACGGGACGAGGTGCGCCTTGAAGTTGTCGCCCGGGAAGACGTCGTACTTGCCGCCGTCGGAGTGGTCGTTGCGGCCGCCCTCCACGGCGCCGGCGCCACAGTAGTGCTTGGCCATGCCGAGGATGGAGTCCTTGCCCCAGCCCTGGTCATCGGTGCAGGCGTCGTCGCCGAAGGTTGACTGCAGGCCGGTGATGAAGGCGCGGGCAAAGTCGCGGTTGAGCGCCGGGTCCTCGGAGGCAGATCCGCTATAGCGGCAGTAGGTGGGGTTGGTCGAGATGTCGATCTGGGGCCCGAGCAGGCAGCGGACGCCCGTGGCGCGCCAGACCTTGGCCTGGACCTTGGCGGCGCGGCGGATGATGTCCATGTCCATGGACGCCACCAGGCCGTCGTTGTCGGGGATGTCGAAGTTCTGGTACTGGTCGGTGGAGTTGAGGTACGGGATGCCGTAGGCGCTCTTCTCGCACTCCTCCTGGACGGCGTTGATCCAGTTGACGGCCTCGACGTAGTTGTCGGGTGCGGCCTGGGCGCGAGAGACGCCGGCGCGCATGCCGGCCTTCAGGCTGGCAGCGTCATCGTCGTTGAGCGGGGCGGTGGTGGAGGTGCAGCCGTTGTGCCACATGAGCGGCAGAATCTCCTCGGCGCTCATGGACTCGGCGAGGGCCTTTGCGCGGTCCTCCGGGCTCTGGCGCCAGTCCTCGTAGAGGTCCAGTTTGCCGTTGCCGTTCAAGTCCTTGAACGCGTAGCCGTCCACCTGGATGATTTTTGCGGTGTCCATGACGCCCAGCTCGGCGCCGCCGTCGGGGTTGGTCACGCGGGTCCACTTGTCCTTGCGGCTGGTCTCGCTGGACCACTTGGCCTCGACCTTCTCGCCGTCCGGGTCGATGGGGTACCTGTCGGCCGCGGGCGCGGCGAGCGGGTCGGCCGCGGAGCCGGAGCCGGGGCCTGCGTTGCAGCCGGCCAGGCCCATGAGGCCGGCGGTGACGACCGTTGCCTGCAGGAAGTTCCTTCTGGTTACGTTTGCCATGTCCTTCTCCCTTGGTGTGACTTGGCGCGAATGGTACTGTGATCGATTTAAGGACCAGGTGCCCGTTCGGTGAGGGCATCCCGCACGTTCCGCGCGTTTTGCCGCACGGCCGGAAGCCGCCGGGCGCCAAGCGGACGCACGGAAAAGCGCCGCCCCGGGGAAGAGTCGGGGCGGCGCAAGGCAGGAGGAGCTGTCAGATCAGAGGCTGGCGAGAAGTGCGCAGGGCTACTTCCACTCGCCGGGCTTGACCTCGGTCTCGGGGTTGGTCAGCGGGTTGGCACGGTATGTCTTGGTGCGCTCGTCCTCGATGACGCCGCTCCAGTTGAGGCCAAAGCCAAACTCGTAGGTGTTGCCCTCGGAGTCGGTGTAGCACTCGACGTCGCGCGGCACGTCCTCCAGAGACGCCTCCACGGCCTCCATGCTCTTGGGCATCTGGCAGGGAAGCAGGGCGGAGGGCTCCACCTCGCCCTTGAGGATGCGGCCGTAGGCGGGACCAAAGGCGCGGCCGCTGCTTGCCCAGGACCACAGGATGGCGTCGGCAGAGGGCTCGATCTCATGGAAGCACTGGGCGTTGTTGGTGGCCTCCACGATGAGGATCAGCTTGGCGTCCGCAGGCAGAGCCGCGCGGGTGTTGAGCACCAGGTCGAGGTCGCTCTCATTGCTGGCCGTGACGGACTTGCCCTTGTAGCTGCGGTTCTCCTTCTGCCCGTTGATGACATCGCCGGCAAGCGAGGGGTCGCGGGCGGTGTCGGCGGTGTAGGGGCGGTACTGCAGGGAGATGGGCAGGTACTTCTCGTCGGCGGGGGTGTCTGCCGGGGCGGCTCCGAACATGCCACCGCCAGGCTCGCCGGCGCCGGTGGACGGGGAGGCAATGAGCAGCACGGCGTACTGGCACTCGGCGATCTGCTCGGGCGTGGCGCGCACGACGTCGGAGGCCTGGTAGACCGGGTCGTCCGAGGCGGGGGCGGCCATGGGGCCAAAAGCCATCTGCTTGCCGGTGGGCTCGCCCACGGTATCGGTCACCACGTCAAAGAGCTCGTTGGCAACGCCCTCGTCAACGGCCAGCTCGAAGTGGGCCGGGGCGCCGTTGCCAAACATGCCGCCGGAGACGAACTTCTGCGGGATGTAGCACTTGGGCTTGCCCTTGATGCCATCCTTGGAGATGACGCCGTCCTTGTTCTTGAGCATGACGATGGACTTGTTGGAGCACTCCTGGCCAAAGTCGGCGGCAGCCTGGTCGTTGAGCACCTGCTTGGCGTACTCGCGGTCGGAGTAGGGGTTGTCGAAGAGCTGGACCTGGTTCATGACCGTGAAGATGCGGCGGGCAGAGTCGCGCACGCGGGCCAGGGCCTCGTCCTCGCCGTGGTCCTTCTCGTAGAGCTTGTAGCCCTCCATGCCGATCTCGGGAGCCCAGTCGCCGCCAACCTGGTCGACGGTCGACTCGAGCAGCTTGTCGAAGCGCTCGGGCTCGGTGAGGTCCTTGACGCCGTGAGCGCGGTCGCCAAAGTCGGTGGCGCGCAGGATCTGCCAGTCGGTGGTGATCATGCCGTCCCAACCGGCGTTGCGAAGGATGCCCAGGTTGCGCTTGTTGTAGGCGCCGCCCCAGATGGGGCCGAGGGACTCGTCGTCGGTGTAGGCGATGCCGTAGTTGGGCATGACGGCCGCCATCTGGCCGGTCTTGGAGTCAAGATGCAGGCCACCGTCCAGGAACGGGATGAGATGGGCGTTGAAGTTGTCGCCCGGGAAGACGTCGTACTTGCCGGCGTCGTTGTGGTCGTTGCGGCCGCCCTCGACGGCGCCGGCGCCCACGTAGTGCTTGAGCATGATGGCGACGGAGTCCTTGCCCCAGCCCTTGTCGTCGGTGCAGGCGTCGTCGCCCCAGGTGGACTGCATGCCGCCGCCGAAGCTCTTGCAGAGGTCACGGTTGGAGGCGGGGTCCTCGCAGATGGAGCCGCCCAGGCGCGTCCAGACGATGTTGGAGCCAATGTCGACCTGGGGTCCAAGGTTGACGCGGGCGCCAGTGGCACGCCAGGCGCGGCCAGTGAAGCGGCCGGACTTCTTCCACAGGTCAGCGTCGAAGGACGAGACCAGGCAGTGGTTGTCGGGGATGTCATAGAGCTGGTAGGGGTCAGTGGAGTTCATGTACGGGATGCCGTGCGGGTCGTTCTTCTCGCACCACTCCTGGACGGCGTTGATCCACGCGATGGCGCCCGCGTAGTTGTCCTTGTCGGCCATGGCGCGGGAGACGCCGGCGCGCATGCCCTCCTTGAGGGTGGCAACGGAGTCGTCATCCAAGGGCGCCGCGGTGCTCATCATGCCGTTGTGCCACATGAGCGGGACGATCTCGTCGGCGGACAGCTCGTCGGCCAGGGCCTTGGCACGCACGCCCGCCGGCTGGCGCCAGTCCTCGTAGAGGTCCAGCTTGCCGTTGCCGTTGGCGTCGCGGAAGGCGTAGCCACCCACCTGGATGATCTTGGCCTCGTCCATGACGCCCAGCTCGGCGCCGCCATCCTCGTTGGTGACCTTGTACCAGCCGTCGCGGGTCTGCTCGGAGGACCACTTGGCCTTGACGTCATCCTTGTCGGGATCGATGGGGTACTTGTCCTCGGCGGGCGCCGCGAGCGGATCGGACACGGCGGCGCCGTTGCCGCCCGCGTTGCAGCCGGCGAGGCCCACCAGGCCGGCGGCGATGGCGCTGCCAGCGATAAAGCCCCTGCGCGTGATGTCTCTCATGGTTTTCTCCCTTGCTCTTCCCGGCGGGCCTTTGCGCCCGCTCTTTAAGCTTCAGTTAAGCCAGCGGGAAGGCGGCTGAAACACATTGCCGCACGGTCGGTCGCTTTTGCCGCACGGTTGGCATTTACGCAGGCACAGACGGTAGAACGGGCACCTGCCAGAAGAACCGCCTTCCCAAAGATTGCTAACATGCGTCTCTAAGGGAGAGGAGACCCATGCCAAACATCGCACTCGTCGAGGACGAGCCGGAGGCCGCAGACGTCCTCGCGTCGTTCATTGGCCGCTACGCAGACGAGAAGGGCCTTGAGCTGGTGGTCACGCGCTTTGGCAACGCCATGGACTTCGAGGTGACGCACCAGCATTTTGACCTGGTCTTCATGGACATCCAGATGCCGGGCATCAACGGCATGGAGGCCGCGCAGCTCATGCGCACCTACGACTCCGAGACGCCCATCATCTTTGTGACCAACCTGGCACAGTACGCCGTCAAGGGCTACGAGGTGGACGCGCTGGACTTCATCGTCAAGCCGGTGACGTACTTCAACTTCCGCATGCGCATGGACAAGGCCATGCGCCGAATCCGACGCAACGGCAGCCGCAGCATCGCCATCGGCACGCGCGACGGCATGCGCGTGGTGGCGCTCTCCGACATCGAGTATGTGGAGGTCAGCAAGCACGACCTCTCGTACCACCTGGTGGGCGAGGGGGAGCCGCTCGTGGTCTACGGCAGCCTCGTGGCCTTTGAGCAGGAGGTGGAGGGAGGCCCCTTCGTGCGCATCTCCAACAGCTGCCTGGTCAACATGAACCGCGTGCGCGCCGTCCGAGGCGGGGAGCTGGTCATGCACAGCGGCGAGGTGCTCTACTTCAGCCGCTCCCGCAAGCGCGAGGCCGTGGCCACCATCACGAGCTTCTTGGGCGGGAGCATCTGATGCACTTCGACGGAGCAGTCGTTGCGGCATGTTCCATTGCCAAGCTGGTACTGGCAGTTTGGCTCTTCTCGCGGACGCTGCCCAAACGGGAGCCGACGCGGCTGCGCACGACCCTAACTCTTGCGGGCGTAACGGTCCTTGCCGGGGCGGCGGTAACCCAGGGCTTCTCGATGTATCCCACGCTTACGGACAACCTCTCCCTCTTCGTGGGCATCCTTACCCTCGTGGGCGAGCTGGTGATTGCGGTCTTTATGCAACGCCAGGTCTACGACTGCCCTCTGTGGACCTCCGTCTTCTGCTGCTCCATGGCCTACTCGCTGGAGAACCTCTCGTCCGCGGTGGAGCGGACCTTCGGCGGGCTCTGGCCCATGGCGAGCTACCCTCCCCCGCTCCTGGAGGGCGCCGCACGCTTCTGGCTCTTCTCGCTGCTTGTGTATGCGGCCGTCTACCTGGTCTTTGTCAGGCGAGTGGAGAAGAACGGCCTGCTGCAGATAGACGACCCCGTCATGGTCCTGGTGACCGCCCTGGTCATTGTGGTCAATATGGTGCTGGACGTGGTGGTGAAGGACGTCTGCGTGCCGAGCCTTGGGGTGCCCGGCTATGACGCCAACACGCTCGGCACCGTCTACCTGCTGCTTTGCGTGTACATCATGTACTCGGTGTTTGAGATCGTCTACAACCGGCGCCTCCAGCTCAACATGGCGGCCATCGAGCGGCTGCGCGCCACCGAGGCCAGGCAGTACCAGATGAGCAGGGAGAACATCGAGGCCATCAACATCAAGTGCCACGACCTCAAGCACCAGATCCGCGCGCTGGCAAGTGGCGGCGCCGCGGTGGACGGCCGCGTTCTGGACGAGATCAGCCGCGAGGTGGGCGTCTACGACTCCGTGGTCAAGAGCGGAAACGACGCCCTGGACACCATCCTCACCGAGAAGTGCCTCTACTGCGAGAAGCACGGCATCACGCTCTCCTGCATCGCCGACGGGCGGGCGCTGGACTTCGTGGAACCCACCGACCTCTACTCGTTCTTCGGGAACGCCCTAGACAACGCCATAGAGGCAGTCGAGCGCCTGGACGACCCCGAGCGTCGCAGCATTGGCCCGGTGGTGCGCCGCACGGGCGACATGGTCTCCGTCCACGTGGAGAACTACTTCGACGGCCAGGTGAGCTTTGGCGGCGAGGGGCTGCCCCAGACCCGCAAGGCCGACGAGGCCAATCACGGCTTTGGCGTCCGCAGCATGCGGATGATTGCCGAGGGGCTGGGCGGGTCCTTGGCCTGCAAGGTCCAGGGTGACGTCTTCCACCTGGACGCCCTTCTCCCCGTGCCGGCGTAGGGGCTGCGGCGTAGGTGGCCTCTCGGGACCCACCATACCCAACCGTTTGCCGCCGCGATAAAAGCCCAGTTGAGCAACGGACGGGTTGATGGTTGGGTATGGCCAGCCTCTTCAGCCACTAAAAATAACGCCGGCCCCGGGGAAGAGTTCGGGGCCGGCGCGTGGTGCCTAACGTTCAAGATGGGACTCGGAGACCGCTACTTGTCAGCCTTGACCTCGCAGGTCTCGGGACCGGTCAGCGGCGCCGCCTTGTAGGTCTTGGTGCGCTCGTCGTCGATGACGCCGGACCAGTTGAGGCCGAAGCAGAAGTCGTACGTGTTGCCGTCGGCGTCGACGTAGCACTCCATGTCGCGCGGGACGTCCTCGTCCTGGGCCTCGACGGTGTCCATGCTGGCAGGCATTTGGAATTGCAGCAGGCCGGAGGGCTCCACCTCGCCGGCGATGATGTGAGCAAAGGCCTCGTCGGTGATGTTGTCCCAGCCGAGGACGATCGCGTCGGCATAGGGCTCGATCTCGGAGAACACCATGGGATGATCGGCATCAACGACAAGAATCAGCTTGGCGGTCTCAGGCAGCTTGGACTTGATGTCCATGACCAGGTCAAGGTCGCTCTCGTTGGTGGCGTACGTGGACTTGCCAAAGTGGCCGCGGTCCTGCTTGGTGCCGTCCTCAAGGATGTCGCCGGCAAGGGAGACCTTGCGAACGTTGGGGCCATCGGCAGTATAGGGGCGGTACTGCAGCGAGACGGGATGCCACTGCAGGGGGATGCCGGTATCGCCGACAAAGGCGATCTTGCCGCCCTCAAAGCCACCAAAGGCATCCTGCGGGTTCCGGACCTTGACGACAGCATACTCGACGTCTGCAAGCTCCTCGGCAGAAAGGCGCGTGACGTCGGCCTCGGTGGGCTCCTCGGATGCCGTCACGCGGTCGGTCACCACGTCAAAGTACTCGGAGGCCACGGACTCGTCAAAGCAGGCCTTGATGGAGGCCGGAGTGGTCGAGAAGGTGCTCTTGACGGCCGCAACGTACTTCTGCGGGATGTATACCTTCGGCTTGCCCTTCATGCCATCCTTGGCAATGGCGTTGCCGGAGTTCTTGAGCATGACCACGCAGCGGTCGTTGACCTCGGCGGCAAAGTCGGCAGCAGCCTCGGACGAGAAGATCGCGGAGGCAGCGGAGACCTCGCAATAGGGCTGCTCGAAGAGGCCGGCGTTCATCGTGAAGGTGCAGACGCGACGAGCGGAGTCGCGCACGCGGGCCAGGGCCTCGTCATCGCCCTTGTCCTTAGCGTAAAGCGCCACGCCGGAGTTGCCGTCGTCGGTAAAGAAGTCTCCGCCAATCTGGTCAATGCCCACCTCGAGCATCTTCTCAAAGCGCTCGGGCTGAGAGAGGGCCTCGACGCCCCAAGTCTTGTCGCCGTCCTTGAGAACGCCCCAGTCGGTGCAGACCACGCCGTCCCAGCCAGCGTTGCGCAGGATAGAGACGTTGTGCTTGTTGTAGGCACCCGCCACAAGCTCTCCGTACTTCTCGTCCTCGTCGTAGGGAATGCCATAGTTAGTCATGACTGCGGCCATCTGACCGGTCTTGGAGTCCAGGTGCATGCCGCCATCGACGAACGGCACGAGGTGGGCGTTGAAGTTGTCGCCAGGGAAGACGTTGTACTTGCCCTGGTCGTTGTGGTCGTCCGCGCCCGTCTCGATGGCGCCGGCGCCTACGTAGTGCTTGAGCATGATGCCCACGGAGTCCTTGCCCCAACCGAGGTCATCAGTAGCCTCGTCATCGCCCCAGGTAGACTGCATGCCACCGCCGAAGGCCGCCGTGAAGTCGCGGCCAAGGGCCGGGTCCTCGGTCTCCGCGCCGGCTAGGCGCTTGGTGATGGGGTTGGTGTAGAGGTCCACCTGCGGGCCAAGGTGGCAGCTCACACCCGTCGCGCGCCACGCGCGACCCGTCCACATGCCGGCCTTGCGCCAGAGGTCCTTGTCCATGCAGGCGGTCAGGCCGATGGTACTGGGGATGCCCAGGGTGTCATAGGGGTCGGTGGAATTCATGTACGGGATGCCGTAGGTGCTGTTCTCGCAGGTCTCCTGCACGCCGTTGATCCACTGGATGTCGCTGGCGTAGGACTCCTTGGTGGACGCCAGGCGAGAGACGCCCGCGCGGGAGCCGGCGAGCAGCCACGCGTTCTCCTCGGTCTCCGCGTTGCCGGACATGGCCATGGGCTGGGTGCCGCCGTGCCACATGAGGTTGACGCACTCCTCGGAGGACATCATCTCGGCAAGGGCGCGGGCGCGCACGTCGGCCGGCTGGCGCCAGTCCTCGTAGAGGTCCAGCTTGCCGTTGCCGTTGAGGTCCTTGAAGGCCAGGCCGTCCACCTGGATGATCTTGGCGGTGTCCATGACGCCCAGGGTCGCACCACCCTCGTTGGTCACGCGGGTCCAGCCGTCGCGGACCTCCTCGGTGGAGTACTTGGCGGCGGCGCCCTCCTTGTCGGGGTCGATGGGATACTTGTCGGCCGCGGGAGCCGCGAGCGGGTCCGCCGCCGTACCGGCGGCGTTGCATCCTGCAAGGGCGGCCACCAGCCCTGCGCTCAGAGCGGAGCCGGCCACGAAGCCTCTTCTGGTGATGCTTGCCATCCCTCTTCCTTTCTCTTCCCTTTCTTGCCGGCGCTCTTCTCGCCGGGGTTCCTGACACGCAGGCTAGGGTGCGCGGGGCGGCGCAACCCGACCTGGCACGAGCGGTCGAAAACCTGGCGGCAACTCGTGTCGCGCGCCGCCGAGCGACCGTTCGTCGGATGGCCGCGCGGGAGGAGCGCAACGCGGCATATCCTTTGGGCTGGGAGGAGAAATGCACAGAGTACTGATCATCGAGGACAACCGCGAGGAGGCCGAGGCACTGCGGCGCTGCATAGAGCGCTACGGCCAGCTCAACGCGGAGCAGTTTGACGTCACCGTCATGAGGAGCGCCGTCGACTACGTGGCGGAGGGAGGCGCCTGGTCCATCGTCTTCATGGACATAGACCTGCCTGGCATCAACGGGATGGAGGCGGCCGAGCTCCTGCGCACCTACGACCCCGTGACTCCCATCATCTTTGTAACCAATCTCGCGCAGTACGCCGTGCGCGGCTACGAGGTTGACGCGCTGGGCTTCATCGTCAAACCGGTCTCGTACAATAGCTTCAGGATTCCCATGGACAAGGCCATGCGCGCCGTGAGGCAGCGCGTGCCCTCGCTGCTCATCAAGACCCAGGACGGCATTAGGCTCGTTCCCCAGACCGACGTGGTCTGGGTCGAGATCTCGGGCCACTACCTCTCCTGGCACATAGCCGGCGAGAAGGACCCGCTGAATGAGCGCGGTTCGCTCGCGCAGGCGGCAGAGAAGCTTGCCGGCGGCTCCATGGTGAGCATCTCGAAGAGCGTCATGGCCAACGCCACCCACATCCAGGCCATCGTAAGGGACACGCTCGTCATGACCGATGGCGCCAGGCTGGCCATCAGCAGATCAAAGAAGCGCGAGGTCATGGCGCAGATCGCGGCGCTGCTGGGAGACGTACGATGATCAACCTCGATGTGCTTCAAGGCGCGCTCTTCTCCTCCCTGCAGGTGGGGCTTGCCAGCTGGTTCTGCCTCGCGCACCTCACGCGGCGCGAGGACTTTGCGGCAAGGAGCCTCGTGGCGCTGACCACCCTGGTGGCGCTCGCGCTGCTCGACCCCTTCAAGGGAGAAGCTCTTGGACCCGCGACATCACGCCTGGCGTTCTTTGCCGCCGTGCTCTCCGTCTGCGTGGTTCTGGGCGTCTTTCTATGCAGGATATCGCTTTGGACCTCCATCTTCTGCTGCGCCGTCGGCTGCACGGTGCAGAACCTGGCAAGCTCCCTCGCGAAGCTCCCCTACCGCCTGCTGACGCCGGCGATGACCGCACTGGGGATTGAGGGGCAGTTCTCCCTCTTTGGGAACGTGGTCTTTCTGGTGGTTCTTCTGGCGTGCAACGCCCTTCTCTTCAAGCAGCTCGAGAGCTTTGAGCACGGCATAGAGAACGATCGCCGGATGCTAGCCGTATACGGTGCCGTGGTGGTGCTGGGCATTGGGCTCAGTGCGCTTCTTGCCCATGTGGACGACCTGCTGGGGCCCGCCGAGCCCACGTCGATGATGCTGCGGGTGTGCCACGTCATCGTCTGCGGGTTTCTTCTCTTCGTGGAGTGGGAGATTGCGGTCAACAGACGCCTCGAGCAGGACGTCGCACTCTCCGCACGCCTTGCCCACGAGCGCGAGCGCCAGATGGAACTCTCGCGCGAGACCATCGAGGCCATTAACCTCAAGTGCCACGATATGCGCCACCAAATCAGGACCCTGGCGCGTGAGGGCGGCGTGGTTGACCAGGGCGTCATTGACGACATGGAGCACCAGATCCGCCTGTACGACTCCTCCGTCAGAACGGGAAACGACGCCCTGGACACCATCCTCACCGAGAAGGGCCTCCTGTGCGAGCGGCGCAGCATCACCCTCTCCAGCATTGCCGACGGAAGCGCCCTGGGGTTCATGCCCGTCTCCGACGTGTACTCGCTGTTTGGAAACGCCCTAGACAACGCCATAGAGGCGGTGGACAGGCTCGCGGACCCCACGCGGCGCGTCATCTCGCTGGACGTGCGCACCAGGCGCAGCGTCCTCGTCATGTCCGTTGAGAACTACTGCGACTTTGTGCCGCAGTTCAGAGACGGCCTGCCGGTCTCGGAGCGTGGCGAGGGACACGGCTATGGCATGAGGTCCATGCGCGTCACGGCCGAGCGCTGGGGAGGGTCGCTGTCCGCCACCTGCGAGGACGGGCTCTTCCGCCTCGGCGTGGTCATTCCCCTACCGCAGGAGTAGCGGCGAGAAGCACTTCTCGCCAGAAGTATGACGGTTTTCGTACAGTCAATTATTGAACTACGGGCTCTTTGTCACGTTTGCCCAGATAACCGGTTTCAAACCTTATTGCTTCCCAATTAGATGGTACGAAAACCGTTACACAAACACCGGGCGCCAAAAGAAACGCCGGCGAAGCCTCCTGACTTGCGCGGCTTTTGTCGAGGAGCGCCGGCGCAGGTACAATGACCTGCGAGCATCCACGTGGAGAACTACTTCGACGGCCAGGTCAGCTTCACTGGCGAGGGCCTGCCCCGCACCCGGAAGGCCGACGGCACCAACCATGGATTTGGCATGCGCAGCATGCGGCAGATTGCCGAGGCCTGTGGCGGGTCGCTCAACTGCAACGCCTCCGGCGACGTCTTCTCACTTGATGCCCTTCTGCCCCTTCCCGCCCAACCGATTGAGTCCTGACGCAGACCGGTTGACAAGAAGGGCGCGCCACCGGGAGAGGAGTGGCGCGCCCAAACGGGAAGGGATAGAGGGCAGATTCGGGATGTGGGCTCGGGAGGCGCTCACCCCGCCAAGCCCGCCATCACTACTTGGCCTCGCGACTCATGAAGCAAGAAACGATCTCGATAATCATCGCCGCGGCCAGAAGACCCGCAACAAGCACGATGTAGCCTATTCCGCCGGTGGAGCCGAACATCGTGATGCCCGAGACCGCGTCGGCGATGGTGTTGATGCTGTTGATGAGGAACTACGCGAGCGCGGCAGCGATGCAGGGCACCGCCACGAGATTCGCCGCATCGCTCGCCTTGCCCGGAACGAGGGCAAAGACGACGGCCAGCGCGGCCGCGACCACGATCAGAGCGAGCACGGTAGAGCTAAAGGTCTTGGCTGCGGAAGCCTCGATGAAGTACACGACGGCGGTGACCACAAGCAGCACCGCGTTGACGAGGTTGAGGTAGCTGGTCAGACGCTTGTGTGCGAGGGTGTCGTTTGCCATGCTACTCGCCTCCCTTCTCGCTCTTGGAGGGCGCGTCGGAGCCCTCGCCGTCCTTGTCCCAGGCAAAGGCCTTGGCCGCATACAGGCCCGCGAAGCCCGCCGCAAGCACGCCGGCGCCCACCTTGGCGCCCGTGAGGGCGTTTTGCCACCACGGCGTGATGTGTTCGATCTTTGCGTTGCCGGAGAGCCCGTTCACCATGATCGAGCGGACCTCGGCGTAGACGTGGTTCTTGGTTGCGTTGCGCAGGCGGTCGAGCATGTAGCCATCGCCCTCGGCGATAAGCTGCGGGATAACGTCCTTGGAGAGGTTGGACGGAGCCGCCTCGGCGGCAGGGCCAAATCCCGCCATGTCCCAGCACCAGTAGTCCATGCCGGCCGCAAGGTTAGAAGCGTAGTGCTTCTTGTAGTCCGCGCCCACCACGGCATCGGAGCACACGGTCACGTGAGCGCCCCACTCCTCACGCAGCACGGTGGTGAGGAGCTCCTTGCAGCTGCCGCAGTACGTGGTGCCCATGCGGTTGAAGGCCGTCATGAGGCCCTGGGCACCGCCCTTGGCGTAGGCGCCTTCAAAGGCGCGCAGGTAGTTCTCACGCAGCGCCTGCTCGTTGGTAAACGTTGCGGCAGACTCGCGCATGGCCTCCTGATCGTTCACGCACAGGTGCTTGAGGCCGAGGATGATGCCCAGCTTCTGGCACTCCTCCGCCTGGACCTGGCCCAGGTAGTAGCCCACCATACCGTCTTCGGAGTAGTAGGCGGTGGCACGGCCGTTGAACGGAGTGCGGTGAATGTTGGGGCCACCGGACCAGATCTCGGTGCAGCCCATGAAGTAGGCTTCGTTCGCGGTGAGGCGGGCGCGCTCAGCCTGCTGCTCGCGGTCCCAGGAGGAGGCGGAGAGCATGATGGAGGGCCACAGGTAGCCAGACTGGTCGGTAAGCTTGAAGTGAACCTGCTCAAGCTGGTCCATGTCATCGCCACGGTAAGACGCCGGCATGGTCACCTTGTCGAGGGCGACCGAGCCGTTGCTGTCCGGCATGATGGAGGCCATTTCCTCGGCAGTAAGCTGGTCGAGGAACTTGTTCCAGGTCTCGTCGTCGTCAAACTCGACGTCGAACATGTCCGCGAAGGTCAGCCCATTGTCAGCCCCCTGGGTAAAGCTGTCCACGGAAGGCGCGTCGGCGGGCTTCTCGTAAATCTCGCCGTTCAAGTCGTGGATCATCGCGGCAGTGGCGGTGATGGCCACGGGCTCGGCCGGGAAGCTGCCCGCCCAGTCGGAGCGAGTGAGATAGGTCACAGTCTCGGTGCCCAGGGTGTTGATGTCAGCATCGTCGAACTCATTGGTCACCACGACATCCGTGTAGCGGGAACGCGCGTAGGACGTGGCGTCGAGCGAGGCCTCGCTCCAGGTGTAGACCTTGGACTTGTCGCCAGCGGCAGGCTTGCCCAGGACGTCAATCATGCCGCCGGCACCCTTGGCAGCCAGGATGTTGTTCAGCGCGTCGTGAGCGTCGTCGCCCACGGCCAGATAATAGTCGCCGGAAGACATGATCCACGCCTTGGCAGAGGTGTAGTCGTAGCTCGCGAGCAGGTAGCGCTCGACCTCGATCTCCACGGTCTCGGAGGCGCCCGCCTCAAGCTCGCCCGTCTTGCCAAAGCCAACGATCTGGACGGCGGACTTCTCCACCTTGTTCGTCTTCTCGTACTCGCCGTACGGGGTCTGCGCGTAGAGCTGAACCACCGAGCGGCCGGCGACGTTGCCGGTATTGGTCACGGTGACGGAGGCCTTGTAGACGTCTGCGGCCGAATCATACTTCACTCCGTCGAGCTTCTGCTCGAAGGTGGTATAGGACAGGCCGTAGCCAAAGGGATAGGCGATCTCGTCGTTGTAGCTCCAGGCCGAGCCCGTGGAGGAGCCCACGGCGTCCGTGGCCTTGCCCTGGCCCAGGATGCAATCCTCGTAGCGGGTCTCGTAATACTTGTAGCCCACGTAGATGCCCTCGGCATAGACGAGGTAATAGGAGACGTACTTATCGGTGTCGTCGCAGCCGTCCAGAACCTCCTGGAGGTTCGCCCAGGTCTGAACGTTCTTGGACTGCGCGTAGGTAATGGCCGGCGCAGAGAGCGAGTTCTTGGCGAAGGTGTCCACCAGGTGACCAGAGGGGTTCACCTCACCCGTAAGCAGGCGCACGATGCCCTTGAAGCCCGTGGCGCCCGGCGCGCCGATCCACAGGGCCGCGTCCACTCCGAAGTCCGCGAGCTCGCCCAGCTCAATGGCCCAGCTGGAGTTCACCAACACGATGACGCGCTTGAAGACACCGGCCTCCTTCTGCTCCTTGACCATGGTGAGAAGGTCGCGCTCTTCTTGGTGCAGGGCCAGATACGACATGCCCTTGGTGTCCTCGAGCATGAGGTCGCAGTCCTCGGAGCCTTGGCGAGTCAGCATGACGATGGCGGCGTCGTTGTAGTCGGTGGACCAGCTGGCCTTGATGTCATCGGTGTAGAACTCGGCCGGGGCCTCGCCGACGGCCGGCTCGGTCGGGCTCTTGGTGCGCTTGTAGCCACTCTGCCTATAGGCCTCCACCACCGTTGGGTTGACCTCATAGACCTCCTCCATGCACTCGAGGTAGGTCACGGTGGCAATCAGGGCTCCCTTGCTGGAGTCACCACCGGAATGGTAGCTGTAGAAGGGGCCGCTGTACTTCTTGGGGCCGCCGAAGCCGCCGGTCGCCTCCTCCTGGATGGCGGACTCGATGGAGTTCTGGCCCAGCAGCGTGACATGGCTGCCGGCGGGCAGGGGCAGTGCGTCACCCTCGTTGCGGAGAAGCACGCAGCCGGCCTCGACATCTTTGGCGCCCTGCTCGGCGCAGTCGTTCTCAAGCTCTTCGAGCTTGGACTGGTCCATGATGTCGGTGCCGTAGTCGCTCACATAGCGGTAGGTGGGGTCAGCGGCACCCGAGGCGGCAACCGGGGCATCGTCAGCCAGGGCGACCTGGACCCCGATACCGGCCGTGGTGGCCAGGGCCGCGGCGCCCGTGGCGCCCACGCCCATCATCTTAAGGAAGTTCCTCCTGCTTACGGTCTGTGCCATGTGTCTCTCGCCTCCCCTACTCGCTCACGATGCGGGTGGTGCTGATGCCCAGCGCGGTGTTGATCTTGCCGGCGTAGGACTCGGCCACGGGCGCGGCCATCATCACGATCGTGAAGATTGCAGCGGTGATGGCAGCAAGCCCCTTCCAGACTTCCTTCTTGACGCCTTGCATGCTTTTCTTCCCTTCTTGCCTTGCGTCGCGGGAACCCCGCGCTCACGGGGCCCTGCCGACGCTCCTTGCACGGCCCGAAGGTATGGCCTCGCGGCGTGACGCCTGAGAAAATGACGCGTTTGGTACTCTCCGCGACGGATTCGGGACTTCTTCCACTCGGGCGGAAACCAGCTCCCGTACCCCTATGACAGGTGCATACAACTGTGGTTTTTGGCTACGATTGAGTCGGGAAGAGGGGTGGAGGATGTATCAGATACTCATCGTCGAGGACGAGGACGAGGCCGCCGGGGGGCTCGCCTCGCTCATCGAGCGCTACGGGCGCGAGCACGATGCCAAGTTCAAGGTCACGCGGCACAGGGATGCGTCCTCGTTCATCAAATCAAAGACCAGCTACGACCTCGTCTTCATGGACATCGACCTGCCCGGGATGAGTGGCATGGAGGCCGCCGGACTCATGCGCGCCTACGACGAGGAAACGCCGCTCATCTTCGTCACCAACCTCGCCCAGTACGCCATCCGCGGCTACGAGGTGGATGCGCTTGACTTCATCGTCAAGCCCGTAAGCTGGTACCACTTCTCCATGAGAATGGACAAGGCCATGCGGGCCATGCGCCGGCACTCCGCCACGGGCCGCCTGAAGGTTTCGACCAGGAGCGGCGTGCGCGTAATTCCCACGGCGGACGTACTCTACATCGACGTCTCCAACCACGACCTCGTCTACCACATCTGCGACGAAGACGAGTCGTTACGCGTACGTGGCAGCCTAGGCAAGCTCGAGGAGGAGCTCGAGGGCGGACCCTTCCTACGCATCTCGAGCGGACGCCTCGTCAACATGGACCACGTAAGCTCCATGCGTTCGGGCATCGTGCGCCTATCGAACGGCGAGGTCCTCTATGCGAGCCGCGCCCGCAAGCGCGAAGCACTCGACATCTTCACCGACTACCTGGGAGGCAGCATCTGATGCCCTGGAACGCGGCCGAGCTCATGCGCGCCTCGCTCACGTGCGCGCAGATTCTGTTTGCCGTGCTGCTCTTCTCCTCGAGCCTGCCCGTCCGCGATAGGCTCGCAGGGAGGGTCGTGATCGTGGGCGTCATATTCGTGGCGTGGGCGGCAGGGATGAGCCTGCTCGTACCCGGGAGTTTGCCGGGCAGCGGCGGGAACTCATCGACTCTCGTGGTCATCTTTGGGCTATCGCTGGTGGCGGCCCTGTTCACGGTGGTATTTGTCTTCCAGGCGTCCATCTGGACCGGGTTCTTCTGCGCGACAGCGGGATACACGCTGCAGAACCTCACGGGGAGCCTCTGGAGACTCGCAAACTACGCCCTTCCCCTGAGCGACATGGGGTTCAACCTGGGCATGGTCATCCCCTACCTCATGGTATATCTTGTCGCTTACCTAAGTTTTATTTCCCGCATCAGGCGCAAGGGGCTCGACCTTATCGAGCAGCGCGTCATGCTCGCCATGATGGTGGTGGTGATCTTTGCCATCATCGGATATGACGTTGTGGTCAAGGAGCTCGAAGCCATGGAGCTGCCTCACTCCATGGTGCTTGCATGTCGGCTGGCCCATGTGCTGCTCTGCCTGGGCGTGCTCATCTTTGAGTACGAGGTGCTCTACAGCAGACAGCTCGAGCTGGAGGTGGCCTCCGTCGAGCAGATCATGCAGCAGGAAAAAGAGCAGTTCCAAATCTCGCGCGAGACCATCGAGGCCATCAACCTCAAGTGCCATGACATCAAGCATCAGATCAGGAGCGTGGGCGTGGACTCGTCTGTCGATCCCGCGGTCCTGCGCGAAATGGAGCAGCAGGTCGACATCTACGATGCTGCAGTCCGCACCGGGAACGAGGCCTTGGACGTCATCCTCACCGAGAAGAGCCTCATGTGCGAGCGTGAAAACGTCACGCTCTCCTGCATCGCGGACGGCGACTGCATCGCCTTCATGGCGGCAAGCGACGTGTACTCGCTCATGGGCAACGCTCTGGACAACGCACTTGAGGCCGCCCGACGCATGAAGGACCCCGAGCGACGAAGCATCAGCCTCGTCTTGCGCGCGCGGGCCAGCATGGCCGTACTCCACATCGAGAATTACTATGCGGGTGAGCTGCGGTTCGGACATGGCGAAGACTTGCCGGCCACCACCAAGGCGGACGCTGCGTCACACGGCTACGGCATGAAATCCATGCAGCTTGTCGCCAAGAAGTATCACGGCAACATCCATGCTCGCGCTGCGGACGGAGTCTTCCACCTCAACGTCGTCCTGCCCCTCCCCACCTAACCAATTGGCGTCAACCAATCCGGCGCTAGCACGGATTGATTAATCCTCGGCTTCGTTTTCATGGCAAAATAGCTGCGCAGCAATACGCGCAGGAAGGACACGCATGGCCCTCATCAACTACCAGCTCGCCCGCTTTGAGGCCTCGTACGGCACCGTCGAGCAGCTTCCCGAGCCCACCACGCCCGAAGTCGCCGTGGCCGGCCGCTCCAACGTGGGCAAGTCCTCCCTGCTCAACAAGGTCTTTGGCCGCAAGAACCTGGTGAAGGTCTCGGCCACGCCCGGCAAGACCGCCAGCATCAACTTCTTTGAGGTCGACGGCATCCGCTTTGTGGACCTGCCCGGATACGGCTACGCCAAGGTCTCCATGAAGGAGCGCGAGCGCTGGGCAAACCTCATCAGCGGCTACTTTGACCAGGAGCGCAGCTTCAACGTGGTGCTCTCGCTGGTTGACATCCGCCACGAGGCCCAGAAGCTCGACCTCGAGATGGTTGGCTTCCTCAAGGAGCAGGGCCTGCCCTTCCTGGTGGTCCTCACCAAGGCCGACAAGCTCAGCCGCGGCAAGCAGGACCAGCAGGCCGCGCTTCTCAGCCGCCAGCTGGACGTCCCGCGCGACCGTATGATCGTCACGTCCTCCGAGACCGGCCAGGGCATCGACGAGCTCAAGAGCCGCATCGCCGAGGCATGCCTGTAGCAGCCAAGCTAACCCGGATCGCCCATCCAAAACGCGTTTTGGGTTCGCGCTTTGGGCCCCGCGTCAGAGCCGAAAAGCAAAAGCCGCAGGTAGGGACGTTGTCCGACCTGCGGCTTCTTTGTTTTCTCGCCAGGTCCGAACCCAATTCAGAAACCGATTTGGGTTCGGGCTACGCGAGGTCCGCGGCAGCCTCTCAAAGCGTCAACGCTCTGACCTGCGGTTTTCTTGAAGCATCATACGGCGTCGCCCAAAACCGCGAACCCAAAACGCGTTGAGGGGCCCTCCTATGCGCCGCGCTGGGCGAGAAAGGCACGGGTTCGCTCCTCGCGCGGGTGGTCGATGACCTGCTCGGCGGGCCCTTGCTCCACGATGACGCCACCGTCCATGAAGACGATGCGGTCCGCGACGTCGCGGGCAAAGCCCATCTCGTGGGTGACGATGACCATGGTCATGTTCTCGGCGGCAAGCCCCTTGATGACCTTCAGGACCTCGGCCGTGAGCTCGGGGTCAAGGGCGCTCGTGGGCTCGTCAAAGAACATGACCTGCGGGTTCATGGCAAGCGCACGGGCAATGCTCGCACGCTGCTGCTGGCCGCCGGAGAGCTGGCAGGGCACCTTGTCCTCGTTGCCCGTAAGGCCCATCTTGGCCAGCAGGGCCCGCGCCTGCTCCTCCACCTCCGCGCGGGCGCGCTTCTGCACGCAGATCGGCGCGTCCATGACGTTTCTCAGCACCGAGAAGTGCGGGAACAGGTTGTAGTTCTGAAAGACCAGGCCAAAGCGCTGGCGAGCCTGGGCCAGGAGGGCCTTGTCGCCGTAGGTGCCGTCCTTGGCGCAGGTCAGGTCGCCGTAGGTGAGGTCGCCCGCGTCCACGCGCTCGAGCAGCGTCATGCAGCGCAGCAGCGTGGACTTTCCACCACCGGACGGGCCGATAATGGCCACCACCTCGCCGGGGTTGACGGCAAGGGAGATGTCCCTCAGGACCTTGACCTCGCCAAAGCTCTTCTGCACGTGGTCGACCGCGACCACCGGGTTCTGGTTTGAAGACATGACGCTCCCCTAGTCGTGGTAGTAGTCGAGGCGACGCTCAAGGCGCCCGGCCAGCATGTCGATGAGCAGGTTGAAGACCCAGTAGAACGCGGCCGCAATGGCGAAGGGCATCATGCTGACCCGGGAGGCAACCAGCTGCTTGGCCACGCTGAACATCTCGATGACGCCGATGGAGAACGCAAGCGAGGTGTCCTTGACCAGCGTGATGACCTCGTTGGTGATGGACGGCAGGATGCGCTTGACCACCTGCGGCAGCACTATGCGGCAGAAGGTCTGCGCACCGGAGTAGCCCAGGACCTCGGCGGCCTCATACTGGCCGCGCGGGATGGACTGGATGCCGGAGCGGTAGATCTCGGCAAAGTAGGCGGCGTAGTTGACGATAAACGCCACGATGGTGGCCTGCCACTTGCTGTCGGTGGTGAGGTTGATGCCAAACACGTAGTACGGCATGAAGTAGATGGCAAACATCTGCAGCATGAGCGGGGTGCCGCGCATGATGGAGATGTAGAAGCGCGCCAGAAGGGCCAGCGGCTTGAAGCGGCTCATGCGCGCAAACGCCACAAGCATGCCCAGGGGAAGCGACCCCAAAAGCGTCAGGGCAAAGATCTGGAAGCTGACGAGAAACCCGTTGCCCAGCATGCCCGTCATGGTCAGAAGATCCACGCGCGCTCCTCTCAAGCGGCAGGGCACCGTCGCCCAAATGGCGGCGGTGCCCCAGATAATCAGCAGGTCAAAGCCTTAGGCAAGGCACCAGTTGGCGTAGTCCATGCCCTGATCGGCGTACTTGTCGCAGAGGTCCTTCACAAAGCCGTCCTTGTCCATGGCCTTGAGGGTGTCGCTCACCTGGGTGGCGTTGGCCTCGTCGCCCTTCTTGAAGCCCACGGCGTAGTGCTCGCTGGAGAGCTGCTCGGAGAGCTGCTCGTAGGCATCGGGCTTGGCGGCCAGCTGGTAGGCGGCAATGGAGAGGTCGCAGGCAACGGCGTCAACGGCGCCGGTCTCAAGCTGCATGAAGGCGGTGTTGTAGTCGCCGATGGTCTCCAGGCTGGCAAACGTGGCAGCCACATCGGCCTGGGTGGCGTCCTCGCCTGCCAGCACGTCATAGGCGGCGGAGTCGGTCTGGGTGATGACGGCCTTGCCGGCAAGGCCCGCCAGGTCGGAGATGCCGGAGCCCTTCTTGACCACCACGACCTGGGCGTTGAGCATATAGGGCTCCGAGAAGGTGTAGTCGTTCTCGCGACCCTCGATGGTGAAGCCGTTCCAGATGCAGTTGATGGCACCGGAGTTCATCAGGGTGTCCTTGGCGTCCCAGTCGATGGGCTCGAGCTGGACCTCCCAGCCCACGCGCCTGCCGACCTCCTGGGCAAGCTCCAGGTCAAAGCCGGTGTAGGAGCCGTCGTCGCCCACGTAGCCGTAGGGAGGGTAGGCGGCGTCAAAGCCCACGATGAGTTTCATGGTGGAGACGGCGGACTTGTCGTCTCCGGAGGGCGCCGGGGTAGAGGCGGCGTTGGAGGGCGCGCCGGCGGTGGTCGCGGTCTTTCCGCCGCAGCCAGCCAGGACAGCGGACGCGGCGATGGTGCCAAAGGCCGCAAGGAACTCGCGGCGGTTCATGTTGAGCTTCATGGTGGGTCTCCTCCCCTGCGCCCGGGCTCTTCTCGCCGGGCGCTTTAGCACGCTAAAGTGATGACGCCGCTGACTATACGCTTTAGCAAACTAAAGTACAAGGCGAGAAGCGCTTGTTTCCCGGGCGGTAACATGCGGGCGTTGACGACAGTTGTGATAGCATCTCCCTCTTGGCGAGGGAGTAGTGGCGGCCGTCAAAGGCCGCGATGCTGCCAACACACTGGCTTGCGCCTGGTGCATCTTAATCAACGAGACTCGCGACGGACCATGGGGATGGCCTGTCGCGAGCCTCGTTTTTTATGTGCGCCGACCATCGGGGCGCAACGTGACGGGAGGGGTCCCGCCAAGAGAGGAGTCAAGATGGGTCTTGTTGAGCTGCTGCTCATTGCAGTGGGCCTCTCCATGGACGCGTTTGCCGTGTCCATCTGCAAGGGCCTGGGCATGAAGGAGGTCAATCCCAAGGTCGCCGTGGTGCTGGCCCTGTTCTTCGGCGGGTTCCAGGCGCTCATGCCTCTCGTTGGCTGGGCGCTCGGCAGCCAGTTTTTGGGAATCATCGGTCCCATCGACCACTGGGTGGCCTTCGTGCTGCTGGCCATCATTGGCGGCAAGATGCTATGGGAGGCCTTCCACGAGGACGCAGGCGACGGCAAGCCCGCCGACCGCATCGACCTGGGAGAGTTCTTCATCCTGGCCATTGCCACGTCCATCGACGCCCTTGCGGTGGGAATCTCCTTCGCGGCGCTCTCCGTGGACATCGTGCCCTCCGTGGCGCTGATCGGCGTCACCACCTTTGCCTTCAGCATCGCAGGCGTCTTCGTGGGCAACTTCTTTGGCTCTCGCTACGAGAAGCCCGCCAGCATCGTAGGCGGCGTGGTGCTCATCCTCATCGGAACCAAGATTCTCCTGGAGCACTTGGGCATTCTCGCGCTGTAGCGGGGCCAGCGGGCCACGCCAGGGCCAAAGCCAAGGCAAAACCTCACAGGTAGTGTTTCTTCAAGAACTTCTCGCCAGCAAAAGACCTGCTAGCTGGCGAGAAGTTCTTTTTGAAAGAGACTACCTGTGAGGTTTTTGGCTCCGGACGGCCCGCACCTGCGTCCTAGTGGTGGAAAAGCCTCATGTGGGTGAAGGCCATGGCCATGCCGTACTTGTCGGCGGTCTCGATGACGTTGTCGTCGCGGATGGAGCCGCCGGGCTCGGCAATGTAGGTCACGCCGGACTTGTGGGCGCGCTCGACGTTGTCGCCAAAGGGGAAGAAGGCGTCGGAGCCCAGGGTCACGCCGGTCTGGGTGGCAATCCAGGCGGCCTTCTCCTCGCGGGTGAGAACCTCGGGCTTGACGGCAAACCACTTCTGCCACTCGCCCTCGGCCAGGACGTCGTCGTGCTCGTCGGAGATGTAGACGTCGATGGCGTTGTCCCTGTTGGCGCGGCGGATGCCGTCGACAAACTGCAGGCCCAGCACCTTGGGGTGCTGGCGCAGGTACCAGGTGTCGGCCTTGTTGCCGGCAAGGCGCGTGCAGTGGACGCGGCTCTGCTGGCCGGCGCCCACGCCGATGGCCTGGCCGTCCTTGACGTAGCAGACGGAGTTGGACTGCGTGTACTTGAGCGTGATGAGACTCACGATCATGTCGATCTGCGCGGACTCGGGGATGTCCTTGTTGGCCGTCACCACGTCACCCAGCAGGTCGCGGTCAATGCGGAAGAAGTTGTGGCCCTGCTCGAATGTGATGCCAAAAACGTCCTTGGTCTCGGTGGCCGGGCAGACATAGTCCGGGTCGATCTGGACCACGTTGTACTTGCCGCCCTTCTTGGCAGAGAGAATGGCCAGCGCCTCGGGAGTGTAGCCAGGGGCGATGATGCCGTCGGAGACCTCGTGCTTGATGTAGAGGGCGCAGCGCTCGTCGCAGACGTCGGAAAGAGCGGCCCAGTCACCGTAGGAGCTCATGCGGTCGGCGCCGCGGGCGCGGATGTAGGCGCAGGCGATGGGTGTGAGCGGGCCCTCGTCATCGACGAAGTAGATCTGGCGGTCAATGTCGGACAGGGGCAGGCCCACGGCGGCGCCGGCGGGGCTCACGTGCTTGAAGGACGCCGCGGCGGGAAGGCCGGTGGCCTCCTTGAGCTCGCGCACGAGCTGCCAGGAGTTGAGGGCGTCCAGGAAGTTGATGTAGCCGGGCTTGCCGGAGAGGACCTTCACGGGCAGCTCGGAGCCGTCCTTCATGTAGATGCGGGACGGCTTCTGGTTGGGGTTGCATCCGTACTTGAGCTCGAGCTCGCTTGCCATGCGCTTCTCGCCTTTCTGACGTTGGGAATGAGAAAAGGGGACTGTCCCCTTTTCTCAGTCGCCGAGGTTCTTGTTGAAGAGGGTGACCTTGCCGGCCACGTTGGCGTAGAGGGAGACCTTGTTGTCGGCGTTGAGGGCGGCCCAGACCTCCTCGGGGGCGGGCAGGCTCACCTCGACGGGCTCGCCGGCAAAGGTGGGCAGCGGGTTGCCGTCGCCCTGGTAGGTGGAGATGAGGTAGCCGCAGCCCTCGTCGGCGCCCTCGTAGCAGAAGAACTCGCGCAGGCAGCGGCCGTTCTCCTGGTGCTTGAGGATGGAGATCTCAAAGCTGCCGTCGGCGTTGACAATGGCGCTGATGCGCGGGGTGAAGTTGGGCTCGTCCGGCTCGAACTCGCGGGCCATGCAGCCGCGGCGGAAGTCCCCGGCGCCGACGATGGTGTCGGTCTGGTCTCCGTTGGTCACCACCAGGGCGTCTCCCATGGTGCGGACGGGGTGGTAGATGATGAGGCTCGGGTCCTCCAGGAGGGCCGGGTCGTGGGCCTCGGTGCGGATGCCGTCCTCGGTGGGAACGAAGACGCGGTTCCTGCTGTTGGCGCTGCGCCCCATGATCCAGTAGTAGACGCAGTCCTTGCCCACCACAATGCCGCGGCCGGGGTAGGGGTTGTTGCGCAGGAGCTCGGTCAGGTCTTGCATGTGACATCCCTTCGACGTGAGCCGTGCGCTCGCCGAGGGCGAGGGGGTGCCTGCCAGAAGGGCCAAAAGACGCAAAAGGCAAGCCACCCTCGGCAGAGAGCGCGGCTTGCCCAGACGGTCGGCATGTGTTCGCGCGCTGCTCCCCCGCGGTCTCCCGCGTTAACCCGTCAGTCACGGCGCACGTGTTACGAGCCGCATTCTAGCATCTGGGCGAGGCCGTCCGCCACCCAGCCTCGGCTTCGCAACTTCCCCGCAAAAGTTGACAAAGGGACTGTCCCTTTGTCAACTTCGTATCATTCGGCGGACTTGAGGGCGCCGACCATGTCCACGCGGTCGAGGGCGCGGTTGGTCAAGGCGTTGACGGCCAGGGTGAAGGCAAACGCCAGGGCCGCCGCCAGCACGTAGCTGGGCCAGGCCACCAGGGCGTCAAAGTAGAGCGAGGGCATCTTGAGGATCCACGTGAGGCTGCGCGTGAGGGCATAGCCCGCAGGAAGTCCCGCAACCACGCCCAGGCCCGTGAGGATGAGCGTCTCCTTGTTGATGTAGCGGTGGACCTCCGGCCTCTTGAAGCCCAGCACCTTGATGGTGGCGAGCTCCCGCTCCCGCTCGGAGATGTTGGTGTTTGAGAGCGTGAACACCACGGTGAACGAGAGCGCCGCCGCAAGAACGATGACCACGTAGACCACGGTGTTGATGAGCGTGAACGCGCTGGAGAAGTCCTGCACCAGCTTTGCCGTGGAGACCACGGAGAGCGTCCGGGAGTCGGCCGAGAGCCGCTCGGAGAGCGCGATCTTCTGGGCATCCGTGCCGCCCAGACTGACGAGAAGCCCGTTGAGCTGCGGCTCCGTGCCAAAGGCCTCACGGTAGGCGGACTCGGTCACGAAGAGGGAGTTGCCCAGGTAGTTCTGGCAGATTGCCGCCACGGGAACGTCTGCCTCCGCAAGGGAGGAGTCTTGGACGTGAACCTGCTGCCCTGCGGAGAAGCCCAGGACCTGCTCGGCGTTCTTGGTGATGACGGTGCCAACGGAGGCCAGGTCAATGGCATTGCCGGCATCGTCGGTCAGGCTCACGTAACCCGAGAGGTCAAGGCCGTCGGGCACCACGTAGACCTGCATGGACTCGGCGGCGTCCCCATGGCTCACCGTGACGGAGTCAACGCAGACCGGCAGGAAGCTCTGGACCTGCGCATCCGCGTCGAGGTCCTGCGCCACGCCCTCAAGATCCGCCGCCGAGGTCACGAGCATGAGGTCATAGCGGCTGACGCCCTCCTGGCCGTACTGCCTGGAGGAGAGCGAGAGCACCGTGTCCCTGATGCCAAAGCCGCAGACCAGAAGGGCCGTGCACCCCGCGATGCCAAAGACCGTCATGAGGAAGCGGCGCTTGTAGCGGAAGATGTTTCTGGCCGTGACCTTGTTGAGGAAGGAGAGACGGCGCCACAGCGGGCGCACACGCTCCAGCAGGATGCGGCTTCCGGCCTTGGGGGCCTTGGGGCGCATGAGGGCGGCAGGCTGCTCGGCAAGCTCCCGGCGGCAGGTCAGCGCCGTCGCCCCCACAATGCCCAGGGCAAACAGGGCCACGGAGCCCACGGCGTAGGCCACGTCAAACTGCAGCAGGAAGGCCGGCAGGGCGTACATGGTCTGGAAGATGGTGAAGAGGATGAGCGGCAGCACCACAAAGCCCAGCATGTTGCCCACAAGGCCGCCCGCCAGGCAGGCCGTACCCGCATACAGCACGTACTTGGAGAGAATCTTCCGGCGAGAATAGCCCAGCGCCTTGTAGAGGCCGATGAGGCCGCGTTCCTCCTCGACCATGCGCGTCATGGTGGTGAGGCTGATGAGCACCGCCACCACGAAGAACACGATGGGGATGACCGTGCCGATGGCCTCGATGGAGGAGCCGTCGGACTCCACGGAGGAGTAGCTGGAGAGGGCATCGCGCGTCTGGACGTACCAGGTGGCCTCGTCCACGTCCGAGAGGCGGCCGCGAGCCTCGGCTATCTTGGCCAGGGCGTCCGCACGCTCGCGCTCGTAGGCGGCGCGCCCCTCCTCGAGCTCGGAGCGGCCGTCTGCGAGCTGGGCCTCGCCATCCGCGAGCTGGCGCGCGGCATCGTCGAGCTGGGCCCGGGCGCTCGCGCGCTGGGCGTCAAGCTGGGCCTGGCCGTCTGCGAGCTGCGCGGCCGCGGCGTCAAGCTGGGCCTGGGCCGCCACGAGCCGCCTCCAGCCCGCCTCCGCCTCGTCGAGCTGGGCCTGGCCCTCCACGATCTGCACCATGCCGTCGGCCAACCCCGAGAGCTGGCCCACCTGGGAGCGCAGGTCGCGCAGCTGGGAGGCCATCTGGTCGGTGGGCATCTCCAGGATGGCGCGCAGGAGCTTCTGAACCGTGGCGGGAGCCTGGGCCACGGCGGCGTCAACGCGGTCGCGCAGCCACTGCGGGAGGTTCTGGTAGGTGTCCCTGAGCTGCTGGAACTCGTCGGACTCCACGACGGTCACAAGGTCGTCTATGGCGCCCTGGGCCTTGCTCACAAAGGGCACCAGGACGGCGTTGACGTCTGCCGCCGCAGCCCGGGCCTCCTCGGGCGTCTGGGCGCCCTCCAGGCGAGACCACGCCTCGGCGGGCCATTCATCGCCCATGAGGGAGGCAAGCATCTGGGCGCTTGCCTTGATCTGCCCCTTTGCCTCAGAGAGCTGGGAGCGCCTGGCAGCCAGAGCGTCGCCAATGCCGTCGACGTCGCAGCCCAGGCCCGCGGCAATCTGGTTCAGACCGTCCGTGACCTGCCGTTGGTTGGCGACAAGCTCCGCGCGGCCGGCATCGAGCTGGGCCTGCGCCGCGTCAAGCTGCGAGGCGGCGTCCGCGGACTTGGCGTCAAGCTGGGCGCGACCGTCCGCAAGCTCGGCGGCGCCGGAGTCGAGCTGCGCCTGCGCGTCGTCCAGCTGGGCGGCCGCGTCACCCAGCCGCGCGAGCGCGTCCTTCTCGGCAGAGTCTATCTGGGAGCCGGCGTCATCCAGGATGCCCTGGCGGCGGGCGGCCTCGCGCTCGGACTTGATGGCCTCCACGCGGGCCTTGACGGCGTCAACGGAGGCCTCGTAGCCAGCCGAGTAGCAAAGGGGGCTATCCGCACCATCAACGCTCAGGTAGACGGCCGTATACACGTCTGTGGTCACCGCGGCCGGCAGCACGAAGAACGCGTACTGGGAGCCTCCGCTCGCACGGAACGACATCGTGCCGTTGCCGGCGTTGATGTCCGTGGGGTCAAGCACCACGCCGCAGATGGTGTACGCCTGGCGAGAAAAGACCTCTGTCGAGGAGGCGTCGGCGCCGGCATCCGCGCCGTCCGCGCCCGCGCCCTTCTCGCCGTCGGAGGCGCCGCGGAAGGTGACCTCGTCGCCCAGGGAAAGGCCGCTCTCGTCAAGGAATCTCCTGGTCACGGCTACCTGGTCGGCAGTCACCGGAAGATGGCCGTCGAGCACGTGGGGCTGGTTCATGCCGGAGGGGCTCAGGGCCTTGACGTCCACCTTCTCGGACGAGGAGCCCACGGCGGTGTAGCAGCTCTCCACCCAGCCGCCCTCGGCCGACTCCACCCCGTCAAGGGCGGCAAGCGCGCTGACGTCGTCGTCGGTCAGGCCCAGCGTGGACTGGACGCGCAGGTCAAAGAGGTTCTGGGCATCAAAGAAGGCGTCCGCGGAGGCCCGAAGGTCAATGCAGGCCACCTTGAGGCCGCAGATCATGGTCACGCCCAGGGCACAGATGGTCGCCAGGGCCACAAAGCGCTTGAGACTCCCACGGACGGTGCGCAGGACGCCGGTGCCAAAGGCCGAGCGCGGGGCTGACGTGGTCTTGTGGGCCATCGCGCGTGCCCCTACCACTCGATTTGCGCGATGGGCACGGGGCTGGGGTTCACGCTCATCTGGGTCACGCGGCCGCTCTTGAAGCGGATGAGGCGGTCGGCCATGTCCGCCAAGGCCGCGTTGTGCGTGACGATGATGACCGTGATGCCGTCCCTGCGGCAGGTGTCCTGCAAAAGCTGCAGGATCTGCTTGCCCGTCTGGTAGTCAAGGGCGCCCGTGGGCTCGTCGCAGAGCAGGATCTTTGGGTTCTTTGCCAGGGCGCGGGCGATGGAGACGCGCTGCTGCTCGCCGCCAGAGAGCTGGGCCGGGAAGTTTGCCAGGCGCTCGGCCAGCCCCACCTTGGAAAGCGTCTCCTCCGCGTCCAGCGAGTCCGGGCAGATCTGGGCAGCTAGCTCCACGTTCTCAAGCGCGGTGAGGTTGGGCACCAGGTTGTAGAACTGAAAGACAAAGCCCACGTCCTCGCGCCTGTACATGACCAGCTCGTCCTCGGTGGCGTGGCTCACGTCGCGCCCGCCCACCACCACGCGGCCGGAGGTGGCGCGGTCCATGCCGCCCAGGATGTTGAGGGCCGTGGTCTTGCCCGCGCCGGACTGGCCCAGGATGACGGCGAGTTCGCCCTTCTCCACGGCAAAACTCGCGCCGTCAAGGGCATGTACCAGGGTGGAGCCGGAGCCATACGCGCGCACGACGTCCGCAAACTCTATGTAAGGCATGGCGAGACCTCCTGGTGAGCAACTGTGCCGCAACGCATCGCCAACTAGTCTTTTGTTGAAACGAGTTTAGATGCCCGTATACTGGCTCGGGCAATTTACACACTTGCGGTCGGCGAACGGCCGCGTCTGGAGGTATCACGCATGAAGAAGGGCTTAATCGCGCTGGCTGCCGGCGCGTTTGCCTTGGGATTTGCCGAGTTCGTGCTGATGGGCATCATCACCAACGTCGCCGCGGGCGTTGGCGTCAGCGTTCCAGAGGCCGGAGGCTTCATCTCCGCCTACGCCATCGGCGTCTGCTTTGGCACCCTCATCCTGGTGTTTGGCCATAGCATTGCCCCCAAGCGGCTGCTCATGGCCTTCATGTTGCTGTGCTTCGTGGGCAACGCCATGGCCGCCCTGGCTCCTAGCGCCGGGATGCTCACCGTGGCGCGCTTCATCTCGGGCGTGCCGCACGGGGCCTTCTTTGGCACCGCCACCATCGTCGCGCGAGCCATGGCCGACAAGGGCCAGGAAGGCCGCGCCGTTGCCGTCATGGTCTTGGGGCAGACCCTCGCCAACACCATCGGCGTGCCCTTCGGAACGCTCCTTGCGGGCATGGTGGGCTGGCGCGCCGCGTTTGTCTTTGTGGCCGCGTGGGCGCTCTGCTCGCTCCTGCTCATCTGGAGGCTCGTCCCGCAGATCGAGGCCGTTGCCGACGCGGGCCTTGCCGGACAGTTCCGCTTCCTGGGCAAGCCCGGCCCCTGGATCGTGCTGGGCGCGGTCCTTCTGGGCAACACGGGAATCTTCTGCTGGTGGAGCTACGTCTCCCCCTGGCTCGAGACCGTCGGCGGCTGGAGCGCCACGGCGCTGCCGGCCCTGCTGGTGCTGGGCGGCCTGGGCATGATCGTCGGCTCCCAGCTGGGCGGACGCGCGGGCGACCGACTCACCCCCGGCTGGGCTTCCGCCATCGGCCAGCTCATCGCCTGCGTGACCATGCTGCTCATCTACGCGTTCTCCGGCTCCCCGGCAAGCTCCGCCATCCTCATGGCGCTGTGCTGCTGCGGCCTGTTCTTCCCCTCGAGCGCCCAGCAGCTGGCCATGGTCGAGGTGGGCCAGGGCGGCGGAGAGATGATCGGCTCCGCCTGCGTGCAGGTGGCCTTCAACGGCGGAAACGCCATCGGCGCGCAGATTGGGCAGGCCGTTCTCAACACCGGCGCGGCCTACAACGTGCCCGCCCTGGCGGGCGCCCCCATCACGGGCGCCGCCGTGCTTCTCCTGGCCCTCTACGCCCTGCGCTTCGAGAGCCTCTACCACAAGAAGGCCAGCACGCCCGAGGCGTAGGCGGATGGCCGGACCACTTCTGGCAGCGTACATAATAACGACCCCGCGCTCTTCTCACCTGCGGAAATGCAGTCGAGAAGTGCGCGGGGTCGTTATTATGTACGCTATTCCTAGAACTCTAGGCTGCGCTCGTCTAACAGGAAGTCATAGAGATTCAGAACCAGAATCCCCTCGTCGTTGTAGTGGGGCCTGACCCCATCCTTTACAACGATCACCTTCTTGAACGAGTCGGGGATCCTCAACAAAGACGCCTGCTCCTGCTCGACCTTTTCCCTCGTCGGCAGCGCATAGGCGGACTGGATGTAGCACCTGCGGCTTCCCATGTTGCACACAAAGTCGCATTCGTAGCTGACCCTCTGCTGCTTGCCGTCGGCACCCCTTCTTTGAGAGGAGACAACGCCCACGTCAACGCCGTAACCGCGAGCGCGGAGCTCGTTATAGATAACGTTCTCCATGATGTGAGCGCCCTCAACCTGTCGGAAGTTCAATCGGGCGTTACGAAGTCCGGGGTCAATGGCGTAGTACTTGACGCCGGCCCCGATGTATTTTCTCCCCTTGATGTCATAGCGCTGCGCCGTCTCGAACAAGAAGGAATCCTCGAGAAAAGTGATGTAACGCTCAACGGTTACGCGCGATATCCCATCCCTGTGCGCGCTTGCGAAGGTATTAGCTATTTTCGTCGGGTTAGTCACGGAGCCAATATTTGACGAGAGCACGTCTACGAGGTCTTCCAGGTCACCCGGGCTCCTAATGTCGTTTCTATCGAGTATGTCGCGGATGTACGTCTCCCTATAGACGTCCCTCAGGTAGTCGGCCTTGCCGCGTTCATCATTTCTCAAAGCAACTGGAGGCAAGCCGCCATACAGCGCATACTCCTCGTACGCATCCCGCTTATCCCCCTCGTACCCCTTCATAAACTCGGAGAAGCTTAGCGGGCGCAGGAGAATCTCTTCGGCGCGGCCGCGAAACTCAGTCACCACATCCCTCGAGAGCAGGCGGGCATTGCTCCCGGTAACGTAGACATCAACGTTCTTCATGCGTATGAGGTCGTTGAGAACCTCAACAAAGGAACCCAGGAGCTGGACCTCATCGAGAATCAGGTAATACTGACCATCGCCGGCAACCTGCCCCAGCACGTAGTCCATGAATGTGGCGGGATCCCTGTACCTTGCGCCCAGAAATCCATCAAATTCAACACTAATGATATGGTCGGCCCGCACTCCCTCCTCATGAACGAGATATCGCCTGAACAGAGTGCCAAGCAGGTACGATTTGCCACACCTGCGAACTCCAGTGACCACCTTGACCTGGTCGGTCCCCATGCTCGCAATCAGCCTAGTCAGATACCGCTCCCGCGAATACTCCATGTGGCGCCCCCATTACTTACAAAAAACGTTGACATCAACGGATTTTATTAAGAGTCAGGTGTAGGGTCAAACCGCACAGCACAATGCAGCCGCCAACTGAACCTAAGCTTCCCGACGGAAGAAGGCCAGGGCGATGGCGCCGGGGCCCACGTGGGTGCCGATGGTGGCGCCCACGGTGTGGACGGGCAGGTCGCCCGCGGGAAAGCCCTTCTCCCAGATGGCGCGGCTGTCTGCCACGTACTTGCGGAGCAGCTTGTCGGAGAGGCCGGCGTAGCCCAGGGCCACCGGCATGCCAAAGTCGATGCCGCCCGCGTTCTCCACCTGCTGGTTGAGGAGGTTGCGGCCGTTCTTGGAGCCGCGCGCCTTGCCCAGCAGGGCAACCTCGCCGGACCTGACGGCAATGACCGGCTTGATGGAGAGGAGCTCTCCCACCGCGCCGGCGGCCGCAGAGATGCGCCCACCCCGCCGCAGGTACTCGAGGGTGTCGAGAAGCCCCACCACGCAGACGCGGTCACGCAGGGCGCAGATTTGGTCCGCGATCTCCACGGCACCCAGGCCCTTCTCGGCAAGGCGCAGGGCGCACTCCACCAGCACGCGCTCGCCCACGCAGACGTTCAGGCTGTCAACCACGCGCACGACCCCCTTGGCCTGCGCGGCCGCGGTGATGGCGCTCTGGTGCGTGCCGGAGAGCTTGGAGGAAAGCGTGATCACCACGGCCTCCTGGCCCGCCGCGTGTACCTCGTCAAGCACCTGGCCAAAGGCATAGGGGTTGACCTGCCCCGTCTTGGGAAGCTCGTCCTCCTCAACCAGCAGCTCGTAGAAGCGCTCGTGCGTGAGGTCGACGCCGTCCAGGTACGTGGCGGTTCCAAACGTGATGGAGAGCGGCAGCACCGTGAGGTTTTCGTACTCGCCCTCCAGGATGTCCGAGGCAGAGTCGGTGATGATGCGCGTCTTCATGGCATCTCCTTTTTTTATTTTGGTTTTGATATATGCGAGAAGCGCCCGCCCTCGCCGGTCACACGGCCGCGGCCACGCCCCGCCTTACCGGGCGATGAGCCTCAGCTGCCCCAGGACGGACTCCAGCGAGGCGTAGAGCGCCCGGCGCTGTTCGTCCAAGAGGCCGCCGCCCGCCTGCCGCACGATCTGCGAGATGAGTCCGTTGACCTCGGCCATAGCCGCATAGCCCTTCTCGGTGAGGCGGATGGGGGCGCGATAGCGCGTGGACTCCTCCCCCACCTCCACAAAGCCGTCGGCGGCAAGACGCGTGACCGTACGGCTCACGGCGGCGCGGTCCACGTCGGCCAGGCGGGCAAGGTCGGCGCCCGTCAGCCCCTCGGGGTTCTTCTCCAGGTAGTAGACGACCATCAGGTCAGAGGCGCGCAGGCCAAAGCGGGCGAGCTCCGCCGTCTTGATGCGCTGGATCTCCTTGTCTATGGCGCCAATGAGGCCCACGAAGTCCTCAAAACGACTCTCCTCCTGCATGCGTGCCTCCCCTGACCGCGTTCCGTCGCAGCATACAGTAACGGCGCACTTGTTGAGTTGTCAACAAGTGCGCCGTTTGCACACATCTTGGGTTGTCAGACGCCCCCGCCGGCCACGCTCTGCCAGGCGAGAAGCGCGCGCACCCTTACGCCTGGGGCTGGGCGAGCACCGTCCCCTCCGGGAAGGCGCGACGGAACAGGAAGCGGGCGATGGGGCCGGCAACCAGCAGGTTCCACGGCAGGGCCATGATGAAGTTCCAGGGAATGTTGATCAGCCAGGCCATGGGCACGACGGCAAGGGTGCCGGCGTGGAAGGCGCCCTCAAAGGCACCGTAGAGCGACATGATGATGACCATCGGGAAGACCATGCAGGTGGAGACCGCAAGCGTCATGGCGCGCGAGCTGCTCTTGCCCGGGGTCACCAGGTACTTGAAGGCAAAGCCCTTGGCCAGCGGGCTGGCAACAAACCAGTCGCACAGCATGGCAAAGACGTACGCAGGTGGGAAGCCAATCCAGGCAGTAGCAATCACGTCGACCCCCATGTGGCCATACTGACGCGCCACGTTGTAGACGCTCATCAAAAGCACCATGAGGAAGCACATGATAAAGGTGAACGGAAGGCTCTCACGCTTGTTCTTGGGCATAAAGTAAAACAACTCCTTATGATCGAAGTCCTGTCTCGACGACCTGCCGCCGCCCAATGGCAGGCAGGCCGGAGCCAGCGCAGCGTGAGCCATGGTAACCAGAAACGCGCGCGCTTCGTAAGCGTTAAGTTTGTGAAGATAAAAGAGCCCGCCCGCGGCAGGCAGTCACTGGTCGCGGGCGGGCAGGGCGACGGATAATTCAACCCGTCTGATTTGGCGGGCAGCCTACCAGCCGAAGTCGGCGAGGCAGCGGTCGAGGTCCTCCTCGAAGGTGCCGAGCTCGATGCCTGCCGCCTGAATCTTGTCCGAAGCCAGACGGAAGTCGCGCGGCCGCTCGGCGTAGGTCTTCTGGTCGGGAAGGATCAGGCGGTCGACCTCGGCCTCGGAGCAGCCGAGGCGAGACGCCACCAGCCGCGCCGTCTCGTAGGTGGAAAGGCCGTTCTGGCTCGCGAAGTGGTACGCGCCGCTCGGCAGCTCGAGAATCTGCGGAAGCTGCTCGGCAAAGCGCTGCGCATAGGTCATGTTGCGCAGCTCATGGACGCGGAACGCCGTGGGTTTATTGCCCCTGACGGCGGCAAGGACGTTGCCGAGAATGTTCGGCGATGCCTTGACGCCGGGCATGGACAGTCCAAACATCCAGCTAAACCGCAGGATGAGGTAGTCGCTAAGGTTCTCGCGAATCCAGGCGTCGGCCTCCATTTTTTGTCTGCCGTAGGCACTGACGGACGCCTGTTCAGCGTCCTCAAAGAAGGGCGCCTTGCCCGGAGCGGCGTTGAAGCACTGTTCGGTGGAGATGAACACCATGCGCTTTGCGCGCTCGCGGCACACCTTGGCGATGGCGATAGCCGACTCCGTGTTCACACGGTGCGTGAGCTCGGGTTGCTTCTCGCAGTGGGCCGTCGTGGCGTCCGCCGCCATGTGCAGGCAGACGTCGAAATCCGCCGCCTCGAAGTACTTCTCGACCTCATCGGGGCGCGAGAAGTCCACGTCGGTGTGGGACACGCAGCCAAACTCGATCCGGCCGGAGTTGTACAGCCGCGCAAGGCTGGCAAGATACCCGTGCGCCCCCGTGACCAGGACTTTCTTCATGGCTACTCCTCCTCGCCGGGGCGCGTTACGTACGAACGGATCACGCGGCAATCCCCCTCGACAACATAGCTGCCGACGCTCGCGGGGACCAACGCTGACCGGGAGCAGGGAAGCTCGACCGTGCCCTCGGCGCTTCGCAGCCGGGCGGTCCCGCCCACGCACGACAACACATGATACCGCCCGCCGAGCTCCTGCTCCCAGCTTCCTCGCACGTCGGCGACGTCGGCGACAAAGAGTCGGTGGGTCACGCCGCGGCGCACGCTCGCCGGGCCGGCGGGGTCGTACGCTCCAAGGTGGACAGGCTCGGGACGGCTCTGCGTCCGAAGGACGTCGAAGCCCTTCTCGACGTGGAGCTCGCGGCCGCGGCCCCAGTCGCAGATGCGGTAGGTGCAGAAGCCGAAGCTGCCGACCTCAAGGGCGAGCACTCCGGCGCCCAGAGCGTGCAGTGTGCCCGCCGGCACGCAAACGAAGTCGCCCTCGGACACCGGGACGCGGCGCCCGTACTTCTCGCCGATTGTGTCGTCGGCCGCGGCGGCGCGCAGGGCCGCCGCGTCGTCGGTGGTCGAGCCGCAGATAATGGTCGCGCCGGGCTTGGCCTCCATGATGTACCAGGACTCGGTCTTCTCGTGGTCGTTCTCGTGAGCCTGGGCATACGCTTCGTCGGGGTGGACCTGCACCGACAGATTTTGTCCCGCGCTCATGGTGATGATCTGGACGATGCCGTCCCCCTCGAGGTCGCCCATAATCTCCGATCTGTGCTCGGCAAGAAGGACGTCCAGCGGTGTGCCGTCATACGGTCCGCCCTCGACGTCGTTCACGAGCCCTTCGTGAACCGAGACGTCGAACGACTCACCGTACGCGATGTCTCCGCCTATCCCCCGCAGGCGGTTGATAGCGTCTCCGGACCAAACGGGCGAGATCAGGTTCGGCTTAAGCAGGAGCGGTCCCATATTGACCTCCTAGAGCTCGAGGGTGTCCCTACCGGTCTCGGCCATACGACGGCCAATCTCCTCGATGATGGGGATTCCTGCGCTGCAGCCGATGCGCTCGGCGCCGGCACGAACCATGTCGAGGAAGTCGTCAGCAGTGCGGATGCCGCCCGCAGCCTTGACCTTCACGCGTGGGTCGACGTGCTCGCGCATGAGCTTCACGTCCTCGATGGTGGCGCCGCCGGTAGAGAAGCCCGTCGAGGTCTTGACGAAGTCGGGCAGCACCTCGCTGGCGACTTTGCAAAGGCCGAGCTTCTCGTCCTCGGTAAGCAGGCAGTTCTCGAAGATGACCTTGGAGGGGACACCGGCCTCGCGGCATACCTCGACGATCTGGGTCATCTCGTCGCGGATGTAGTCCCAGTTGCCCACCTTGACCTCGGTGAGGTTAACGACGTAGTCAATCTCGTTCGCGCCGTTGGCCAGGGCGTCCTTGGTCTCGAAGACCTTGGTGGCAATGGTAGTCTGGCCCAAGGGGAAGCCAATCGCGGCGCCCGTGTCGATATCAGTGCCCGCAAGCAGCTCGGAGCAGAGCTTGGACTGGACCGAGTTGATGGCGACCATCTTGAAGTGATAGCGCTTAGCCTCGTCGCAGAGCTTCTCCATGTCGGCGCGGGTGGCATCGGGATGAAGGTTCGTGTGGTCGACCAGGCGAGCAAGGTCATCGAGGGTGTAGGGCTTCATTGCTGGCTCCTTTCGGTGGATTTAGGACAATTGCAATCTAGCATATGTACGGTCTTATTACTATAGAACCGCCAAATAGTCCATTTATGGCTGTTTTAATACCGTTCAGCTCCTTCATATATTACTTCAATTGACGTTTATGTCTGCTCTAGTACAATGAACTCGTCGAAAGGAGCGCCCAATGAATCTGATTGTCGCCTCACACGGAACGCTCTGCGAAGGGCTCGCAGACGCCTTCCACATGCTCGCTTCCAGCGAAACTCCCATTACAACCGTCAGTTTGAACGACACAGGAATCGACGACTTCCGCAGGCGCCTTACCAGCGAGGTCGAGAAGAGCAAAAGTACGGCCAAGACGCTTATTTTGACTGACTTATACGGCGGAACCCCCTTCAACGAGTCCTTCGCGCTGTATCTCGCGGACCCGGAGAACCTCAGGGTCGTCGCAGGCGTCAACTTCCCCATGCTGATTGAGGCGGGAATGGCCGCCCAGGACAGCGACAACCTCGACGAGATCGTCTCGGTCGCGGTTCAGGCGGGCACCGCCGGCGTCGTCGCGGCGAGCGCGGAGCCGGACAAGGAGGACGACGAGAAGGACGTCTCCAGCACCCCCAAGCAAGCAGGGTCGCATGCGAATTCAGTGCCTCGACGAGGCACAGAGAAAGGAGCAGGCATGTCGATTGTTCTAGCCAGAGTCGACGACCGTGTTATTCACGGCCAGACGACCACCAGGTGGATGGCGGTGAAGCCCGCCGACTCGATCCTCGTGATCAGCGACAAGGTCGCCGCCGACGAGCTTAGGTGCAAGGTCCTCAAGGCCGCCGTGGGCAAGTACAAGCTCGGAATCTACACGGTTGCCCAGGGCGTCGAGGCCCTCGCCAAGGCCAACGCTTCCGCAAAGAAGTTCTTTGTCATATCCGACTCAGTCAAGGCCTTCGACGAGCTCAAGCGCGCGGGCGCCGACTTCGGAGCGACCCTCAACCTCGGAAACATGAACGCCACCCGCCCCGGCACCAAGGACCTCGGCAGGACCGTGCTTCTTAACGACGAGGACTTCGCCGCGCTCGATTCGCTCGAGTCCGCGGGCGTAGACCTCCAGTTCCAGCTCCTCCCGGACGACAACATCCGAACTTGGCACGACATGAGGGCGAAGTATCTGGCGCTCTAGGGGCCTCGTCGCATCACAAAGAAAGGAACGGATATGAACCTCTCGCTGCTTTTCCCGGCCATCATGTGTGGCGTGTTCTGCTACCTGGGCGCCATCGAGAGCTGCTGCCTCATGGGCATGACCGGCGGTTACTACATCATGGGTCGCCCGCTCGTCGCCGGCCTCCTGTGCGGCCTCGTCTTCGGTGACGTGACCTCCGGCGTCCTGTGCGGCGTCGCAGTCCAGGCGGTCTTTATCGCCAACCTCTCCACGGGCGGCGCCACCAACTCTGAGATCACCTATGCGTCCTACGGCGGCATCGGCCTGGCCTTGGCTACCACCAAGGACCCCGCCATCGCCGTCACCCTCTCGGTCCTCATGGGCCAGACGCTCGGTCTGATCTTCTACAACACCCGCATGGCCCTCTACTCGTTCTTTAACAACGGCGCCCAGAAGGCCGCCGAAAACAACGACGATCACGGCATCACCCTGTGGCACATCATCTACCCCCAGATCTGTACCTTCTTTATCCGCGCGGTCCCCGTGTTCCTCGTCGTCTTCTTTGGCCAGGGCGTCGTCGACACGCTCCTGAGCAGCGTCCCCGAGATTGTCACGCACATCATCTCGGTCCTCGGCGGAGTCCTTCCCGCTCTCGGCATCGGCATGCTGATGAACATCGTCATCAAGGACAAGCTCCAGCTGATCTTCTTCCTCGCCGGCTTCGTTCTTCTTTCCTTCGCCGGCCTGTCCATGATCGCGATCGTGTTCATCGCCGCCCTCGTCGCATACCTCGTGTTCCTCTCCAACGGCAAGCCAGCCCCCGCCGCGGCGCAAGCCGAGGCCGCCGAGGCTAACGGCTCCGCCAACGCGGTCTACGAAGACGACGACCTGTTTTAGAGGAAGAACGGAGACTAACTATGGATAAGCAGATCACCGCCAGCCCCGCGACCGACGCAAGCGGACAGGGGCACCTCAGCAAAAAAGAGCTCAACAGGATCTGGCTGCGCTGGGGCTTCACCCACCTCGCCTCGATGAGCTACGAGAAGCTCCAGGGCCACGCCTATGCCTGGGCCTACATTCCCTTTGCAAATAAGTACTATAAGGACAACCCCGAGGCCAAGCGCCGCCTTCTGGTCCGCCACTCGGTCTTCTTCAACACCGAGCCCCAGACCGGCCAGATCATCAACGGCATCGTCACCTCCCTCGAGGAAAACATCGCCAACGGCGGCGGCGTCTCCGAGGAGATGCCCAACAACATCAAGGCCACGCTCATGGGCCCGCTCGCCGGCATCGGCGACTCCATCATCCAGGGCATCATCGTCCCGATCCTGCTCTCGATCGGAATGAGTCTTGCATCCGGCGGCAGCATCATCGGCCCCCTGTTCTACATAATCGCCTACGCCATCGTGGGCACCGCGATCTCTTACATCAGCTATCACACCGGCTACAAGCTCGGCGTGGGCGCCATCGACGTGATCGTCGGCGAGAACGCAAGACGCATCACCGACGCGTTCAACATCCTGGGCGTCATGGTCATCGGCGCGCTCTCGGCCGGCAACATCGCCCTGACCACCGCGATCAACATCCCGCTCGGCGGCGAGTGGCAGCCGCTCCAGACGACGCTCGACGGCGTATTCCCCGGGATCCTCCCCCTGGCGGCGGTCCTTCTGACCTGGTGGATGCTCGGCAAGAAGCAGTACAGCCCCACCAAGGTCATCGCGATCCTCACCGTGGCGGTCACGCTGCTGTGCCTCATCGGCGTGTTCTAATCCGCGCCGGCAGCAAATAGACGTTCCTTCGCGGGCGGGACCGCTTACACAGCGGCCCGCCCGCAGCCTTCCCAAAGCTCATCGCGGCCTCGGCAAGTACAATAAGAGGCCACATCCTCACCCTGAACGGCAGACACCATGAACCTCTACGACAACATCAAAGAAGATATTCTCGACAAGATAAATAATGGCACGTACCCGATCGGCGAGACGATTCCCTCCGAGCTCGAGCTCGCCGAGTCCTACGGCGTGAGCCGCGCGACCGTCCGCCAGGCACTCCAGATCCTGGCCGCGGACGGCTATGTCGAGAAGCGCCGCCGCAGGGGCACCATCGTCACCAAGCCGAAGGTCGAGCAGTCCTTTACCATGAGCGTCCGCAGCTTCGAGGACGCCATGCGCCTGGAAGGCCGCCTGCCCAAGACAAACGTGATTCTTTTCCGCTCCGAGCTGGCAAGCCAGGAGGTCGCCGGCCGCCTTGGGCTCAAGGCCAAGGAGAAGGTCTTCAAGCTCGTCCGCCTCCGCTACGTCGACGACCTCCCGAACGTCTTTGTCGAGAGCTACATCCCGTGCGCGCTCTACCCCGGCCTCGATAAGTTCGACTTCAATAACAAAAGCCTCTACGCCGCGATGGAGGAGTGCGGCGAGCCGGTAGCCAACGCCCGGCGCCGTTTTGAGGCCGTCAAGGCGGAAGGTGCAACGGTGGCGCTTCTGGACGTGGAGGACGGCGACCCCCTGATCCTCTTCCACACCATCGGCTACGACGCCCAGGGGCGAGCCGTCGAATACTCCATCGCAAGGTATCGCGGCGCCAGCAACTCCTTCGAGATCTACGTCACACGCTAGCTGAGCTGGAATGCTGTTTAATATGATGCCGATTTACGTGGTTGCAACCCATAAAACAGCATCGCGCATGCGGGAAGCCGAGCACACCCTCCGTTACCGACTGGTTCCAATCTGCTGACACCAGTTCACAAAGCGTTAACGAAAAAAGGATTGCGCGGCGGCAATGCGGCGGAGTAAATTGTGCGCCAAGCGTAAGAGATGACGACGACCACAGAGAGGAGCGCCCAGATGTTCAAGTCCATGAACAACAACTGGTGGTGGCGCAACTCGAACTCGGTCGGTCGATCGTGAGTCTTGTCGCGCCATAATTACGCGAATGGAAGGGCTCCCGGTTTGACCGGGGGCCCTTTTTTGTTCGCCAAATCCCAGGCACATGCCGCCAAGCAAAGGAGAAACACCATGTCCCAGCAGAACACCAACACCGCCAACGTCCAGCAGGCCCGCACCGTCACCACCGTCGACCGCGGCAAGCTCGACCTCAAGGCCCTCACCCTCTACGCGATTCTTTTGGCCGCTGGCTTTGTCCTCAACATGACGGTCAGCAAGTTCTTCTCCGGCCTCACTGGCGGCTTTCTCTCGCCCGAGTTCATCATCGCGGCCTTCTGCCTCGAGATACTCATCATCAGGCCCAACATCGGCCAGGCCGCTGTCATCGGCCTGCTCGCCGGCGTGGTGATCCAAATCACCGCCTCCGTCAAGGGCCCCGACCTCATCGCCGAGCCCGTCGCCGCCGTGGTCATGGCGCTGCTGGTCTCCGCCCTGGGCAACGGCGGTGCCAAGAAGGTCCTGCCCCTCGTCGGCACCTTTGTGGTCACCTGCATCTCCGGCCTCATCTACGCCGTCATCTTTGCCTGCTTTGTCCAGCGCAACCCGCAGCTCATCATGGTCATGGCCCCCGTCGTCGCCATGACCGGCGCCTTCAACGCCATCATCGTCCAGGCCCTCTACATCCCCATCAAGAAGGTCCTGAACAAGTAGCTCATTAGGTACCATGAGACGCGCCGACCCACCCCCCGGGCCGGCGCGTTTTTCTCGCCGCGGGACCAGCATCCGACGGCAGCAGACCCAGAAGAAGGGCTCCCATGACCCAAACCAACCCAATCATCGAGCTGAAGGACGTCTCGTTCTCGTACGGCGAGGGCGCGCGGCCGGCTCTTGACCACGTCTCGCTCTCCATTGCCGAGGGCGACTTCGTGGGCGTCATCGGCCCGTCGGGCGCCGGCAAGTCCACGCTTGCCGCCGTCATGAGCGGCGCCATCCCCCACCACTTCACCGGCCAGCTCTATGGCGCCACGCTCATAGACGGCAAGGACACCTGCGAGGTCACCCTGACGGACATCTCGCGCATCGTGGGCAGCGTCCTGCAGGACATAGACGCCCAGATGGTGGCCTCCGTCGTCGAGGACGAGATGCTCTTCGGGCTAGAGAACTTTGGCGTCCCGCACGACCAGGTCGAGGGGCGCATCAGCCAGACGCTGGCCACCGTCGGCATCTCCGACCTGCGTGAGCGTGAGATCGCCACGCTCTCCGGCGGCCAGAAGCAAAAGGTGGCCATCGCGGCCATCCTGGCGCTGGCCCCGCGCGTGCTGGTGCTCGACGAGCCCACCGCGGCCCTGGACCCCGCCAGCTCCACGCTGGTCTTCGAGACCCTGCGCAAGGTCAACGAGCTCGCCGGCATCACCATTGTAGTCATCGAGCAGAAGGTGGCCCTTCTCAGCAAGTACTGCGGCCGCGTGCTGGTCATGAACGAGGGCGCCCTCGCCTTTGACGGGGAGCCGCACGAGGTCTTCAGCCACGCCTCCGAGCTGCGCGCCATGGGCGTGGACAGCCCGCGCGTGGCCCGCATGGCAAACAGCCTGGCCCAGCGCGGCGTGATAGCGCCGCAGACCACGCCCTGCCTGAACATTGCCGAGGCAAAGGACCTGGTGGCGGGCCTCGTTGCCGGCCATGTCCCCGGCGCAGGCGAGAAGGACGTGGCGGCCGCGGCCCGCGCCGGCTCGCGTCACGCACCCGCCGCCCGCCCGCACGCCGAGGGCGCCGAGCCCGTGGTGGAGCTCTCCGGCGTCAACTTCCAGTACCCCAACGGCGGCGCCGCCGTCAACGACCTCCAGATGCGCGTCTATCCCGGCGAGCTCGTGGGCATCGTCGGCCAGAACGGCGCCGGCAAGACCACCCTCACCAAGCTGCTGAACGGCCTGCTGCGCCCGTCCTTTGGCTCCGTGCGCATCGCGGGCATGGACACCCACGACGTCCCCACCAGCGCCATCGCCGCGCGCTGCGCCACGCTCTTCCAGAACCCGGACCGCCAGATCTGCAAAGACACGGTACTTGAGGAGGTGGCCTTTGGCCTGACCCTCCACGGCGTGGGCGAGGAGGAGGCCAAATGCCGCGCCGCCGCAGCCGCCGAGCGCTTTGGCCTGCCGCTCGACGAGTCGCCCTTCTCGCTGTCTCGTGGCCAGAGGCAGATGGTGGCCCTGGCCTCCGTGGTGGTCCTCGACCCCCAGGTCGTCCTCCTGGACGAGCCCACGAGCGGCCTTGACTACCGCGAGTGCATGACCGTCATGGAGACGGTGCGCGAGATGGCCGAGCGCGGCTGCGCCGTCATCATGGTCTGCCACGACATGGAGGTCGTCTCGGACTTCGCGGAGCGCCTGGTGGTCATGGCCAACGGCCGCATCCTGGCGCGCGGCGTGGCCGAGGAGATCTTTGCCAACGAGGAGCTCATGCGCGCGGCCTACGTGGAGCCGCCGCAGGTGGTTGCCCTGGCCGCCGAGCTCGCGCGGGACGTCTCGCCCGAGTTCGCGGGCATAAGCCAGGTCTCCGGCATCGTCGACCTCACGGAGGAGATGGTCAACCGTGACTAGCGTCATCGACTACATTCCCGGCACTTCTCTGCTGCACCGCCTGAACCCGGTCACCAAGCTCGCGCTGGCGGCGGGCATCATCCTGGCGACCTTCCTGGCAGACACCTACCCGCTGCTCATTGCCCTGCTGGCGCTGACCTTTGCCCTGGGCACCTACGCACGCGCGGCCGGCGGCCTGGTCTCGCTCTCCAAGCTCATGGTGCCGCTCTCGCTGATCATGCTGGTCCTGCAGACGGCCTTCATCCGCACCGGAGACCCCGTGTTCGCGTGGGTGACGGTCGATGGCCTGGTCACGGGCACCAAGGCCGCGCTGCGCCTTCTGGGCGTGGCCCTGCCGCTCATCCTCATGCTGACCGTCACCAAGTTGAACGACCTGGCAAACGCCGTGGTTGAGGTGCTGCACGTGCCGTATCGCTACGCCTTCACCTTCACCACGGCCCTGCGCTTTGTACCCGTCTTCAGCCAGGAGATGAACGCCATCATGGAGGCCCAGACCGCCCGCGGCGTCGAGTACGACACCAAGAACCCCCTCAAGAAGATCCAGCTCATGCTGCCGCTGTGCGTGCCGCTGCTGGTGAGCTCGGTGGGCAAGACCGACGCCACCGCCCTTGCCGCCGAGCAGCGCGGCTTTTACCTGCGCACTCGCGAGAGCAGCTACAAGCGCTACCCCATGGGCGCGGCCGACTACGCCGTCCTGGCGGCGAGCGCGGCCCTCATCGTGGTGGGAGTGCTGTTCTAGCGGACGGACTTCTCGACGGGCCTCTTGTCTGGAGATGGCTCCGCGGCCGGGCGTGGCCTACCTATCTTTTGGTAGCAACGTCCGGTCTTTTTTGTGTCGGCCAGACGCGACCTGCGGTTTTGCAACTGGTCTGAGTATTTGCCTACCGATTTTTTGGCGGCCAGTCAGCGGTCATTGTTTCTGCCCGCTCGCTCCGCCGCCCTGTCCCACAATGGAACCCGAGCCGATCGAGGGGGGAGAGCGTTGCCGGACACCAGCCAAATCCAAGGGAACGTCAGCCAGCAGGCGCTTGAGGTGCTGCGGCAGACGTTTGGCTACGAGAGCTTCCGTCCCCACCAGGATGAGATCGTCTCGGCGGCGCTTTCCGGCCGCGATGTGCTGGCCGTCATGCCCACCTCGGCCGGAAAGTCCATCTGCTACCAGGTGCCCGCCCTCGTGCTGGCCCGGCAGACGGGCGGCCTCACGGTGGTGGTGAGCCCGCTCATCTCGCTCATGAAGGACCAGGTGGGAAGCCTGCACCAGTACGGCGTGGCCGCAAGCTGCCTCAACTCCACGCTCTCCCCCTCCGAGCAGGCGGACGTCCTTCACGGCGTGGCGTCCGGGGCCGTGGCGCTTCTGTACGTGGCGCCCGAGCGCCTGGACGACCCGCGCTTCCTGGAGGTTGCCGCCGCCCGCGGCGTGGCACTGCTCGCCGTGGACGAGGCGCACTGCATCTCGCAGTGGGGCAACGACTTCAGGCCCTCTTACCAGCGCATCATTGGCTTCATTGACGCTCTGCCCGCGCAGCCGCCCGTCATGGCCCTCACCGCCACGGCAACCCGCGCCGTACGCGAGGACATCCGCGCCTCCCTGGGCCTTGCCGACCCCTTCACGGTGGTGGCAAGCTTTGACCGCCCCAACCTGAGCTTCTTTGTGTCCCGCGTCCACGGTGGCGCCGAGAAGAACCGCGAGCTCTTGGCCTTTGTGCAAAAGCGCCCCGGCCGCTCGGGCATTGTGTACTGCGCACGCCGCAAGGACGTCGAGGCCGTCTGCGACCTGCTGCGCGAGGCGGGTATCGCGGCCACGCGCTACCACGCCGGCCTCTCTGCCGAGGAGCGTCGGCGCAACCAGGACGACTTTCTCTTTGACCGGGCCGGCGTGATGGTGGCCACCAACGCGTTTGGTATGGGCATCGACAAGTCAAACGTCAGCTACGTGGTGCACTACAGCATGCCCAGCTGCCTGGAGAACTACTACCAGGAGGCTGGCCGCGCGGGAAGGGACGGAACGCCCGCCGAGTGCCTGCTGTTCTACTCGCCCGGCGACGTTCACACGCAGGAGTTCCTTCTCTCCAAGAGCGGCGAGGGGCGAGAGGACCTCACGCCCGAGCAGCTGGAGGAGATTCAGGCCCACGATGCCCGGCGCCTGGCCCAGATGACCTTCTACTGCACCACGACGGACTGCCTGCGCGCCTTCATCCTGCGCTACTTTGGCGAGGAGGCGCCTGCCTACTGCGGCAGCTGCGGCAACTGCCTGACGGACTTTGACGAGGTGGACGCCACCACGGACGCCCTCAAGGTGGTCTCGTGCGTGGCTCGCTTTGCCCAGCGGGGGCGCGAGGCGGGCGCCTCAACCATCGTCGACGTGCTCAAGGGCTCCCGCGCCGAGAGGATCCTCTCGCGCGGCTATGACCAGATGAGCACCTACGGCCTCATGAGGGACGTGCCCGCACCGCAGCTGCGCGCCCTTCTCGACGAGCTGGTGTACCGGGGGCTGCTCGCCAGAAGCGCCGGCGACTACCCCGTCATCCGCCTGACGGAGGCTGGCGTGACGTTCATGCGCACGCGGCTCCTCGACGGCCAGCCCCTCATGGTCAAGCAGGCCAGGGGAAGGCAGCACGAGCGGCGAGAAAAGCGCGGCGCTTCGGGCACGGCCTCTTCCAAGAGGCGCGCGGCGGCCGACCTCGAACAGCTGGACGAGGACGCCCAGACCCTCTACCGGCGGCTCTGCGAGCTCAGGACCGAGCTGGCACGAGAGCAGCAGGTGCCGCCGTACTTCATCTTCAGCAACGCCACCCTGGTGGACATGTGCGCCAAGCGGCCGCGCGACCTGGACGAGTTCCTCGACGTCAGCGGCGTGGGCGCCAAGAAGGCCCAGGCCTACGGCGAGCTCTTCCTGGCCAAGATCAACGCCTAGCGGCGGGGCTTCCTGGGGTCAGAGGGCTTCTTGCTGGCAGCGGGCTTCTTGCCAGTTGCGGCCTTCTTGCCCGCGGCGGCCTTCTTGCCAGTTGCGGCCTTCTTGCCCGCACCGCCCACGGGCTTCTTCCTCACGCTGTAGCCAAAGGTGCCCAGGCGCTGACCCAGCTCGAAGTACTCGCCGTGGCTGTAGGCGGTGAGACCGGCGCGGGCCAGGTCAAGCCGCCCGCGGGCATCCACCAGGGACTCGTCCACCTGCACGGCCTCCACGCCGGCCAGAAACATGTGGTGGCTGCCCAGCTCCTTGACCTCGACGACCTTGCACTCAATGTTGACGGGGCTCTCCTGGATGACGGGCGCCAGCTCGAGCTTTGCCGCCGGCGCAGGGGTGAGGCCGCACTCGGCCCACTTGTCGTAGTCGCGCCCGGAGCGCACGCCGCACCAGTCGCAGGCGCGCTGCAGGCGGTGCGTGGTGAGGTTGACCACAAACTCGCCGGAGTCGCGAATGATCTGGTAGCTCGCGCGCTCGGGCCTGATGGAGACATAGAGCATGGGCGGGTTGGTGCAGACGGTGCCCGTCCACGCCACCGTGACGATGTCGGAGGCGCCCGGCGCGTCCGCGCAGCTCACCATGACCGCCGGAAGCGGATACAGCATGTTGCCGCCGCGCCAGACCTGCTTTGCCATCTCTTCTCCCCCGCCTGTGCCTGCGTACCCGTTACATCCTAGACGAGAAGCTCCTCCACGGAGAGCTTGGGCACGTGGTGGGAGCGGTCGGAGTCGCGCCAGTAGGTGAGGCCGTGGCCCTGGGCGGCGCCCACGCCAGCCCGCTCCAGCACGACCTTCTCGCCGCGCTCGCCCACCGAGAGGACCAGCGCCACGTCAAGGCCAAGCTCCTCCAGGCCGAGCTCCGCGCCCAGACAGGCATCGTAGCTCTTGTGCATGCAGGCGCCCAGGCCGCGGGCCGCCGCGGCAAGGGAGATGGTCTGGGCGGCAATGCCCACGTCGATGAGGCGCACGGGGTTTGCCGCCGCCTTGTGCGGAAGGCACACCACCACGTAGCCGCCGGGCCGCTCGTCGGACTCGGGGCCGGACCAGTCATGCAGCAAGGCCGCCCAATGCAGGTGCGAGAAGACCAGCTGGCAGCCGGCAGGGTCCTCCATGCCGCTCACCAGGCGAAAGCGCAGCTGCTGGGAGTTGTTGCCCGTGGGCGCCACGCGCGCGGCCTCCACCAGGCCCAGGAGCTCCTCGCGGCGCAGCGGCCGGGCCCCGTAGCGACGATACGTGCGCGACCCCTCGACGAGCTGCTGGAACTGCGCGGCGTCCATGGGCCCTCCTACATTCCGGCGGCGGCTATGGCGGCGACGGCCTCTCGCAGGCGCTCCGGCGGCATGGTGAGCGCCATGCGGCAGAAGCCCTCGCCGGCCGGGCCAAAGCTCGCGCCCGGCGTCACGATGACGCCCGCGCGCTCCATGAGCTCGGCCGCAAAGGCCATGGAGTCCTGGCGGCCGTGCGGCAGGCGCGCCCAGACGAACATGGAGCCGTGCGCATTGGGGCGCTCCCAGCCGATCTTCTCCAGGCCGTCGCACAGGGCGTCGCGGCGCTCCTGGTACCACATGCGCTGCTGCTCGACCTGCTCGCGCGGCCCGGTGAGGGCGGCGATGGCGGCGTCCTGCTCCGGGTAGAACATGCCAAAGTCAACCTGGCTGCGGAGCTTGCGCGCCGCGGCCACGATGTCGGCACGGCCCACCAGAAACGAAAGGCGGCAGCCCGTCACGTTGAAGGACTTGGAGAGGCTCAGGAACTCCACGCCCATCTCGCGGGCGCCCGGGTAGGCTAGGAAGCTGCCGCCGGCGGGGCCGTCGAAGATGATGTCGGAGTAGGCGTTGTCGTGGATGACCACGATGTCGTGCTCGCGCGCGAACTCGATGATCTGCCGGTAGACCTCGGGCGTGCCCACCGAGCCCACCGGGTTTGCGGGAAGCGAGACGATCATGTACTTTGCGCGGTCAGCCACCTCGGGGTCGATGCCCGCCACGTAGGGCAGAAAGTCGTGCTCGGCCGTGAGCGGATAGAACTCGCAGGTGCCGCCCGCCAGCGTGGTGGCGTTGCGGAAGACCGGGTAGCAGGGGTCGGGCACCAGGACGGTGTCTCCCTCGTCGATGAGCGCGGCGCACAGGGGCAGCATGCCCTCCTGGGTGCCGCGGCAGCTCATGATCATGTCGCGCGCGATGCCGTCCACTCCGTAGCGGTCCTTGTAGTAGGCGCTGACGGCGTCCAGCAGCTCGTCCTTGTCGTGCAGGGAGTACTTCCAGCTTGCCGGGTCCTGGGCGCTTTTGACCAGCGCGTCTATGACGTGCTGGGCGGGCCTGAAGTCAGGCGTTCCCACGGAGAGGTCGTAGACGGTGCGGCCCTCGGCCTCGAGCTCGCGGCGACGCACGTTAAGCGCGGCAAAGACCTCGTCTCCCAGCAGGTCCAGACGCTTAGAGAACTCCATGGGCGCTCCAATCAGCCAGGCGGGCCGGCGCCCGCCGCGCACAGATAACCTCTCTACTTTAGCCCTCGCGGCGGACGGATTTGCCCACAAGGCGCCGCCTGCGGCGTCCGCGGTGGCAAACGGCGCCTGTGGGAGGCCCCTCTCGCCTCCCAAAAGAGCGCCAACTGGGGCTTACACGGGGCCTTCAAAAGACGTTCTGCCCCCTCCCCGACGGCTTGGAAAAAGATTTGAAGCCGGTCGATTTTGCTACCTGCGGCAACGCCGTCCATCCACGCGCAAGCAAGCAAGTCAAGCCCCGTTTTAACAATATCTGGGGCAGAAAACACATCAAGAGCACTACAGGTTGTGGCATAGTTGGGTGGCACACAACGAGCAGTACATTCACTACGGCGCGCCTGCTGACGCGCTGGTTTTTTGAGAGGGGCGTGAGCAGCGATGAAGATCATCAAGCGCAACGGCTCTGAGGTCGCCTTCGACGCGACCAAGATCGAGAACGCCATCCGCGCCGCCTGCGGCGAGGTTCCCGAGGAGGAGCGCCTCACCGAGCGCGGCATCAAGTTCGCCACCGCAAACGTCGTGGACGCCTGCGAGGCGACCGGCCACACCGTGACCGTCGAGGAGGTTCAGGACCTCGTCGAGGACCAGCTGATGGCCCTCGACCACTTTGCCGTGGCACGTCATTACATTATTTATCGCTACGTGCAGGCCCAGAAGCGCCAGAAGAACACCACCGACGACAAGATCCTCTCGCTGATCGAGTGCAACAACGAGGAGGTCAAGCAGGAGAACTCCAACAAGAACCCCACGGTGGTCTCCGTGCAGCGCGACTACATGGCCGGCGAGGTCTCCAAGGATCTGGCCATGCGCGAGCTGCTGCCGTCCGAGGTGGTGCGTGCCCACGAGGAGGGCATCATCCACTTCCACGACGCGGACTACTTTGCGCAGCACATGCACAACTGCGACCTCATCAACCTCGATGACATGCTGCAGAACGGCACCGTCATCTCCGGCACGCTCATCGAGCGCCCGCACAGCTTCTCCACCGCCTGCAACATCGCCACGCAGATCATCGCCCAGGTGGCCAGCTGCCAGTACGGCGGCCAGTCCATCTCCCTCACGCACCTCGCGCCCTTCGTGGACGTCTCCCGCAAGAAGATCCGCCGCCAGGTCTACGCCGAGATGGAGGCCATCGACGCCCACCCCGGCGAGGAGAAGATCAACCAGATCGTAGAGAAGCGCCTGCGCGAGGAGGTCTCCCGCGGCGTCCAGACCATCCAGTACCAGGTGGTCACCCTCATGACCACCAACGGCCAGGCCCCCTTCATCACCGTCTTCATGTACCTCAACGAGGCCCGCAACGAGCAGGAGAAGAAGGACCTCGCCCTGTGCATCGAGGAGATGCTGCGCCAGCGCTACCAGGGCGTGAAGAACGAGGAGGGCGTCTGGATCACCCCGGCCTTCCCCAAGCTCATCTACGTGCTCGAGGACGACAACATCGAGCCCGACAGCCCCTACTACTACCTCACCAAGCTCGCCGCCAAGTGCACGGCCAAGCGCATGGTGCCCGACTACATCTCCGAGAAGAAGATGCGCGAGTACAAGCTCTCCGCCGGCGAGACCGAGGGCAACGGCGACTGCTACACCTGCATGGGCTGCCGCTCCTTCCTCACCCCGGACCGCTCCGGCAACGGCTACGGCAACGTGGCACGCGCCAAGAACTACGAGCCCGGAAAGCCCAAGTACTACGGCCGCTTCAACCAGGGCGTCGTCACCATCAACCTGCCTGACGTGGCCCTCTCCGCCGACCACGACATGGACCGCTTCTGGCAGATCTTCGACGAGCGTCTGGAGCTGTGCCACACGGCCCTGCGCGCCCGCCACGACCGCCTCTGCGGCACCCTCTCCGACGCCGCCCCCATCCTGTGGCAGTACGGCGCCCTCGCGCGCCTGGACAAGGGCGAGAAGATCGACAAGCTCCTCTACGGCGGCTACTCCACCATCAGCCTGGGCTACGCCGGCCTCTACGAGTGCGTCAAGGCCATGACCGGCCACAGCCACACCGACCGCGAGGCCACGCCGTTTGCCCTGGCCGTCATGCAGAAGATGAACGACAAGTGCGCCGAGTGGAAGGCCGCCGAGGACATCGACTACTCCCTCTACGGCACGCCGCTGGAGTCCACCACGTACAAGTTTGCCAAGTGCCTCCAGAAGCGCTTTGGCAACGTGCCCGGCATCACGGACCACGGCTACATCACCAACAGCTACCACGTCAACGTCCGCGAGAAGATCGACGCCTTCACCAAGCTCAAGTTTGAGAGCGAGTTCCAGCGCCTCTCCCCCGGCGGCGCCATCTCCTACATCGAGGTGCCCAACATGCAGGACAACCTCGAGGCCGTCCTGGCCGTCATGCACTACATCTACGACAACATCATGTACGCCGAGCTCAACACCAAGAGCGACTACTGCCAGGTCTGCGGCTATGACGGAGAGATCAAGATCGTGGAGGACGACGGCAAGCTGGTCTGGGAGTGCCCGCACTGCGGCAACCGCGACCAGGCCAAGATGAACGTCGCCCGTCGCACCTGCGGCTACATCGGCACCCAGTTCTGGAACCAGGGCCGCACCGAGGAGATCCGCGACCGCGTCCTGCACCTGTAGGCACGCCAGACATCCAGCAGGCCCGCAGCAAGGCGCCCGTCACTTCGGCGGGCGCCTTTTTGCGGGCCACTCTCTGACGCGCCTGCCCGGCGGGCAGCAGCTCTAGCAGCGGCGTTTCGCAAGGCGAGAAAGACCCGCGGCCCCGGGCCCTTCTCGCCTTCCTTGTGCCTGGCGGCGGTTTTTGCGCCGTCTTTATACGGTCGGCACATCCTTTGTCCCCCCTTTATGCCTGCCACCATTTAATAAGAGCGTCGAAAGGCAGAGGCGACAACGCAGCCGTCGGGAGGGAGCACGTCATGAGAATCAGCAGGGAGGCCGCGAGCAAGCTGGCCGACGAGCGCCGGTTTGAGCAGGACGAGGACCAGTTCTTTGCCAGCAGGCGTATAACGGAGAGGTTCGACCTCGTATTCATCATCCTGGGCGCAGCCGTCCTGGTGGCCTGCGTCTGGGGCGTCCTCGTGGGGGCGTTTGCCTAAAGGAGAGAGATGGGCACACGAGAAGGGCAGGACGCCATCCGCAACGACGGGCCCTTTGCCTGGTCGGACACCCCGACCCCCGGCAGGGACCTCAGCGACCTGGCCTTTGGCTTCTGCGCCCTCTTTGTCGCCACCATGGTGGGCCTGGGCTTTGACGCCCTGGGCCTGGGCACGTGCGTGATCATCGTCTATGTGGCGGCCGTGCAGGTCACGGCACTGGTAACCATCAGGCGCCTCCACTGCCTGCTGGGCTCCGCCCTGGGCGTCGCGCCCTACAACTACTTCTTCACCTCGCCGCGCCACTCCCTCACGGCAGTAGGCGCGGCCTACCCCGGCACCTTTGCCGTCATGTTCGTCACGGCGCTCATCTCCAGCTACGCGGCCATGGCCCTGCGACAAGAGGTGCACCGCTCCCACGAGGCCCAGCGCAGGAGCTCCGTCATGCTCGAGACCAACCGCCTGCTGCAGGGCTGCGCGGACCGCGGGGCCATCGTCAACACCGCGGGCGCCCAACTGGCCCGCATGGCGCATCACGCCTGCGTCTGGTACCAGGCCCAGGAAGACGGCAGCATGGCCGCGACGAGCGCCTACCTGCCCTCTGGCGAGAAGGGCCTGGCGCAGGAGCTTGCCCCGGCGCTGCCCCCGCTGCTCGATGGCAGCGCCTACGTGGGCACGCCCCTGGGACGAGAGGCCGCGCCGGAGCTCTCCCGCGGCGTCTACCTCACCGTCTACGACAAGGCGGCCGAGCCCGCAGACGCAGGAGCCTCCCAGGGCGGCGCCCCTTCGGAGCCCGTGGTGGCAGGAGTGCTGGCCATCGACGTCGACGAGGCGGCCCTCGGCCACGACGAGGCCAACATAGCCGCGTCCATCGCCGGCGAGGCGTCGCTTGCCCTAGCGCGCAGCTCCGCCCTCGAGCAGCGCGAGCACGCGGCCGTCACGGCCAAGAACGAGCAGCTCAGGGCCAACCTCCTGCGTTCGATCTCCCACGACCTGCGCACGCCGCTCACCGCCATCGCCGGCAACGCGGACGTACTTCTCTCCGACGCGGCCGTTCTCACGGAGGAGCAGCGCGCAAAGCTTGCCGCGGACATCCGCTCGGACGCCACCTGGCTCACCTCCACAGTGGAGAACCTCCTGGCCATCACCAAGCTGGAGAACGGCGGCATGAGCCTCAACGCCACCGTCGAGCTCATGGACGACATCATCGAGGAGGCCCTGCGCCACGTGGACCCCGCCGTCTCGGAGCACGCCCTCGTGGTGGAACCCAGCCCCGACGCGGCCCTGGTCAACGTGGACGCCCGCCTCATGGTGCAGGTCATCGTCAACCTGGTGAACAACGCCGTCGCGCACACGCCCGCCGGCTCCCGCATTGCCATCCGCACGTGGGTTGAGGGGGCGCGCGTGCGCTGCAGCGTGGCCGACGACGGCCCCGGCATCCAGAAGGCCGACCGCGCGCGCATCTTCGAGTCCTTCTACACCGTCAACCACGGCCTGGCAGACGGCCACAGGAGCGTCGGCCTGGGTCTCTCGCTGTGCAGCTCCATCATGGCGGCCCATGGCGGCGCCATAGGCGTCAGCGCCGTGAAGCCGCACGGCTGCCGCTTTGATCTCGACCTTCCCGCCTACCGCATCCCGGAGGGAGAAACCGTTGGATAGCATTGCCACGGAGAGCGCCTCTCGCCCCACGCTGCTCGTCGTCGAGGACGACGCCGGCGTGCGCAACCTCATTGCCACCACCCTTGAGGCCCACGGCTACCGCCACGTCTGCGCGGCCACCGGACGGGCCGCCATTGCCGCGGCGACCTCGCAGGCGCCCGACATCGTCCTGCTTGACCTGGGCCTTCCCGACATAGACGGCGTCGAGGTGGTGAAATCCGTCCGCAGCTGGTCGCAGATGCCCATCATCGTGGTCTCCGCCCGCACGGAGGACGCCGACAAGATCCGCGCGCTGGACGCCGGCGCCGACGACTACCTGACCAAGCCCTTCTCTGTGGGCGAGCTCCTCGCGCGCATCAGGACCACGCTGCGCCGCCTCTCCCACCAGGCGGCCGAGGGTCCGGCCCCGGCACCCGCCTTTGACAACGGGGGGCTCCACGTGGACTTTGCGGCGGGAACGGCGTCTCTGGCCGGGCACGAGCTGCACCTCACTCCCATGGAGTACAAGCTGCTCTGCCTTCTGGCCAGAAACGTTGACAAGGTGCTCACCCACCAGTTCATCCTGCGCGAGGTCTGGGACACCACCAGCAAGAGCGACCTGGCCTCCCTGCGCGTCATCATGGGGACGCTGCGCAAGAAGATCGAGGAGGACCCGGCCCACCCGCGCTACATCCAGACGCACGTGGGCGTTGGTTATCGCATGCTGCGCGTCTAGCACGTCTATACTGGTGCCCGTTGTCTAACGCTCGGGAGGGTACCTTGAACTACGCGGAGATCAAGTACTGCGACATCGCCAACGGCGTAGGGGTGAGGACCACGCTGTTCGTCTCGGGCTGCAGGCTGCACTGCCCCGGCTGCTTCAACGACGTCGCGTGGGACTTCTCCGCGGGCAGGCCGTTCACTCGCGAGGTCGAGGACGCCATCATCGAGTCGCTGCGCACGCCCTACGTGGCCGGCCTCTCCGTCCTGGGCGGCGAGCCCATGGAGCCCGAGAACCAGCAGGGCCTCGTGGGCTTTTTGGAGCGCGTGCGCGAGGAGTTCCCGCGCGGTGAGCGCGCGGGCGCCGCGGGCACGGCCAGCAGCAAGACCATCTGGATGTACTCCGGCCACACCTGGGAGCAGCTGGCCCCCGGCGGTGCCTGGAACCTGGGCGAGGTCACCGACCGCATCCTGGACACCCTCGACGTCCTGGTGGACGGCCCCTTCATGCAGGAGGAGCACGACATCACGCTGCGCTTCCGCGGGTCCTCCAACCAGCGAATCATCGACGTGCCCGCCACGCTCGAGTCAGGCGCAGGCATCGTCGAGTGGGTCGACGACCCGATCTTCTCCACGCACAGCATGTAACTGGGGCAGCCGGCGAGGCCTCCCCGGCCCCTCGCAAGCCCCTTTTTGCGTTTTGGGTTCGCCGTTTTGGGCGAGCCTCTAACGCCGCATCACAAAACCGCAGGTCAGAGAGGTGTCGGCTTTTTGCAGCAGCCGAAACGTCTCCAACCCCGAACCCAATTCCATACTGGATTTGGGTTCGCGCCTCAAGGGGATTCAACGTCCCCGGCTATCACCCTCTTGCAAAATCGCAGGTCAGAGGCTTGCCGCAATTCTCGCTCTGGCACTTCCCCAAAACCGCGAACCCAAAACGTATTTGGGGCGCTTTTGGGCCTTCGCGGGCCGCGTATCGTCTGCGTTAATCCAGGCAAACGGCGGCCACAGCTCGGCCGAATTCAGGCAGGATGGGGACATCAGATAACTACGCCCGCAGGGCAGCAAGGAAGGTCACGATGGCCAAGACAAAAGAGATCTACCTGGCAGGCGGCTGCTTCTGGGGCATGCAGGCGTACCTGGACAAGCTTCCCGGCGTGGTCGAGACCGTCGTGGGCTACGCCAACGGCACCACCGAGGCGCCCACCTACGAGGAGGTCTGCTCCGGCACCACCCACCACGCCGAGACCGTCCACGTGACCTATAACCCCCAGGTCATTGGCCTTCCGCTGCTTCTTGCCGCCTACCTGGACGTCATTGACCCCACGAGCGTCAACAAGCAGGGCGAGGACGAGGGCGAGCAGTACCGTACCGGCATCTGGTGGACCGACCCCGCCGACGAGGCCGCTGTGGCCTGCGCGCTTGAGGCGGCTGCCTCCACCCTGGGCGAGGACGCCGGCCCCGTGGTCGTGCAGACCGGCAACGTCCAGGGCTTCTGGCCTGCGGAGGAGTACCACCAGAAGTACCTGACCAAGGACCCCTGCGGCTACTGCCACGTCGACCTTGGCGACGCCGACCGCTTTGTGGCCGAACACCAGGCAGAGTTCGGCCACGCCGAGTAGGGTCGCCTCGCGCAATCAAATTAGCAACCATCAACGCAAGCAAAGGTCCCGGCGAGAAGAGCGCTCTTCTCGCCGGGACCTCCTTGTGCGAACGTGCCCTCGCAGCCGGCTAGTCGATGAGGCCAAAGCGACGGAGCGCCTTGGGGATGCCGTCCTTGTCCACGTCGTCGGCCACGTAGTCGGCGACGCGCTTGGCCTCGGGGTTTCCGTTGCCCATGGCCACGCCGATGTGGGCGTACTGCAGCATGGTGACGTCGTTTCCACCGTCGCCAAAGGCGATGGTCTCGTCCTGGCGAAGGCCGTAGTGCTTCAGCGCGGCCTTGATGCCTGCCGGCTTGCTGCTGTTGGAGGGCACGATGTCGCAGAAGACGTCGCACCAGCGGGTGACAAAGCAGTCCGGCATGGCCTGGCGCAGCTCCTCATCGCGCTCAGGTGGCACGAAGGCGCAGAACTGGTAGATGGGCTTCTTGGCAAGCTCGTGGATGTCGGCCTCCGGGTAGTGGAAGGCCACCATGTCCTCGAGCTCCAGCATGCGTGGGCCGTGGCCGCTGGCAAAAGAGCCCTCGCGATTGAGGATGAGGATGTCAAAGCCCTCGCGATCAACCAGCTCGATAAAGCGGGCCGAGACCTCGGCGTCAATAGGGGTGTCCGCGTAGACGCCGTCCGCGTCGTAGCACAGCGAGCCCGTCATGGTGATGTAGGAGTCAAAGCCGCCCTCAAAGCCGGGGAAGCCGTCGGTGATGCACCACGGCAGCTGTACCTTTGGCCTGCCGGTGCACAGGATGCACTTGACGCCGCGACGCCTCAGCTCCACAAGGGCGTCCTTGGTGCCCTGCGGAATGAGCCGGTCCGTCGCCGGGCTGAGCAGCGTACCGTCAATGTCAAAGAATGCCGCCTTGATCACGCACTTCTCCCCTCGCTTGTTCTACCCGCAGAAGGATAGCGCGTCAGAGGCCTCGCGTCCCCGCACAAAGGGGCGCCCCGCACGCCGAGAAGGGCATGCGGAGCACCGCTAGACATCCAACCTGTCCCAAGTTTGCGCGAAAACGAACACGTCCCCAATTTGAGGGGCTAGGCGTCCTTGCGGCGCTTGGCGCTCATCAGGGCGACGATGAGGGCAGCGCAGACCAGCGAGCCGACGAGCAGGCAGACCAGGAACCCGCCGATGTTGTTGATGACGTTGGGAATCAGCAGCAGGAACAGGCCACCGTGGGGAGCCGTGCACTCGATGCCCATCATGAGGGACATGACCGCCGCAACGGCGCCGCCGATCATGCAGGACGGAATGACCTGCAGCGGATAGCTGGTGGCAAAAGGAATGGCACCCTCGGTGATGTAGGAGCAGCCCAGCAGCACCGCGGCCTTGCCCGAGTCGCGCTCCTCCTGGCTCCACAGGCTCTTCTTGGCAAAGGTCGCAATGGAGACGCCAATGGGAGGGACCATTCCGCAGAGCATGACGGCGGCCATGGGGCCGTAGACCCCGGCGTCCAGCATGCCGATGGCAAAGGCGTAGAGGACCTTGGAGACGGCGCCGCCCATGTCAAAGTAGAGAAGGCCGCACACAATGCCTAGCGCGATGTTGCCCGCGCCGGAAAGGCCGGACAGGAAGTCCGTGATGGCAGCGGTCAGCATGGCCACAGGCGCACCCACGATGTAGTACATGACCAGGCCGACGATGGCAGTCGAGAGCAGAGGCAGGATGAGGATGGGTTTCAGGCCGTTGAACGCCGCGAGGACGGGGATCATCATGCCCAGGCCGTAGGTGGCGCCAATCTGGCTGATGTAGAAGGCGAGAGAACCCTCGGTCTCAAACGCCCAGGTGATTCCCGCGTCGCCGACGACGGAACCAAAGGCGTAGCGCAGCGCGGTGAGTATGCCGCCGGCAACGACGATGGGCAGCATGTGAGAAACGCCGCTCATGACGTGCCTGAAGACGGCGGACGCACCGGATGCCGCCTTGCCCGGGGCTGACGGGGCCGTGGCGGCAGGCTCCTCACCGCCGATGCGGACCGTGCCATTCTTTGCCATGGCGTGCTCGATGGCTCCCCTTGCGTTCTTGATTCCCTCGTCGCAGGCAATCTTGACGACGTCCTTGCCAGCGAAGCGGCCCTCGTTGTCGACCGCCTTGTCCGTCGCGAAGACGACGGCGTCCGCCTCGGCAATCTGCTCGGCTGTGAGCGCGTCCTCGACACCCGCGGCTCCCTGCTTCTCGACGTGGATTTCATACCCGAGCTCCGCGGCGGCGTTCTCCAGCGCCGTGGCGCACATGTAGGTATGCGCGACTCCCGTGATGCAGGACGTGACGGCAACTACCTTCTTGCTCATCTTCTCTCCCATCGGTTGCCCCGACAGGGCCCATGCGAGGCCCCGCCTCTTTCTATGGCTGTATTCTCGGTTCTACATACTTATTTGTCAATACTAATTAGAGCGTGTTTATTTTCTCTCCGAGAAAGAAGGGCGGCCCCGGGGAGGTCCCCCGAGGCCGCGGATGCCCATGCGCCCTGCTTCATCGAACCGACGTGATTGAGACGCCGTCGTCGAGCGTTATCTCCTCCGTGAACTGCACCATTACGCTGCGGAGCAGGTAGACGGAGTGGTCGACCTCAAGGAGCGGCCTTCCCCGCGAGACGTCGAGCAGGCCCGCCACCTCCTTCGTCGCGGCGACGGCCCTCACCCTCTTGTTGACGTGGCTGATCGAGTAGCCGCAGTCCTCCTCGATGTAGTGGATGACCGAGCCGAGCAGGGCCTTCTCGGTAAAGTCCGGGAAGAGATAGGAGGGCATGTAGGTGTTCTCGAGCGCGTGGGGCTTGCCGCCCACCAGCCTGAGGCGCCGGTAGTGTATCAGCGGGTCCTTCTCGGCAATCTGGAACGCGTCGGCAAAGGCGCCCGCAGGCACCGTCTCGCAGAGAAGGACCTTGCTGGAGACCCCCACGCGCTGGCCGGCAAAGCGCTCGGAGAGCGTGGTGAGGTTGTTCTCGGCAAAGAACTCCGGCGGGTTGACGAAGATGCCCGCCCCCTGGCGGCTGTGGACAAGACCGTCCTGCTTCAGGGCGTCCAGCGCCTTTCTGAGCGTCGGACGGCTGACCTCGTAGCGCTTGCACAGCACCTCCTCGCTCTCGAGCGCGCTTCTCGACGCGTAGGTGCCGTTCAGGATCTTCTTCCTGAGGTCGTGGTAGATTGCCTCGTGCTTGCTCATTGCGTCCGCCTCAACATAAATGGGTGCATACAAGTTTGTATGCACCCATTATGACTGACTAAGACTCCGATATATTTCTTCCACCCAGAGACTCTATGGTCTCTATCCAGGCCCCGACCGCCTCCGCCGAGGGCACGCTCACTCCCCGAAGGTACTGCTCCGAGCCGATGCTCTTGGCCTTTCCCACGCCAAAGTCATGGTATGGCAGTAGCTCAACGCGCCTGACCTGGGGAAGGCGGCTCAGCTCCGCAATTCTCCCAAAGTGCTCGGGGTCGTCGGAGTAGCCGGGGATGATGGGACAGCGCAGCACAACCGTGGCCCCGGCCCTTCCCAAGGCATCGAGGTTTGACAGCACCATGCTCTCTGGCATGCCAATGACCTCCTGGTAGCGGGCCTCCCCCGACACCTTGTAGTCCAGAAGGAACAGGTCCACGTAGCGGGAGACCTCCTTAAAGTGCTCCGCAGGCCCAAGCCCGCTCGTCTCAAGGCAGAGGTGCCAGCCGCGCGCCTTCACCGCCTGCGCGATCTGGAGCGTCTCCGCGTAGCGGCTCATGGCCTCGCCGCCAGAGATCGTGACGCCGCCGCCGGAGTTGGCGTAGTAGTCCGCGTCCCGCTCCAGCACCGAGAGGATCTCGTCGACCGTCATCTGGCGGCCGTAGGTGCGCAGGGCGCCGTTTGGGCAGGCGGCCACGCACCGCCCGCAGGCAACGCAGCGCGAGTAGTCGACCACATGCCTGCCGTCCGAGAGGGCGTGGACCCCGTGGGGACACGCCTCGGCGCAGCGGCCGCAACCAGTGCAGTGCTCCCGCTCAAAGGCAAGCTGCGGACGGCCCAGGTTGGACTCCGGGTTGTGGCACCAGGGGCACCTCAGCGGGCAGCCCTTGAGGTAGACCGTCGACCTGATTCCCGGGCCGTCATTCACGCAGAACCGCTGGATGTCAAAGACAAGGGGCATGGACGGCTCCTACTCGTTGAGGGTCCTGGCAAGGACCTCCTGCTGGACGTCCTTCTCCAGAGCGACAAAGCGCGCGGAGAACCCACCGACGCGGACGAGGAGGTTCTGGTGGAGCTCCGGGTGGACGATGGCGTCCTCGAGCTCGCCGGGGTCTACGACCGAGGCCATGATCTGGCAGCCCCCTCGGCCAAAGTAGGTGTCGATCAGGCTACGGACAACGGGCATCTTCCTCTTGAACATGCCCTTTGAGAACTTGATGTTCTGGACCGAGCCCGCGTGGTCGCTGACGTCAAGCTTCACTAGGGAGTTGAGCATTGCCGTCGGGCCGTTCTTGTCGGCGCCGGACTGGGGGTTGTTTCCATTGTTCATGAAGGTCCCAGCAAGGCGGCCGTCCGGACTGGCAGCGGTCTTGCGACCCCACTCGGTGTTGACCTGGTTGTTTATGAGCACGGTGCCATAGCTGTAGAAGCCTGCGGCCTCGCCCGTGGCCTTCACTGTCTTGCAGATGAACTCGTGGAGGCGCACCGCCATCGCGTCCGCCTCGTCATCGTCGTTGCCGTACTTGGGCGCGTCGAGAAGCGCCCTGCGGAGCTCCTCGGCCCCCTCGAAGTTTGCGTTGGCCGCGTCGACGACCTGTCTGAGCGAGTACCTGCCCTCGTCGAACACCAGCCTCTTGATGGCGGTCAGGGAGTCCGAGGCGTTGATGTTGCCGTAGGTCTCGTCGGTGCCCCCAAGGAAGCGGACGCCGCCCTTGAGGATGGGCCTGCCCACCTCAAGGCAGTCGTTGGTCAGAAGGGACGTGAGCAGGAAGTCGCACTGCTCGCCCATCGCCTCGTAGGAGCGGCGGTGGATGCGCGCGCAGTCGGCAAAGTACTTCTTCAGAAGCGCCGCGTACTGGTCAAAAACCTCTTCAAAGGTCCCAAGCTCCTCGACGGGGCGCAGGTCAACGCCGTTTGAGCGATTGACGCCGTCGTAGGGGTCCACGCCCTCGTTGAGCGCAACGGTGAGCAGCTTAAGCACGTTGATGAGGGCGTTTGGAGTTCCCACGCTTGCGTGGTTGATGACGAGCTCGCCGCAGCCAAAGGGGACGTAGTCCTCCGCATTCCTCTCGTCGACGTGCAGCGAGCTCATGACCTGAGGCACGACCACGTCGTCGTTGAGCAGCATGGGGTACGTGCAGCCCGTCGCAATGCAGTCGAGCGCCTGGGCGTAGATCTTCTCGCTCATGCCCTTGTAGCAGCGTAGCGTGAACTGCGGCTCCACGGTCCGGTTCTGCCTGACCGCCTCGATGGCCAGCTCTATGAAGCGGTCGGCCTCCGCCTCGTGAGCCCTTCCGCGGCCTCCGACGATGATGCGGCCATTGACGTTGGAGTGCCGCGCGTCGATGAGAAGGAACCAGGACTTGATGATCTCCAGGGCCTCATCCCGCGTCAGGACGCCCTCGTCGAGGTCATGCGCCAGGAGCTGACCGAGGTAGACGTCGGCACGCCCGTAGTTGACCACGCCCGCGATGAGCGTGTAGAGCCAGCAGGCCTCTATGCCCTCGACGAGCGTCTGCGGCCTGCGGACCAGGATGGCCCGCAGCGCGTCCTGGACGCGGTCCAGCTGGGTCACGCGCTCCGCCGCCTTGCCCTCCTTGGCCTGCTCGCACAGGTCTATGTGATGGCGGACCACGTCGCAGAAGAGGTCGATGCAGCCACGCATGACGTCGTAGAACTCCCCCGCGCCCGGATTCTGCGCGCGGCAGCGCTCCACCTTCTTGTACAGGCCGGGGATGCCCAGCGTGACCAGGGACTCGTAGTCAAGCATGGTGCCCGAGAGGCGCGCGGTCACCACGGCGCCGTACTTGCCGTCGACGAACTTGCCAAAGGTGTCCTCGGTCAGCACTTCCTCGTAGAAGACCGACCTGGTGTCGTGCTTGTCCCAATACGCCTCGATTGCGTCAATGCGGTCGAGGTCGGCGGGGTTGTCGACCTCCCCGCGAAGGGCCGCGAGCTTAGAGAAGGTGCAGTAGTGGCCCACTCCGCCCACGGAGGTCACGCACCCAAAGCCCACGGGGAGGACGTCGGTCCTGCCAACGACGAGATCCCCGTCCTCGACGTGGCGAAACGTCACGGGGTAGATGGTCTTCAGGCACTCGAGCTCGCGATGGGCGGTACCCGCGCCGGAGTACTTGCGGTGCGCGAGCGTGTACGCCTCCATGATGTCGATCTGCTGGGCAACCGGCTTCTCGCACGGGGCCTTCTTGTTGATCTCGACAATCTCGGCGACGCTCTTGTCGTTCTTCATGCCTGCCTCCTCGGTAGTTCCCTCGTTGGTGAAAACATAGCATGACTAATTTGTACTTACAAGTAAATTAGACGGGATGCGCACACAAAGGGACGCCCCGCACGCCGAGAAGGGCATGCGGGGCACCGCTAGACATCCAACCTGTCCCAAGTTTGCGCGAAAACGAACACGTCCCCAATTTGAGGGACTACCTGCACTTCTCCCCTCGTTCGTTTACCCGCAGAGGGATAACGCGTCAGGGGGCGGCATGAGAAAGGGCATCGTCCTAGAACCTGAGATCGCGACAGATCGGATTCGTGGAGAGGGCAGTGGCCCGACGGGAAGCATAGCAGAGACGGCGGCGGCCGCGGCCGCCGAGACATTCATCGTCGACCCCTGCCCAGGCGGCCAAAAGGACATCCGGAATTTTCTCTTTGATTATTCCTATCGGCTTATATCTCGCGCCTAGGCCCGGCTTTGGGCGCCGTCCACGGCACCCAAAGCCTGCTTACAGATCGCTTACGGGCCCACATGGGGAAACTCTGCTATAGTCCCAAACGGATTGTTCACAGGGCTTGCCCACAGCATCGAGGAGGTGCGCCATGTCCGACGGATCGAGTCATAGTCAAAGTCAAAAACACCTGATTCTGCAGTTTACGGAGGAGGCGTCCGCCCTCGGGATGGCGAACGCCCGTCGCGCCTAGCCCGCACGGGAGGCGCGTGCGCACATACCGCGCCTCCAAGACCTCCGGCATGTAGCCGGAGTCTTTACATGCATCCCGGGATTGCGAGGTACGCCATGAAGCTGCGTGACCTCATCGCCCGCATGTGTGCAGGCAACGTCAAGACCTCCAGGCCCACCAAGAAGACCACCCGTGCCGCAGGCCAGCAGGAATGGCTGCGCCATGTTGCCACCGTCGCACGCGACGAGCTTTTCGTAGAGCTCGGCGGCCGCGAGGAGGGTCTCGCCTCCGACCAGGTCGAGAGCGCCCGCGAGTTCTACGGCTCCAACGCCGTCGCCCAAGCGGCCAAGAAGCCCCTGCCCCTGCGCTTCCTGGCGGCATTCGCCGACCCCTTCACCTACATCCTCATTTTCATCGCCGCTATCTCGGTCCTCACGGACTGGGTCTTTGCCACCGGCACCGAGCGCGATCTCTCAACGCCGCTGATCATCGGCGCGATGGTGCTCGTATCCGGCGTCCTGCGCTTTGTCCAGGACGAGAAGAGCACCGTCGCGGCCGAGGCCCTGGCCGAGATGGTCGAGTCAACCGCCGAGGTCGAGCGCGACGGCGACGGCGGCAACGAGACCCCGATCGACGAGATCGTCGTCGGCGACGTCATCCACCTCTCCTCCGGCGACATCGTCCCCGCCGACCTGCGCATCTTTGCCGCGCGCGACCTCTTTGTGAGCCAGGCCTCGCTCACCGGCGAGTCCGAGCCCATCGAGAAGCACGCGGAGCTCGCCGAAGACGGCGCCGTCACCGGCCGCGCGCTCACCGACCTCGAGGACCTCGCCTTCATGGGCTCCACCGTAATCTCGGGCAATGCCCGCGGCATCGTCGTGGCCACCGGCGCCCGCACGATGTTCGGCGAGGCAACCGGCACGCTCGTCGGCCGCAAGCGCGAGACCTCCTTCGACACCGGCATCAAGTCCACGAGCCGCCTGCTCATGCGCCTGATGCTCGTCATGCTACCGTTCGTCTTCGTCATCTCCGGCGTCACCAAGGGGGACTGGGTCGCGGCCCTGCTCTTCTCGCTGTCCGTCGCGGTCGGCCTCACGCCCGAGATGCTGCCCATGCTCGTGACCACGTGCCTCGGCAAGGGCGCGGTCGACCTCAGCCACGACCGCGTGATCGTCAAGCGCCTCGACGCCATCCAGGACCTCGGCGCGGTCGACGTCCTGTGCACCGACAAGACCGGCACCCTCACCGAGGACCGCATCGTCCTCGAGCGCCACCTGGATGTCAACGGCAACGAGGACCCCCGCGTCCTGCGCTACGCCTTCCTCAACAGCTATTTCTCGACCGGCGTCAAGAACCTCGTCGACGCGGCGATCGTCGAGCGCGCGCTCGCCGAGGGAACCGACGAGGTCGGGGCCACGACCAACGGCACCGCCGTCACCGCCGAGGAGCTCGCCGAGCGCTACCACGGCATCGACGAGCTGCCCTTCGACTTCGAGCGCAGGCGCCTTTCGGTTGTCGTGGGCGACAACAAGGGCAACACGCGCATGGTGACCAAGGGCGCCCTCGAGGAGGTCCTCGCCGTGTGCACGAAGGTCGAGGTCAACGGCAAGGTACTCCCGCTTTCCGACGAGCTGACCGAAAAGGTCATCGCCCGCGGCGCCGACCTGGCCGACGACGGCATGCGCGTGCTCGGCGTCGCCCGCAAGGACGAGCCGGCCGGCACCGGCGTGCTCACCGTCGACGACGAGCGCGATATGGTCCTCATCGGCTATCTCGCCTTCCTCGACCCGCCCAAGCAGAGCTCCGCGGCGGCCGTCCGCGCGCTCACGGCGCACGGCGTGGCCACGAAGGTCCTGACCGGCGACTCGGCGCGCGTCGCCGCGCACGTCTGCCGCGCCATCGACATCCCCGCAGACCGCGTGCTCACGGGCACCGAGGTTGAGGAGATGGACGACGAGCAGCTCTCCGTAGCCGTCCAGGAGGCGAGCATCTTCGCCAAGCTCTCCCCCGCCCAGAAGGCCCGCGTCGTGCGCGCCCTGCGCAACCTCGGGCACGCCGTGGCGTACATGGGCGACGGAGTGAACGACGCCGCAGCCATGCGCGAGAGCGACTGCGGAATCTCCGTCGACTCCGCCGTCGACGTGGCGCGCGAGGCGGCCGACATCATCCTGCTCGAGAAGGACCTCATGGTGCTCGAGCACGGCATCGAGTGCGGCCGCCGCACCTACGCGAACATGATCAAGTACGTGAAGATGACCGTGAGCTCCAACTTCGGCAACATCTTCTCGGTCCTGGTGGCGGCGCTGTTCCTGCCGTTCCTTCCCATGACCGCGGTCCAGCTGCTCCTGCTCAACCTCATCTACGACCTCACGTGCACCGCTGTGCCGTGGGACAACGTCGACGAAGAGGCCATCGCCCGCCCGCGCCGCTGGGACACCGGATCGGTGCGCCGCTTCATGGCCGCCTTCGGCCCCCTGAGCTCCGTCTTTGACATCCTCACCTTTGCGGCGCTGTTCTTCTGGGTGTGCCCCGCTGTCGCGGGCGGCGCCTGGGGTACCCTGAACGCGGCAGGCCAGGCACTGTTCATCGGCACCTTCCAGGCCGGGTGGTTCATCGAGAGCATGTGGACGCAGACCCTCGTCGTGCACCTCATCCGCACCGAGAAGGTCCCGTTCGCAGGCAGCCGTGCGGCGCTGCCGCTGTGCGCGCTGGGTGCCGTCGGAATCGCCGTCGCGTGCGCCCTGCCCTTCTCGCCCATCGGCGCCGCGCTCGACTTCTACGCGCTGCCACCTATGTTCTTCGCGCTTCTGGCACTTGTGATTTTGGGATACGCAACCTGTGTGTTGGTTGCCCGGAGCCGCTACATCCGCAAGCACGGCGAGCTCCTGTAAACAAATGAGGTCCACCCCGCGAGGCGAGGGGCCCGGCAAGAAGCGAGTTCTTCTTGCCGGGCCCCTCGCCTCGCGATAGAAACAAAGACGCCACCTAAAGCCGCAGATCAGTCGATGAGGCCGAGACGGCGCAGCGCCTTGGGTATGCCGTCGTTTTGCACGCCGTCGGTTACGAAGTCGGCTGCGCGCTTGGTCTCGAGGTTGCCGTTGCCCATGTCCACGCCGATGCGAACGTACTGGAGCATGGTAACGTCGTTGCCGCCGTCGCCGAAGGCGATGGTTTCGTCGCGCGAGATGCCGTAGTGCGTGAGGGCCGCCTTGATGCCGACAGGCTTGCTGCTGTTCGAGGGCACGATGTCGCAGAATATGTCGCACCAGCGAGTTATGATGCAGTCCGGCATGGCGCGGCGAAGATCGTCGTCTTGCTCGGGCGGGACAAAGGCGCAGAACTGGTAGATGGGCTTCTTTGCAAGTTCGCGGATGTCGGCATCGGGGTATTTGAATGCCACCATCTCCTCGAGGTCGAGCATTCCGCGGCCATGGCCGCTGGCAAACGAGCCCTCGCGGTTAAGCACCAGGATGTCGAAGCCCCCTCGGCTGGCAAGTTCGATGAAGCGAGAAGAGACCTCATGGTCGATGGGGGTGTCCGCATAGACACCATCCGCGTCGTAGCACAGCGAGCCTGTCATGGTGATATAGGAGTCGAAGCCGCCCTCGAAGCCGGAAAAACCGTCTCGGATGCACCATAGGAGCTGAGCCCTAGGCCCGCCGGTGCAAATGATGCATTTCACGCCGCGGCGCCTCAGCTCAACGAGCGCGTCCTTGGTGCCCTGCGGTATCACCCTGTCCGTTTCTGGGCTGAGCAGCGTGCCGTCGATATCAAAGAATGCAGCCTTTATCACATGGCTCCCTCCGTGTTGGCAACCCCGTTAAAAGGACAGCGCTCGCAGCCCCTGCCCCCGCGCCACAAAAACGCCCCAGCAGCCTGAGCGGGCTGCTGGGGCGTCAGCGATAACGCCTATGGAGACCAGGCCGTTCCCGAGACGACCTACGGTTCGAGGTTGAGCTCGCTCTCCTTCGAGAAGAGGTGCATGGCGGCGCCGTCGAAGGTGAAGGAAACGGCGTCGCCGATGCTCAGGGCGTTGGCGTCGTGCAAGGCGCTGCGCTCGATGACGATGGTCTCGCCGCCGGGGGTGCTCACGTGGACGTGGACGTCGGCGCCCATCATCTCGGTGACCTCAACCTTGCCGCCGATCACGCTTCCGGTGGTGGCAAGCGAGATGTTCTCGGGACGCACGCCGAGGATGATGGGCTGTGGGGCGACCTTCGCCGCGCGCAGCGCCTGCTGCTTCGCCTCGCTCGGCACGAACTTGGTGCCGTCGACGTCGACCACGTACGATCCGTCCGAGGTGACCTCGAGGTCGGCATCGTAGTAGTTCATCTGAGGCACGCCGATGAAGCCCGCGACAAAGAGGTTGCGTGGGTGGTCGAAGACCTCCTGCGGCGTCCCAACCTGCTGAACCACACCGTCTTTCATGATGACGATCCGATCGCCCAGCGTCATTGCCTCGGTCTGGTCGTGCGTGACGTAGACGAACGTGGTGTCGATGCGCTGGCGGAGCTTGATGATCTCGGCACGCATCTGATTGCGGAGCTTCGCGTCGAGGTTCGAGAGGGGCTCGTCCATGAGCAGCACTTTCGGCTCGCGCACGATGGCACGGCCAATGGCCACGCGCTGGCGCTGGCCGCCGGAGAGCGCCTTGGGCTTGCGGTCCAGGTACTCGGTGATGTCCAGCATCGCCGCGGCGTTCTCCACGCGCTTGTCGATCTCGTCCTGGGGCATCTTGCGCAACTTGAGCGGGAACTCCATGTTGCCGCGCACGGTCATGTGCGGGTACAGGGCGTAGTTCTGGAAGACCATGGCGATGTCGCGGTCCTTGGGCTCGACGTCGTTCACGAGCTTGTTGTCGATGTAGAGCTCGCCGCGGGTGATGTCCTCCAGGCCGGCGATCATGCGCAGCGTGGTGGACTTGCCGCAGCCGGAGGGGCCGACGAGCACGATGAACTCGCGGTCGGCGATCTCGAGGTTGAAGTCCTCGACGGCAACGACGCCCTCGTCGGTGACCTTGAGGTTATGTTTGTTGCCCTTCTTCTTGCGCGACCCGCTCGTTGGATAGACCTTCTCGATGTGACGCAGAGAAACGCTGGACATGACGGATCCTTTCTCTTCCCCCTGCTGGGGCAATTTCCTTCGGTCAATAGGTGCGAGCAAGGGTTTCTTGCCAGACCCGGGACTACTTGAGGTGCCAGATGTCGCGGTTATACTCCGCGATGGTGCGGTCGCTCGAGAAGAACCCGGAGCGGGCGATGTTGACGAGCGACCGGCGCCCCCACTCCATCCGGTCCTCGTAATCCGCGAGCATCTCTTCCTTGCGGTCGATGTAGTCCTCGAGGTCAAGAAGCGCCATGAAGTAGTCGCTGCTGTGGAAGTCGTCGCGCACGCGGCGTAGGCTCTCCTCGTTGCCGATCGCGAGCATTTGCGGGCTCACGACGAACTCGACCAACGGGGCGACGCGAGGCTTCGCGCAGTACTGCTCGGGGTCGTAGCCCCCGCTCTTGTACAGGTCGATGACCTCCTCGGACGTCGCGCCAAATTGATAGATGTTGTGCTCGCCCACGAGCTCGGCGATTTCCACGTTGGCACCGTCGCGCGTGCCCAGGGTAAGCGCGCCGTTGGCCATGAGCTTCATGTTGCCCGTGCCGCTCGCCTCCTTGGACGCGAGGCTGATCTGCTCCGAGATGTCGGCAGCGGGAATCAGGTGCTCGGCGACGGTCACGTTGTAGTTCTCGATCATGACGACCTGCAGCCACGGGGCAACCTCGGGGTCTTCGGCGATGAGCTTGGAGAGACAGCAGATGGTGTGGATCGTGTCCTTTGCCAGCGTGTAGGCGGGTGCCGCCTTCGCGGAGAAGATCGCCGTGAGCGGGCGGACGGGGTTGTTGCCGCCCTTAATATCGAGGTACTTGTGGATCACGTAGAGCATGTTCATCTGCTGGCGCTTGTACTGGTGCAGGCGCTTGATCTGGACATCGAAGATCGAGTCGGGGTTCACGCGCACGCCCTTCTTGTCCTCGAGCCACTTGCTGAAGGCCTTCTTGTTGCCGTCCTTGATGTCGATGATGCGACGGATGAAGGCATCGCTGCCGGCGCGGTTCTCAAGGCCCCTCAGCTCGTCGGGGTTGGTCTTCCAGCCCTCTCCAAGCGTCTGGGTGGCGAGCCGGGATAGAGCGGGGTTGCAGCCCATGAGCCAGCGACGGAAGGTCACGCCGTTCGTCTTGTTCGTGAACTTCCCGGGGTACATCTCGTAGAAGCCGCGCATCTCGGTCCCCTCGAGGATCTGTGTATGCAGGGCCGCCACACCGTTGACCTTCGACGAGAAATGAACATCCATGTGGGCCATGTGCACCACGTCGTCGGCGTCGACGACCGCAAGGGAATCCTCCGCGCCGCGGGAGCGAGCGATCTCGTCGAGCGCGCGGATAATGGGGACGAGCTGAGGCGCCACGCGCCTGATGAAGCCCATCGGCCACTTCTCGAGCGCCTCGGCGAGGATCGTGTGGTTGGTGTAGGCGCAGGTGCGCTCGACGATGCCGACGGCGTCGCCGAACTTGATCCCGCGCTGCTCGAGCAGCCTGATGAGCTCGGGGATAACCATCGAGGGGTGGGTGTCGTTGATCTGCACCGCGACGTATCGGTCGAGCTCGCTCGCCTTGTGACCTGCGGCCTCGAGCTCGCGCATGATGAGCTGAGCGCCCGCGCTCACAAGGAAATACTGCTGGTAGACGCGCAGCAGGCGGCCAGCGTCGTCGGAGTCGTCGGGATAGAGGAACGACGTCATCTGATGCTTGATGTCGCCCTTGTCGAAGTCAATACCGCTGGCGGGCGCGGGCGCGGGCTTCTCGACGTCGAAGAGGTGGAGCTTGTTCGCCACCCCATTTCGGTAGCCCGGGACATCGATGTTGTAAAGCTTCGCCTTGAGGTCGAAATCCCCAAAGGGCACCGTAAACTCGATGGAGGTGTCCTCGAGCCACGACTCCGGCTCGATCCATACGTCAGGGAGCTCGCGCTGGTTTCCGCTCGAGAGATCCTGGCGGAACAGGCCGTAGTGATAGTTGAGCCCCACGCCGTCGCCGCGAAGGCCCAGCGAGGCGATGGAATCCATGAAGCACGCCGCCAGGCGCCCGAGTCCACCGTTTCCGAGAGAGGGCTCGGGCTCGATGTCCTCGATCTCCTCGAGCGTGGTCCCATAGGACCCAAGAACGCGCTTGGCCTCGTCAAGAAGCCCGAGGTTTATGAGGTTGGAGCGAAGCAGACGACCGACGAGAAACTCAGCGGATAAGTAGTACAGCTTTCGGTCGCCCGGCGCGGGGACGAGCTCTCCCTCGATCGCGCGGACCGCAGAGGTAAGCGCAAAGAGAAGCTCCCAGCGGCTGGGCTCTCGCCCGCTCACGCCGAGTTTATCCAGCTCGGCATCCAGCTGATTCTGCAGAGCCATCGGTTGCGCTTCCTTTCGATCGCTCGATTCCGGCGTTCCCTTCGAATGTGCCTCTGATTCCATCCCATTATCACTTATTTTGGAAACGTTTCCAGTTATTTGCGGCAAGCGCTCGTACAAACTCATTTGGCGGCGGACCTTCTGTGCCAGGGCATGGTCGAAGGAACCCCGCGCAGCACGCCAGCACCAGTTCCCACCCAAGGTGGAGGGCACGTTCATGCGGGCCTCGGAGCCCAGACAAAGGAGGTCCTGCATCTGAACGATGGCGAGGTCTGCCGGGCTTGCCCAGACGCCGCGCATCATGCCCCAGGCCTCCCCCTCGTCCTCGTTGAGCTTCAGGTACTCGCGGGCAAGGCGCACATCGCCCGGGTCTGCCGCGGCAAGCCAGCCGAGCGCCGTGTCGTTGTCGTGCGTTCCCACGTACGCCACACAGTTGTGAGGGTAGTTGTGCGGCTGGTAGCCGCGCCCGCCGCCGTCGCGCGAGTCGAAGGCGAACTGAAGAACCTTCATTCCCGGGTAGCCAGAGTCGGCAAGGAGCTTGTGGACAGACTGCGTGAGGAACCCGAGGTCCTCGGCCACGATATTGCGGGGCCCAATCGCTTTGGTCAGGGCGCGGAAGAACTTCATGCCGGGGCCTTTGCGCCAGCGCCCCCCGCGCGCGTCGGAGGCGTCCGCCGGAATCGCGTAGTAGGAGTCGAAGCCGCGAAAATGGTCGATGCGTAGCATATCGTAGAGCCCGAACTGAAAGTCGATGCGGCGAATGCACCAAGAATACCCGTCCGCCTCCATGCTCGTCCAGTCAAAGAGCGGGTTTCCCCACAGCTGGCCCGTGGCGGAGAATCCGTCGGGAGGGCACCCGGCCACCTCTCGGGGCCTAAGGTCGGCATCAAGCTGAAACTGCTCTGGGGATGCCCATACATCGGCGGAGTCCTCGGCGCAGTAGATCGGAAGGTCACCGAGGATCTGCACCCCGCGCTCGCGGGCATACTCGTGCAGCCGCGACCACTGGGCAAAGAAGAAGAACTGAATTCCCTTCCAAAGCCGCACGTCCTCGTCGAGCTCCCGCCTTGCGCGCTCGAGAGCTTCGGCATTGCGAAGACGGTACTCGTCGGGCCATTTGTGCCAGGGCAGACCGCCGAAGTGCTTCTTCAAAGCCATGTAGAGCGAATAGTCATCGAGCCAGAAAGCCTGCTGCTCGCAAAAACGCTCAAGTCGCTCCGGTTCGCTGGCCTCGAGGCGACTCACGGCGCAGGCGAGAACCGCGAAACGCTCGCGGTAGAGCATCCCGTAGTCGACTCGGCCGGAATCGCCGCCCCAATTGACTCCGCGATAGGTGTCCGGGGTCAAGTAGCCCCACGAAGTCAGGTCTTCGAAGTCGATGAAGTAGGGGTTTCCCGCGTACGAGGAGCAGGACTGGTACGGCGAGTCGCCGAATCCCGTTGGTCCCACGGGCAAGACCTGCCAAACCGTCTGGCCGGCATCGTGAAGGAAGTCGACGAAGGAACGCGCTTGGGCGCCCAAGGTGCCGATGCCGTATGCCGACGGAAGCGAGCTGATGGGCATGATAATGCCGGCGCTTCGCATGGTGAGCCTCTTTCGGTTTTTACGTGAGCTGCTCGCCTAGAGCCGGCGAACGCTCTCGCGTTTGAGAATGGTAAACGGGACGGAGTAGTGGGCTGGCTCCGTAAGCTCGCCATTGATGGCGGCAAGAATCGTATCGACCCCGTAGCAGGCAAGCTTATGGGTGTCCTGCTGGATCGTGGTCAGGCGCGGAACGCTGAAACGGGCGAGGTCGATTCCGTCGAAGCCGACGATGGACAGGTCCTCCGGGACGCTTAGCCCCATATCCTTTGCCGCACGGACACAGCCCAGCGCGATGACATCGGACAGGGCGAACACCGCGGTGATGTCGGGCGCGCGCCTGAGCAGGTGCTCGATTGCCAGGTAGCCATCGTCCATCGTGTAGTGGCCGGGGCAATAATCGCGATCGAAGTCGAACTCCAGGCCGTAGCGACCAAGCTCGTCCGCGGCGGCATTGGCGCGGATGCCGGAGATCTGACCCGATACGCGGTTGCCTCCCACGATTCCGATCCGTTTGTGCCCCGCGCCCACAAGCTCGTCGATCGCGCAGCGCGCGGCAGCGGCGTCGTCGGTACGGACGCTCGAGAGGTTCGAAAAACCTAGGCCGGCGGCGGAGTTCGTGATGAGAACGGAAGGAGCGGTGACCTCGGCGAAGCTCTCTTTGAAGTAGTCGGGGTCGCCGCCCAGAAAGATAATGCCCTTCGGGTTGCGGATACGCTGAAAATCCAGTGCCCGCTTGACCTCATTCTCATCCTCGTCCAGATAATTGACCTGGGCGTCTTCGCCGGAAGCCGCCAGGCGAAATTCGATTTCCTCCAGAAGCTCGAAAAAGAGCATGTTGCGCGAGCCTTTGACGAATATGGCGATCGGCGTCCTTGCCTGAGCCTTGAGATATCGCGCATTGCCGTTCGGCTCATAGCCCTGCTCCTCGACGACCGCGAGGACCTTCTTGCGAGCTCGGTCGCTCACGTTGGGATGCCCGTTGAGCACGCGGGAAACCGTCCCCACCCCGTAGCCGGACAGGCGCGCGATATCTCTGATGTCCACCTTGGGTATCCGTTCTATCCCTTGACGGCGCCTGCGGCGACGCCCTTGATGATGTGCTTCTGGGCCGCGAGGTAGAAGACAATCACCGGGATGACAGCCATAATGAGTGCAGCCATGATAGCACCCATGTCGACGCGGCCATAGGAACCCTTCATAAACTGGATGACGATGGAAATTGTCTTGTACTTATTCGTGTCGAGCACCAGATACGGCAGCAGGAAGTCGTTCCACACCCACATGATCTCGAGGATACCGACGCTGATGTAGGTCGGCTTCATGATCGGGAGCACGATCGAGAAGAACGTGCGCAGCGGCGTGCACCCGTCGATCATCGCCGCCTCCTCAATCTCAACGGGAATCGATTTGACGAAGCCGGTAAACATGAACACCGCGAGCCCCGCGCCGAAGCCCAAGTACACGATGATGATGCCCCACGGCGTGTTGAGGCCCAGCCTATCGGAGGTGAGGGCGAGGGTGAACATGACCATCTGGAACGGAACGACCATCGAGAAGACGCACAGCAGGTAAATGAGCTTGGTGAAGAAGTTCTGAATACGCGTGATGAACCAAGCGCACATCGAGGTGCACAGAAGAATCGCGATGACAGAGCCCACGGTGATGAAAACGGTCCAGCCCACGGCGTCGAGGAACCCGTACTTGTTGATCGCCGAGAGGTAGTTCTCGAAGCCCACGAAGGTCTTCTCTGTGGGAAGGGCGAACGGCTCGAGGTTGATGAAGGTGCGCTTTTTGAACGAGTCGAAGAGCACGATGACAATGGGGGCAATCCACGCCAGGCACAAGAACGTGAACCCCGCGGTACCGAGCCAGCTCTTGATGTCCTTCTTTTTGCCCATTACTGCTGCACCTCCTTGGAGCGCGTCGCGCGCAGCTGGATAAGACCGATGGCGACGACGATGATGAAGAAGATCACGGCCTTGGCCTGACCGACGCCCTCCCAGCCGGTGCGCCCATAGAAGGTGCTGTAGATGTTGAGCGCCAACATCTCGGACATTTTCGAGGGCTCGCCCGCTGTAAGCGAGAGGTTCTGGTCGAAGAGCTTGAAGCCGTTGGTCACGGTAAGGAACAGGCAGATCGTGATGGAGGGCATCATCATCGGGATCGTGACCTTGAACAGGCGCTTGAACCCGCTCGCCCCGTCGATCTCGGCGGCCTCCAAGACGTCGCCGGGGATTGCCTGAAGGCCGGCGATGTAGATGATCATCATGTAACCGATCTGCTGCCACGCGACGAGGATCAAAAGTCCGGCGAAGCCGTACCACTCGTTAAGGCTGATTGACTGCGAGTAGTTGACCAGGATGCCGTTGAAGATGAGCTGCCAGATATAGCCCAAGACGATGCCGCCGATAAGGTTGGGCATAAAGAAGACCGTGCGGAAGATGTTAGTCCCGCGCAGCTTCTGGGTGAGCGCCATCGCCAAGGCGAAGGACGCGACGTTGATGACCACGACCGAAGCCACTGTAAACAGCGCCGTGTACCAAAACGCGTGCTGGAAGACCGTGTCGTTCAGGGCGTCGATGTAGTTCTGCAGCCCCGTGAAGGTTGCGTCGGTGACCGTGGTGAAGTTGCAGAACGAAAGCCCAATGCCCAGGATGAACGGAATCACGAAACCGATGATAAAAGCAAATAGCGTCGGCAACACAAAGATCGGCATATATCGTTTAATGGCTTTTTCCATAGAGCCGACCTCCTTTGCAGTTGAATCGATCCTGTAATTCACCCCCTTAATATAGGAAAGCGGCAGGCGGGTTGTCCGCCCGCCGCTTTCGAAGGGGGGAAGAGGCTTGGACGAGCTTCTAAGAAGGAAAGGCGGTGTGGCTACCGGCACGAATCCTTGCCTGGACGGAGTCGATTACTCGGACTTGGCCTTCGCCGCGGCGGCCTCGGTAGCCCAGCCGTCGACGAATGCAGTCTTGAGGGCATCCCAGTTCGCGTCGCTCTGGTCGGCGGCGTAGGTGGTGAGGGCAGAGCCAACGCCGTCCTTCCACTGCTCGGAGGGCATCGTGGAGAAGCACCAGTCAACGGGGACCTTGTCGCTCTTAGCGTACTCGTCGGCGATCTCGTTGAGCTTGTTGCCGGTGTCCATCGCGGTCTCGAAGGGGATCACGAAGCCCATACCGTCGGCGCCGGAGGGCATACCGCCTTCGGAGCCGCACATGGCCTTGGTGCCGGTGTCGGAGGTGACGCACCAGTTGATGAATTCGAGCGTGGCGTTGATATCGTCCTCGGAGGCGTTCTTGTTCACGCACCAGTAGTTCTCGGAGCCGGCGCACAGGCCCTGGTTCTCCTCGCCCTTGGCTCCGATGTAAATCGGGAGCATGCCGAGCTTGTCGCTGCCCAGGTCAACGAGGTTCGCGTAGTCCCAGGTGCCGTTCTGATAGAAGACCGCCTGCTCAGTGACGAACTCGGCGTCCGCGTCGTCGGCAGTCTTCGTGGAGATGAGGCCAGGCTCGCAGGTGGCGTTGTTGATGTAGAGGTCCCAGATGTTGCGGTACTGGGGCAGGTAGGTGCCCTTGATAGCGTCGGTGCTGGTGATGCCCTCGTCCTTGTACTCGTAGTAGATGGGGAGGTTGGCGAGGTGGGTTTTGAAGCGCCAGTCATCGGAGGAGTCCATGCCGGCGGAGGTGAAGGCGGCAAATCCCAGCTCGTCCTTGCGCTTGGTGATGTCCTCGACGACCTTCTTCAGGCTGTCGAAGTCGCTGATCTCGCTGGCATCGTGGCCGGCTTTCTTGAGCAGATCCTTGTTGTAGATGAGGCCGTAGGTCTCGACGACGTAGGCGACGGCCTTGATCTTGCCGTCGTCGCCCTTGAGCTCGAAGGCGTCGTTGGTGAGGCCCTTCAAGATCTCGGCTCCGTCGAGGTCGTAGCAGTAGTCTTTCCAGGAGGCAAGGCCGACGGGGCCGTTGACCTGGAAGAGCGTGGGGGCCTGGCTCTTGGCCATCTCGGCCTTGAGGCTGGTCTCGTACTGGCCGGAGGCGGCGGTCTTGACCGTCACGGGCACGCCGGTCTCATCGGTGTAGACCTTGGCGAGCTCCTGCCACTGCTCATCCTGCTCGGGCTTGAAGTTGAGGTAGTAGACCTGACCCTTGGCCTCCTTCTTGTCAGAGCCGGAGTCGGAGTCGGTGTTCCCGCTTCCGCACGCGCTCAGAGCAACCGCGCCAAAGGCGCCCAGTCCCGCGGTGACGAACGAACGACGATCGAGCATCATAGCGACCTCCCTGACCGTGTTCCAAGCCTCATGCTTGGAAACGTTTCCATTTCCCTGACCTGTATTATCTCTAATACCCGTTCGAAAAATGGAAAGGTTTCCAATTGATGCCGCCGGCGGTAGCATTATCATCGCCAGCGGCATTCATTACATGAATAAAGAAGGCTTACGACGCACTTTCAGAACGTTACGGGCCCCGATTGGACCCGCATGGAACCGTCTACAGCGCCCGAGGCTCCCAAATGCGCCTATCGACGCGAGCAGGAATCGCACTGTCCGGAATATCGATATAGGCATGACCTGCGCAGTTGATGACGCGCGTTCCGCTTGCGTGCGTGACCTCGTCCGCCATCCGGCCGTAACCGCGGTGGATATGGCCATGGAGCATGATCGGGGCAGATGCCCGTTCGAGCAGCTTGTTGAAGCAGGAGAACCCGTTATGCGCGTAATCCTCGAGGTCCCCGAAGCCACGCGGCGGGACATGCGTGACCAAAAGGTCGATGCCGCCTGCGGCGTAGGTGAGCACCGCGAGGCGTGAGGCCCTTCTTGCCATCTGGGACTCGGTGTATCCGTAGACCGAATCGTTGTAGGCGAGCGAGCCGCCGAGTCCCGCTATGTGAAGGCCGTGAAAGCGCCGGATCGTCCCGTCGATGTCCACGCACCCCGGGACCCCCTGCTCCGCCTCGGCGGCGTCGTGGTTTCCCGGCACGAAGGCCAGGGGCTTGTTGGACAGGTCGGCAAGGTTGGAGAGATAGCGGGCGGGCAGATCCCCGCACGAAACGATGAGGTCAACGTCATCGAGGCTGTGGGGGCGAAACCTGTCCGCGAGCCAAGACTCCTCCTCGTCGGCAATGGCCAAGATCCTCATCGGGCATCTCCCTCCCCCGCAGGGGCGCACGACCCGGGGACGGTACGGCGCGCGGGCGCGGCAAGGGCTTTCTCGCCGATGCCCGCGACCTTTACTTGCTCTTTGCACTGGGCGACGAGCTCGTCGGAGCCGGGGATGGATCCCACGACGTTTTGGGCGAGCCAGTTCATCCGCACGATCTTGTCGGCATCGAGGCGCAGGGCACCGGCGAGCTGGACCACGCCCGTTTGGGAGCAGAGCTCTCCGGAGAAAGGCTCGAGCTGATGGCTCATGATCGCCTGCCGGGCACAGGCGACCACCTTGCGGACGCCGTAGGGCACCTCATTGCTTAAAAACACGTCGATCACGCCCGAGCTCATGCCCCACCAGTAGTTGAGCCCCTGCTGTTTGTTCTCGCGCCCCTCGCGCGCCCAGGCACTTCCCTTGATGGAACGAATCATGAGCTCGTAATAGCGGCTCCAGTTCCAGACGGGGTGCCCGAGATCGACCACAGCCCCGTCGTCCGTCACGGCAAACAGGCCCCAAGGGCGCCTGGGGTCGACCGGGTCGGGGTTGTCTCGACCGGATACGACGCTCACTTGCGCCTTTTGCACGAGGTCGCGCCGCCAGTCGTAGCCGTGAGCGCCGATCCAGGCAAGGTGGACCTCGGCGAAGGGGTCGGTTGCGGCGACACCGAGGGCGAAGGCGTTTATCTCCGCCAGGGTGCCCATAACGGGGCTTTCGGCCACATAACCCACGCGATGGTTCGCCGAGAACGCGCCGGCGACCATCCCGAGCAGGTATTTTGCCTCGTACATTCGGCATGAGAACGTGCGAACCACCCCGCGGGCGAGCGCGGAGCAGTTGAGGAAACGAATCTCGGGGTGCGCCGCCGCCGCGCGCATGGTTTGCGCCATCTGCGTGGGCTGGACGCTGATCACGAGGTCTGCCGGCATGGACGCGGCGTCGCGCACCGCCTCGTCGAAGGCGGCGTCCGAGCCGCACTCGGGGTAGGCACGCGTGTGGACCGTGCCCCCAAGGCGCGCCTCAAGGCCGAGCCTGCCGGCCTCGTGCAAGGCGACCCAGCCGGATGTCTGCGCATCCTCGTCGTAGATGAACGCGACGTTGAAGGGGCGGGGGCTCGCGAGCCCCTTTGCCAGGCTGGCGATACCCTGCCCCAGCGCGGGCCGGTTCGCCCCCGGCTCCTCGAGGTGGACTGGGACCGCCTGGGTCGCCGAGACGGCGCGGATGAGGTCTGCCCAGGAGCTCTTCACGAGCTCTTCGGTCTGCGCCGAGGTCAGGGCGAGGGCACCAGCATACCCGCAGGTGCGCAGAAACGCGATGAAGGCGTCGCCGAGCTCAAGGTCGAGGTCGTACCCGCCGTTCTTGCGAAACGCTGCGGCGAAGCGCTTCCTGGCGGCGCGCAGGGCGGCGACGTCGTCATCGGGCCACGGGGCGTCGAGGCTGCGGCCGGCGAGGTCTGCAAGCCGCTCGTAGGCGTCGGGGCTCGACACCGCTATGCCATAGACGGGGCACACGCCGTAGAACTTGGAGAACGCGTTGTAGAGCGCCCATGCACGCTCGTCGGTTGCCATGGGGACGACGCGCGAGACCTCAGCCGGTATGGTCGGCGACCCGAGGCAGTGCGCAACGGACACGCGCTTGTTGCCCTCTTGGACATAAAAGCGCTGCTGATACTCGAAAACCTCGATCGGCTCGCGCACACCCTCCTCAAGCTGGGAGTCGTACAGGGCGATCCACTTGGCCGCGAACTCCGAGCCGGGCTCACCCAAGGGCATGAAGCCGCGCGAGAACATACTCTGTCTGCCGCGAGTGCGCGTACCCGCCACGAGGTCGGTGTCCACGTCAAGAAGCCCTACGTGCACCTCTCCTTGGGAGCCGGAGCCCTTCAGAAGGTCGTCGAGCGCCGGCGGATACGGGTAGCGGCCGTTCGCGATATCGCGGCGCACCTGCTTGAGGCCGAGTTTACGGGCTTTTGCGTAGTCGTCATGCATACAAGCACCCCCTTGCGCGAGCACGCCGCGCTGCCGCCAAGCAAAAAAGTCCCTTTGCCGGTCTGTGCTCGGGCAAAGGGGCCGTTGTCGTTTACTCTACAGCGCGGCGACGACCTTGTCGCCCATGGCGGAGGTACCGAGGATGTGGTCGGCGGGGGTGCTCTCGTCGGCGATGTCGCGGGTGCGCCAGCCCTCGTTGAGGACGCGCTCCACGGCGGCCTCGATCCAGCCGGCCTCCTCGGTCATGTTGAGCGCGTAGGTGAGCAGCATGCCGGCAGACAGGATCTGGGCGAGCGGGTTCGCCACACCGAGCCCCGCTATGTCGGGCGCGGAGCCGGCGGACGGCTCGAACAGGCTCACGCCGTCGCCGAGCGAGGCGGAGGCAAGCATGCCGAGCGAGCCCGTGATCTGGGCGGCCTCGTCGGAGAGGATGTCGCCGAACATGTTCTCGGTCACGACGACGTCGAAGTCGGCGGGGCGGTTGATGAGCTGCATGGCCGTGTTGTCGACGAGAAGGTCCTCCAGCTCCACGTCCGGGTACTCCTCGTCGTGGACGCGGTGGACGATCTCGCGCCACATGCGGGAGGTCTCCAGCACGTTGCGCTTGTCGACGCTCGTCACCTTGTTCTTACGCTTGCGCGCGGCCTCGAACGCCTGGCGCGCGATGCGAACGACCTCGTACTCGCGGTACTCCATCATGTCGTAGGCGCGCTGGCCACGACCGCCGTTTTCGCCCGCGCCCTCCTCGTCGTAGAAGCGCTCGCGGCAGCCGAAGTAAATGCCTCCCGTGAGCTCGCGGACGAGCACCATGTCGACGCCGCGGATGACCTCCGGGCGCAGCGTGGACGCGCTGGCCAGGGCGTCGTAGATCTTGACGGGGCGCAGGTTGGTGTAGAGGCCCAGCCCCTTGCGGATGCGCAGAAGCCCCTGCTCGGGGCGAGGGGCGTTGGGGTCGGTGGAGTCCCACTTGGGCCCGCCCACGCTGGCGAGAAGGACCGCGTCGGACGCCTTGGCCGCCTCGAGTGTGGCGTCGGGCAGCGGGTCGCCGCACGCGTCAATAGCGGCGCCGCCGATGAGATGGTCCTGGAAGGTGAACTCGACGCCGGCCTTAGCGCCCACGGCCGCCAGGACTTTCTTGCCCTCGGCGATGACCTCGGGCCCGATGCCGTCGCCCGACAGGCAGCAGATCTTGTACGTCTTTGCGGCCATGGCTACTCGCCCTTCTTTGCGGCCAGCACGCGCTTGGTGCGCGCCACGAGGCCGCCGTCGTTGATAATCTCCTGGATGAAGGCCGGGAACGGCTGCGCGTGGAAGACGGCGCCGGTGGTCTCGTCCGTAATGGTGCCGGTGCCCGCGTCGACGCTCACCACGTCGCCCTCGGAGATGGCGTCGACCGCCTCGGGGCACTCGAGAATGGGCAGGCCCATGTTGATGGAGTTGCGGTAGAAGATACGCGCGAAGCTCTTTGCGATGACGCAGCTGACGCCCGCGGCCTTGATGGCCACAGGGGCGTGCTCGCGGCTGGAGCCGCAGCCGAAGTTCTCGTCGGCAACAATGATGTCGCCCGGCTTCACGCGGCTGGTAAAGGTGGTGTCGAGGTCCTCCAGGCAGTGCTTGGCGAGCTCGGCCGGGTCGGAGGTGTTGAGGTAGCGGGCCGGGATGATAACGTCGGTGTCGATATCGCGGGCATAGCGGAATACGGTTCCCTTGAACTGCATGGGACTTCCTTTCCTGGGAGGAGGGGCGCGGGCCTTGGGCCCGGCGTCCCCGTAGGTTGCTAGTCGAGGTCGGAGGGCAGCGCGATGTGGCCGGCGACCGCGGAGGCGGCGCAGATGGCCGGGCTTGCCAGGTAGACCTCTGAGGTGGGGTCGCCCATGCGGCCGACGAAGTTGCGGTTGGTGGAGCTCACGCACCTCTCGCCCGCGGCGAGGATGCCCATGTAGCCGCCCAGGCAGGGGCCGCAGGTGGGTGTGGAGACCACGCAGTGGGCATTGATGAAGACGTCCATGAGGCCCTCGTGGACGCACTGAAGCCAGACGCCCTGGGTGGCCGGGATGACGATGCAGCGCACGTTGTCGGCGACCACGCGTCCGCGCAGCACCTCGGCGGCGGCGCGCATGTCCTCGATGCGGCCGTTGGTGCAGGAGCCAATGACGGCCTGGTCAATGGCAATGTCGCGGCTCTCGGACACGGGGTGGGTGTTGGAGGGCAGGTGCGGCCACGAGACACACGGCACGATATCAGAGGCGTCGATCTTGATGACCTGCTTGTAGGAGGCACCGGCGTCCGGGTGGTACTCGCGGATGGGGCGCTTGGCGCGGCGCTCGACGTACTCGCGGCACTTGTCGTCAACCTCAAAGAGACCGGCCTTGCCGCCCGCCTCGATGGCCATGTTCGCGATGGTCAGGCGACCCTCGACGGAGAGCGCCTCGATGGTGGAGCCGCCAAACTCCATGGCGCAGTAGAGCGCGCCGTCCACGCCGATCTTGCCGATGATGTGCAGGATGATGTCCTTGGCAGACGCCCCCTCGGGCAGCTCGCCATCGATCTCAAAGCGGATGGTCTCGGGCACCTTGAACCAGGCGCGGCCGGTGGCCATGCCCACGCCGGCGTCCGTGGAGCCCACGCCCGTAGAGAACGCGCCGATGCCGCCGTAGGTGCAGGTGTGGGAGTCCGCGCCGATCATGAGGTCGCCCGGCACCACGATGCCCTGCTCGGGGAGAAGGGCGTGCTCGATGCCCATGCAGCCCTGCTCGAAGTAGTTGGTGATCTGGTGCTCGTGGGCAAAGTCGCGCGTCACCTTGGTCTGCTCGGCGCTCTTGATGTCCTTGTTGGGGCTGTAGTGGTCGGGGACCAGGCAGATGCGGTCGCGGTCAAAGACGCCCGCGCCAATCTCACGCACGGTCTTGATGGCGATGGGCGCCGTGATGTCGTTGGCCAGCACGAGGTCCAGGTCGCACTCCACGAGCTGCCCGGGAACGACCTCCTCGAGCCCCGCGTGGTCGGCCAGGATCTTCTCCGCCATAGTCATGGGACGTGCCATGTTGTCTCTCTTTCTCTCTCCAAATTAAGAGGCCTACCAGCCTGCAAGGGCTCACGTGCATCAACCGCCCGCCCAGGCAAGTCACCCGCAGGTCCCCGCCCGGCTCCCGCCCTTCTCGCCAGCCGAGTCGCGCAGCGAGCGAACGAAGTGAGGGCCGAGGCTGGCGAGAAGGGCGGGGAGCGTCGGCAGGCTACTTCCCCTGCTTGGACCTCGAGGTCTGGATCATGCGGTTGATGGCGTTCACGTAAGCCTTCGCGCTGGACACGATGATGTCGTTGTCGGCGCCGCGACCGGTGTAGACCTTGCCGTCCTCGGCCGTAATGCGCACCGTGACCTCGCCGATGGCGTCGATGCCGCGGGTGATGGCCTTGACGGAGAACTCCGCCAGGTCGCCGTGGACCGCCACGACCTGGTCAACGGCCTTGTAAGCGGCGTCGACGGGGCCGGTGCCGGTGGCGCAGACCACGTGGGAGACGCCCAGCTCGTCGGTGATGGTCGCCGTGGCCGTGGGGACCAGCGGGTCGCCGCAAGAGACCTGCAGGGCGTCCAGCGAGTAGATGGCCTGCACCTCGCGCTGGCGCTCCTGGACCATGGACTCCAGGTCCTCGTCGTAGACCTCCTTCTTCTGGTCCGCGATCTCCAGGAAGCGGTTGTAGACGTCGTCGAACTCCTCGTCCTTGAAGGTGTAGCCCAGCTCGGAGAGGCGGTGGCGCAACGCGGCGTGGCCGGAGCGGGCGGAGAGGATGATCTCGGAGCCGGCGGCGCCCACGTCGGCGGGGTCGATGATCTCGTAGGTGTTGCGGGCCTTGAGCACGCCGTCCTGGTGGATGCCGGAGGAGTGCGCGAAGGCGTTGGCGCCCACGATGGCCTTGTTGGCCTGGACGTTCATGCCGGTGATGCGGCTCACCAGGTGAGAGGCACGCGTGAGCTCGGGGGTCACCACGTCGGTGTGGGCGTCCAGCTCCTCGCCGTGCATCTTGATGGCCATCACGACCTCCTCGAGCGCGGTGTTGCCGGCGCGCTCGCCCAGGCCGTTGATGGTGCACTCGATCTGGCGGGCGCCGTTCTTGACGCCCTCCAGGGCCAGCGCGGTGGCCATGCCCAGGTCGTTGTGGGTGTGGACCGAGATGATGACGTTCTCGATGCCAATGACGTTGTCAGAGAGGCTCTTGATGCGGGCGCCGAAGGCCTCGGGCAGGCTGTAGCCTGTGGTGTCGGGGATGTTGACCACGGTGGCACCGGCGTCGACGGCGGCCTGGATGACGCGAATCAGGAAGTCCTGATCGGAGCGGCCGGCGTCCTCGGCATAGAACTCGACGTCCTCGACGTACCTCTTGGCGTAGGAGACACAGTGGCGAGCGCGCTCGATGCACTCCTCCTCGGTGATGTGGAGCTTGTCGCGCAGGTGGGAGGGAGAGACGCCCAGGCCTGTGTGGATGCGGGGGCGCTTGGCGGTCTTCAGGGCCTCGGCCGCGCGGTCGATGTCCTTGTCCACGGCGCGGGTGAGGCCGCAGACGGTGCAGGAGTCGCCGGCCAGGCGGCCGATCTCCTGGACGGAGCGGAAGTCGCCCGGGGAGGAGATGGGAAAGCCGGCCTCGATGACGTCGACGCCCATGCGGATGAGCTGCTGGGCGACGATGAGCTTCTCCTCGGTGTTCATGGAGGCGCCGGGGGACTGCTCTCCGTCGCGCAGGGTGGTGTCAAAGATGTGGATCTTCCTGGTCATGACGCGTCCTATCTCTTGTGGGTGCAAGGACTGGCAGACTTGGTCTTGGCTACAGAGATAAAAATAGCCGCGGTCGCTGGGGACCGACGGCTCATGTCACGCGCGCAGGTGTCAGCGTGCCCTAACGCGCGGACGATAGTAGAAGTAGGTTGAGGCCGGAGGCAAGAAGCGTGGCGCCGCCGAGAAGACCGCGCGTGATGACGCGCTCGCTCGCTCGAACGTCTGCAGCCTCGTGCCGTGCCATGCCGGAGCCTCCTTCAGCTAGCTGCGCCCCGTCTGGGCGCGATTTGTGAACTATGCCACAGAAGTCAACGGCCGGCCGACACCGATTTGCAAGCGAAACAATCCGCTCCGCAGACGGCTAGACTTGGCCCCTGGAAGCAACGCCGACGTTGGGAGACCCATGTACAAGCTTGTTGCCAGCGACCTGGACGAGACTCTTCTTGCGGACGACCACCACGTCCCCGGGCGCGTGCGACGCGCCATCGCGGCCGCGCGCGAGCGCGGCGTGCGCTTCGTGCCCTGCACGGGACGCCCCGCGGACTCCGTCGGCGTGACGCTCGAGGAGCTTGGGCTTGCCGGAAGCGAGAAGAACTACACGCTCTCGTTCAACGGCGGCTGCCTCACCAGGAACTCCTCGGCAGAGCCCCTGACCAGCTGTTCCTTGCCCTTTGGGCGCGCGTGCCAGATCTACGCCAAGGGCGTGCGCGAGGGCGTCTGCATGCACGTCAACACCCTGGGGCCCGTCTACCTCTACAACTACGTGCCCGAGGAGCGCGTCTACATCCAGGGGCGCATGAACATCGTGGAGACCACGGAGCCCACGCTGGACTTTCTCGCCGGCCAGACCGTCGTCAAGATCGTCTTCATGAGCCTCAGCATGTCTCACCTGGAGCGCATCGAGAAGAGCATGCGCGAGACAGGCATCACCGAGGGGCTCGACGTCTACTACTCGGGCAACCGCTACCTCGAGTTCAACGCGCCGGGCGTCAACAAGGGCGCCGGTCTCATGGGCCTAGCCGCCCGCCTTGGCATTGCCCCGAAGGAGACCATCGCGATCGGCGACAACTCAAACGACGTCTCCATGATCCGCGCCGCGGGCCTGGGCTGCGCCGTGGCCAACGCCACCGACGAGGCAAAGGCCGCCGCCGACTACGTCTGCGAGGCCGACAACAACACCGGCGCCGTGGCCGAGGTCATCGAGAAGTTCGTCCTGGGCGCATAGGCTGTCCGGCCGCAGACCTACCGATGTCGGTGGGCAATCCGGCGGCCAGCCCGCCACTCAACGTCGAGAAGGGCGTGGAGAAGCCCAGACTCCCCCTACTCCGGGATGCCGTGGAGCCTGAACTGCTCGATCATCTCACCGGTGAGGCTCACGCGGTCGCCCGTGCGCTCCAGGGGAATCTCGTCGCGGCCAAACCAGTGGGCCTCCTTGAGCTCGGAGTGGTCGACGGTGATGGTCGGGTCTCCGTCCACCTCGCACCAAAACCCCACCAGGAGCGTGTCGGTGAAGCTCCACGGCTGGCTCTTGTAGAAGCGCAGGTTCTTGACGTGCAGGCCCACCTCCTCCATGACCTCGCGGCGGACGGTGTCCTCAAGGGGCTCGCCGATCTCGGTGAAGCCGGCAACGAGCGCCCACAGGGCCGTGGTGCGGCCGTTGTACCTGGTGAGCACGATCTTCTCGCCGTCCGCGTCGCGGCGGGTGACGGCGCAGATCACGCCGGGGCAGATCTTGGGGTAGACGATCTTGGCGCACTCCGGGCACACGATCTCCCTGCTGCGGGGGCCAAGCTCCGTGGGGTGCCCGCAACGCGAGCAGAAGCGGTTGTCCCGATACCAGCGGTCAAGCTGGCTGCCCGTGACCACGGCAAACAGCAGCTCGGCGGGCTCGGCGTAGCGAAGCCAGCTGACGGCCTCGTACGCAAAGCCCGCGGGCGCGGCCACCTCGTCGTCAAGGGCCAGGAAGAAGCGCGCGCCGCCTATGGCAAACGCGTAGACCAGCCGGGAGGGCCGCTCAGCAAGGTCTCTCACGCGTGGCAGGTCAAAGGCGTTGCCCTCGGCCCAGGCGTCGGCGCCGCCGTGGGAGGTCACGTGGACCAGGCAGCCCCTCTCGCGATAGTGCAGCACGTAGTCGGCGTCCGTTGCCCCGCAGACCACAAAGTGGTTGTCGTAACGCTGGCCAATCTCCTGGATCACGCGTCTCTGCCTCCCTTGCGCAGGCGGCCCGCCAGGGTTCCGCCCACCTCGCTCACCACAACCGCAACAAATATGGAAGCAAATCCAAGCGCCAGCCGAGGCGTGACCACCTCGCCGTAGAAGACAATGCTCGCCGCCACGGCAAACACGCTCTCAAGCGAGAGCAGCAGCGCGGCCTGCGCAGGCGGCACGTGCGCCTGCCCCAGGTTCTGGACCACCATGCACACGCAGGACGAGAGGATCACCAGGTAGAACAGGGCTCCCCACATGCTGGGGTCAAGAAGCACCGCTACGTCCAGGACCTCGCCCAGGGCCAGGGACGCCACCAGGTTGACCGCGGCGGACACCGCCAGCTGCACCACGGTGAGCGTCATGACGTCATGGGCCGCCGAGAAGCGCGAGACCGCCACGATGTGCAGCGCGTACAGCACGGCCGCGGCCAGCGTCAGCAGCTCTCCGGAGCTGAGCGAGAACGAGAGGTCGTCCCCCAGCGAGAGCAGGCCCACGCCCAGGATGGCCAGTGCCGCGGCGACCAGGTTGGTGCCGCCGGGACGGCGCTTGGCCACCACCCAGTTGATGAAGGGCACAATGACGCAGTACGTGGCGGTGAGAAAGGCGTTCCTGCCCGGCGTGATGGTGGTGAGCCCGATGTTCTGGATGAGGAAGGCCGTGCCCGAGAGCAGTCCCAGGACGGAGCCGGCCAGAAGGTGGCTGCCGTCCAGGTTGCGCCTCAGGGCCTTGTTGAACAGCGCGCCAACGATGACGGAGGCGCCCAGGAAGCGGATGAACATGAGCCAGCAAGCGGGCACCACGTCAAGGGCGCCCTTGATGACCACGAAGGAGCCGCCCCAGATGGCGGCCGAACCGGCCAGGGCAAGCTTCCAGACGCCCTGGGGTATGTTTTTCTCTACTGAATTCATGAAGCCGATTGTACGGGACGAGTACCCATGAATACGGCAGACGGCAAGAATTTACCCCCCGAACGTCACATATGAACGCTCTGTGCCGTAAAATGGAACGGAATGGCCCCTCGTGGCCGTCGATTATGGCTCTGACCGACCTGAGGGGGTCGGTAGCTCGGAGGCGCAACAGGCGCCCGAGAGACATCGTTCTGGAGAGGAGCATTACATGCAGTATTCCGCAGAAGTCGAGAATATGTGCCCCGTCGCCAAGGGCGCGTATCACGGCCCCGCACCCATCCCCGAGGAGGGCAAGTGGGTCCAGGCCAAGGAGATCTCCGACATCTCTGGCCTCACGCACGGTGTGGGTTGGTGCGCCCCGCAGCAGGGTGCCTGCAAGCTCACGCTTAACGTCAAGGACGGCATCATCGAGGAGGCCCTGGTCGAGACCATCGGCTGCTCCGGCATGACGCACTCCGCCGCCATGGCTTCCGAGATCCTTCCCGGCAAGACCATCCTCGAGGCCCTGAACACCGACCTCGTCTGCGACGCCATCAACGTCGCCATGCGCGAGATCTTCCTGCAGATCGTCTACGGCCGCACCCAGACCGCCTTCTCCGAGAACGGCCTGCCCGTCGGCGCCTCCCTCGACGACCTCGGCAAGGGCCTGCGCTCCCAGGTCGGCACCATGTTCGGCACCAAGGCCAAGGGCGCCCGTTACCTCGAGCTCGCCCAGGGCTACGTCACCCGCATGGCTCTGAACGACAAGAACGAGATCATCGCCTTCGAGTTCATGAACCTCGGCAAGTTCACCGACGCCCTCAAGGCTGGCAAGTCCCCCGAGGAGGCCATCCAGGGCGCCATGGGCCACTACGGCCAGTGGGAGAACGCCGCCAAGTACATCGACCCGCGTACCGACGAGGAGACCCACTCCGTCGCCAGCACGTTCCCCGTTCACGAGTAGAAAGGGAGGGATATAACAATGGCAGTCACTTTCGAAGGCTACGAGCGCCGCGTCGAGAAGATCAACAAGTGCCTCGCTGAGAACGGCATCGCCTCCCTCGAGGAGGCCCTGCAGATCTGCACCGACAAGGGCTTCAACCCGCGTGAGATCGTCCACAACACCCAGTCCATCGCCTTCCAGAACGCCGAGTGGGCCTACACCTTGGGCTGCGCCCTGGCCATCAAGAAGGGCGCCAAGGACGCTTCCGAGGCCGCTTCCATCATCGGCGAGGGCATCCAGGCCTTCACCGTCCCCGGCTCCGTCGCCGAGGACCGCAAGGTCGGCCTGGGCCACGGCAACCTGGGCGCC